>NZ_RJVJ01000002.1:325000-650000 GCF_003751605.1 Kitasatospora cineracea
GAGTTGGGCCGGTCCGTCGGCGGCGGCGACGCCGATGGTGGCCGCTCCGGCGGTCGGCTTGACCACGTACGGGGCGGCCACCCCGGCCGCGGCGGCGGCCCGGGCGACGCTGCCGCGGCCCGCGTCGGGGACGACGGCCCAGTCCGCGGTGGGGATGCCGGCGGCCCGCCAGGCCGCTTTCTGCAGGGCCTTGTCGCGGCAGCGCAGCGCCACCCGCGGGTCGATCGCCCGGGCGCCGAGCAGGCGGCCCAGCAGGGCGGCGGGCACCATGCCGTGCTCCTGGACGGAGACCACCGCGTCCACGGATCCGTGCGGCCCGGCACCACCACCGTCCGCCCCGTCCCCGTCCCCGTCCGGTCCGGCGGGGTCGAGCGCGCCGACGTGGTGCAGGGCGGACCACAGCGACTCCACCACCAGGTAGGAGTCGACGGCGCAGGCGTGGGCGAGGCGGTCGCGGTAGGGGTCGACCCGGCGGTGCTCGCCGCCCTCGTAGAGCAGGGAGACGGCGTGGCCGTCGGCCAGCAGCGCCTCGATCGCCTCCGACCGGGCGCCGATCAGCACCACGTGCATGGCAGTCCTCCTGGTCGTCTCGCGCTCACGCCTCGGCCGGGGCGTCGGCGGCACGGTAGTGGGTGAAGGCCGGTGCGGCGACGCTGACCAGGGCGGCCGCGGCCACCGCGGCCAGGCCGCCGCCGAGCATCGCGGTGCCGGTGCCGAGCAGGGCGCCGAGCGTGCCGGCCCGGAGCCGGCCGAGCTGGGTGCCGCCGACGCCGACCACGAACTCGACCGCGCTGATCCGGCCGCGCAGCCGGTCGGGGGTGCTGAGTTGGACGACCGTGGAGTGGAAGACCACCGCCAGGGTGTCGGCGGCTCCGGCGAGGGCCAGCAGCAGCAGTGCGGTCTCCAGGCTCCTGGTGACGGCGAGGGCCGCGACGGTCGCGCCGTACGCGGCGCAGCAGAGCAGGGCGGCGCCGCCGGGGCGGGCGATCCGGCCGGCCGGGCCGGAGCAGGCGGAGGCGAGGACGCCGCCGACCGCGCCGGCGGCGGCCAGCAGGCCGAGGGTCTGCGGGTGGCCGCCGAAGCGTTCGGCGCAGAGCGCGGGCAGCAGGGCGGCGGGCGAGGCGACCAGGGCGATGCACAGGTCGGCGAGGAACGCCCCGGCGAGTTCGCCCCGGCTCCGTACCAGGGCGAGGGCCTCGCCGGCTCCGGCGAGCCGGCCGGGCGGGCGGTCGCCCTGCGGGGGCATGGCGGGGAGCCGGGCGATGCCGTACAGCGCGGCGGCGAAGCTGAGCGCGTCCAGCAGGTAGCACGCGGTCAGGCCCCAGGTGGCGGCGGCGAGTCCGGCGCAGGCCGGTCCGGCGACCGCGCCGAACTGCATGGTCAGGGCGTTCAGTGCGGCGGCGGCGGCCAGTTGGCGGCGGGGCAGCAGCCGGGGGGTGCAGGCGCGCCGGCCGGGGGCGTTGACGCTGCCGACCAGGGACTGCAGGGCGACCAGCAGGTAGAGCAGGCCGGGCGAGTGCAGGCCGGCCAGGGCCTGGGCGGCGAACAGCACGGAGACGCCGGCCTGCAGGCTGCTGGTCCACAGCACCAGGCGGCGGCGGTCGGTGCGGTCCCCGAGGCTGCCGCCGACGGCGGCGAACAGCACCACGGGGACGGCCACCGCCAGGCCGAGCGCGCCGACCGCGGCGGAGCTGCCGGTGAGCCGGTAGACCTGCAGGGCGACGGCGAACACCGTCATCTGCCCGCCGATCTGGGACAGTCCCTGGCCGAGCCAGAGCCGCCGGAAGGCGGGTGAGTCGCGCAGCGGCGCGGTGTCGAGGAGCAGCCGGGTGGTCAGGACGGGCACAGTGCCCCGTCCAGGCGCCGCAGGACGTCGTCCTCCTCGGCCCGGTCCCGGTGGACGACGCAGAAGTCGAACCCGCCGCGGACGCCGGGGACGGAGGGCAGTGAGACCAGGACGCCGCGGCGGGTCTCGGGGCGGTAGGCGCAGTCGGCGGCGGTGGCGGCGGCGAGGAAGTCGTCGAGGTCGAGGGCGGGCCAGTGGGCGGGGGTGCGGTGCTGGGTGACGCTGAGTCCGGGGTGGCTGGTGGTGTCGACGACCCGGCCGGCGATCGGCCCGTAGAGGTGGAGCGAGCCGGTGACGCGGGCGTTGAGTTCGGTGAAGACCAGGCGGCCGGTGGCGTCGACGACGGCGTCGGCGCTGAGGTGGCCGCGGTAGCCGAGGGAGCGGTAGGCCTCGGCGAGCCGGGCGGCGCCGGCCAGCAGTCGTTGCCGGACGTCGGCGGGGAGGCCGCGGGCGGGGGTGGACTCCCGGACCAGCCGCCGTTCCCGGTAGTCGAGTTCGCCGGTGGCGGTGGGGCGGACGCCGGTGTCCTCGGCCAGGTACTCGGCGTAGACGGTGCGCGAGGCGGGCTGGAACTCCTCGACCACCACGGGGTGGCGGTCGTCCCGGGAGGCCCAGGCCCAGTGTTCGGCGAGGTAGTGGGCGATCGCGTCGGGGCCGGGTCCGAGGCGGTGCAGGAGTTTCGCGCCGACGTGGTCGGTGCGGTGGTCGTCGTCGCGGACCACGAGCTGGTTGCCGGCTCCGGCGCCGTTGTGCGCCTGTTTGACCAGGACGGCGCCGGTGCCGGCCAGCAGCCGGGGGATCTCCTGGGCGGCCTCGTGGCTGCTGCGGCAGACCGCGCCGGGGGCGGTCGGGACGCCGGCGGCGGCCGCGATCGCCCGGAACTCGGCCTTGCTGTTGGCGAGTTCGCCGCCGCCCTGGTCGATGAAGGCGGCGCCGGGCACCAGGTGGCGCAGGCCCAGGGCGGCGGCGTACCGCGGGACGAGCGGGCTGGGCCAGCAGGACAGCAGGCCGGTGGCGGGGCCGGGGGCGGCGGCGAGTGCTTCGGCGGTCCGGTCCAGGAAGTCCGGGTCGAGCAGGCTGTAGGGGTCGATCACCTTGCCCTGGTAGCGGCCGGGCGGCGGGACCAGGAAGGTCAGCGAGGCCGGGTCGGTTCCGGTGAGCGAGGTGGCGTGCCGCAGGAAGGCGGCGGGCGGCGCGACGGGCAGCACCAGGACGTCGCCGTCCTCGGCGAACCAGAGCAGCCGCTGCGAGTAGGACCGGAAGTCGACCCAGGACAGCATCGGGTCGACCTCGTTGGCGATCAGCAGGCGCATGTCGTGGTCCCGTTCCGCCGGTTCAGGCCGCGTAGTCTTCGAGCCCGCCGGTGCGGACGGTGTCCAGGGTGAAGCAGTGGAAGCCGCCGCCGAACAGCCGCCGGTGCCGGTGCCGGACCGGGACGACCGTGAAGCCCTCGTGCTCGAGGACCTTGACGAGTTCCGGGCACGCCTCGTTGACCAGGACCCGGTCGGGGCCGACCGAGAGGACGTTGAGGTCGATGTAGGGGGTGGTCAGGACCAGGTCGCCGTCGTCGTACACCGGGAAGTTGGCCTCCTCGGGCTGTGGCGGCACGATCAGCTTCCAGCGGCGGAAGGGTTCCGGCAGCAGGTCGCGGAGCCCTTCGTGGCGGGCCAGGAAGAGGCCGGGGCGCAGGGCCAGCAGCATGCTGTCGATGTGGTTGTCGCTCATCCGGTGCACCCGGTGGACGCGGCGGGTGCCGCCGAGGTGGCGTTCCAGCCAGTCGCAGGCGGCGGCGTGGTTGGCGTTGGCGATGTTGACGATGACGTCGCGGCCGAGCCGCAGGCACTGGGCGCCGTCGAGCATCATCTCGAAGCCGACGTCGTACGGGGAGGGTCGCGGGGCGGAGATCGGTTCGGTCGGTCCGCCGAGGGTGGTCTCGGTGTCGCGGGCGTAGGAGAGGTCGAAGGAGGCGTCGGTGAGGACCGGCCGCGGCATGGTGGACCAGCGGGCGCCGCGCCGGAAGTACTCGGTGAAGACCGGGGCCAGCAGCCGGGTCTCCAGGTAGCGGGAGCGGATGGCGGGCGCGGTCTCGATGATCTCGTCGCCGAGGATCAGCGTGTTGTCGCGCAGGTTGAGCGGCGGCACCGGGGCGGCGTTCCAGCCGAACCCGGCGATCGGGTCCGCGTCGGGGGGCAGCGGGACGGGGCGGTGCACGGTGACGCCGAGGGCGGTGAGGGTGTCGGCCAGGCCCTCGACGTCCTCGTGGAGTTCCTCCACGTACTGCTGCTTGATCCGCCAGGCGCGGTCGCCGACCGGGCCATGGGCGTTCTGGCGCAGCCGGGGGTAGGCCCAGTCGGAACGGAACAGGTTCTCGTGGAAGAACAGGTCGAAGGAGAGCTCGCGGTCGTGCGAGGTGTAGTTCGCGGCGGAGCCGACGACGATCTCCTTCAGCGGCGACCACTCGTCATGGCTGTTCAGCTGCATGGGCCACTCTTTCGCGTGGTGGGCTGGCTGGTCACTCTCGCCTGGTGGGCGGGTCCGTGGGTGGGGCCGGCGTGCCGCGTCGGGCGGTGCGCCGGCCCCACGTCTGACGTCTGCTCGTGACGCCTGTTCACGACGCCTGTTCACGACGTCTGCTCAGGACGCCTGTTCAGGACGCCTGCTCACGGCGCCTGTTCAGGACGTCTGCTCGGTCGGTGCTCCGGGGCGGGGTTCAGTGGTCGTAGCTCATCGCGCGCTCCTTCCCTTTCGGGGCCCCTGTCGGGGCGGGCCGCCGGACTGCTCACCGGTCGATGGCGACCGGGAGCACGTCCAGGCTGCGAACGGTCGCCGTCGGGCGCCGGGTCGGCGGGCCCGCGAGGCGGAGCCTCCCGGGTGCGCCGAGCAGGCAGACGATCAGCTCCCGTATCGCCACCTGGCCGAACACGGCCCCGACGCACGCGTGCGTTCCCCAGCCGAACCCCAGGTGACGGTTGGGGGTGCGGTCGAGCAGCAGGGTGTCGGGGTGGGGGAATTCGCGCGGGTCGCGGTTGGCCGCCGCCATCAGGGTCAGCACGATCTGTCCGGGCCGGACGGTCGTGCCGTGGATCTCGACCGTCCGGGTGGCGACCCGGCTGGTGCCCTGGGCGGGGCCGTCGTAGCGGATCAGCTCGTTGACGCCGGGGGTGAGCAGCCGCGCGTCCTCGAACTCCTCGAGCAGGCCGGGGCGTTGCAGGAGGGTGAGGACCACGTTGCCGACCGTGGCGTAGACCGTGCCGTAGCTGGCGTTGAACATCATGCCGGTGCTGTTGGAGATGTAGTGCGGCGGGAGGTCGGCCTTGACGGCCCGCTGCTTGACGTCCCGGAGCACCCCGGGCCGGTCGTCCGCGTCGGCGAACCACTCCTCGGCCAGCGCGTTCAGCCTGGTTCTGGCGCGGTCGCCGCGGGCGGCGTTCTCGGGCTTGAGGCCGGCGTCCATGCGCTCGGCGATGGCCGCGGATATCTCGGCGTAATCTTCGGGATCGGGTTCCCGGACGCCCAGCAGGTCGGCGGTGATGGAAAGCGCGAGCGGTGCGGCGACTTCACGCATCAGGTCGAAGGAATCGCGCTCGGCGAGTGCGCCGAGGATTCCCGCGGTGCGCCGTCTGGCGCGCAGTCCCACTTCCGGCAGGTCCTGGGCGTGGAACGCGTTCATGATCAGTGAGCGCATCGGGGCCTGCGCGGGCGGGTCGAGGGTCTGCAGGCTCTGGCGGAACTCGGGGACCTCCTCCCCGGTGCGCCGCCGGTCGCGGGCGAACACCTCGTGGTTGCGCAGCACGTCCCGGCAGTCCTGGTAGCGGGTCAGGACCCAGGACTTCATGCCCTCGTGCCAGAAGATCGGGTGTTCTTCGCGCAGCCGGGCGTAGTGCGGATAGGGATTTTCGAGCATGGCCGGATCCAGCGGATCGTAGTGCGGGTCCACAGCACAATTCCCAACGGTTGCCTGTTTTGCAAGGAGTTGGTGATGATTTGGTCCGCATGATGAATGCGCCAGGAATGATCGTCTGTCGCCGGACCGGACTTGTGCGCCGTAAGCGAATTTATCAATGCGACATGACCCTGGCAAGAGCCCTCAGGAAAGTATTGCGATAGCACCGGACGGAAGTATTCCGTCCACAAATGTCCGGAAGTGTCGTGCGCCGCGGCCGGGGCTCGCGGCGGGTCGGTGCGGACGGCGGGCCGATCGGGTGAAGCCGGACCGGGCGCCGCTCCGACTGCGGTTAGGATCGCCGGGGCTGACGTCGCGTCAGGCCGATTCGGGGGAACACCGGGGGACGGCGCCTTGCGCATCCGCACGCACGGGGACGGTGCCACGCGCATCCGCACGCACGCCGCTCGGGCCTGCCCGCGCCCACCCGTGCCCGCGTCCGCGACGCGCCCCCCTCCCCCGCCAGAAACGTTTCGCCCACGCATCACCCGCTCCCTGACCCTGCCGGAGGACACTTCGCCATGACCACCACCGCCACCGCGCCCACCACCGACACGGAGCTGCTCCGGGCCGCCGCCGAGCACGTCCGACGGCACGACACCGCCGCCCTGCTGCGCGCCCTGCTGCCCGGACTGGACGGGGTGGAGCTGCGGGCACTGACCGACCGCTGCCGGTTCGCGCACACCGCACTGCTGGTCTTCCCGCCGGACGCCGACGCGCTGCACCGGATGCTCGCCGACGCCGGGCTGCCGGCCGACGCCCCGGCCCGGCCGAGCACGGTGGTGCGCGAGCGGCTGGCGGCCCGGCACGGCCGGGACGCCTCGGGGCTGGAGGTCGGCATCCTGCGGCCGCCGGTGACCGGGGCGGACGGCGAGCAGCGGGTGGTCGAGGTGTTCGCGCTGACCGTGCCCCCGGGCTCCGACCTGTCCGAACTCGCCGGCTCGGAACGGGAGTCGCAGCACGAGGCGCACCTCGGCTTCGAGGTGGACCGCCCCGACCCGCTGGTGCTGCGCGGCCTGTGCGCGCTGTGGGAGCGGCACGGCGCGCGCCCGGACGGCGGCGGCTACAACCCGCACGAGGACGGCACGGTGCTGTACTTCACCGCACCGGCCGGCTCGAAGGCGGGCTTCGCCCGGGTCGAGCTGTACGCGCCCGGCGACCACCGGGAACTGCTGGCGGAGCACCTGGCCCGGCACCGCGCCGGGCAGCCCGCCGAGGCGCTGCTGCGGCAGCTGACCGGGGCGTGGACCACGCAGGCGCTGGCGGCCTTCGCCGAGCTGGGCGTCCCGGAGGCGATGGACCCGCAACTCCCGCGCAGTGCCGAGCAGTTGGCCCATGCGGTGGGGGCGGACCCGGAGACCCTGCGCTCGCTGCTGCGGTACCTGGCGATGCTGGGCGCGGTGGTCCAGGACGGCGGCGGCTTCCGGCTCGCCCCGTCCGGGGAACTGCTGCGGGCCGACGCGCCGGGTTCGCTGCGGCCGCTGGCGCTGCTGTACGCGGGGCCGTTCTACCGGTCGTTCGGCGAACTGGCCGGGACGGTCCGGACCGGGCAGGTGGCGTTCGACCGGCTGTTCGGCGAGAACCACTTCGACCACTTCGCCCGGGACCCGTACCTGGCCGAGCTGTTCGACCGGTCGATGGCGGCGAGCACCCGGATGTTCGACCCGCTGCCGAACCACCCGGCGGTGCGGGCCGCGGCCGCCGCCTCCACCCCCGGCGCACCGCGCACGGTGGTCGACCTGGCGGGCGGCACCGGCGAGTTGCTGGCCCGGCTGCTGACCGCGCACCCGGCCCTGCACGGCATGCTGCTGGAACGCCCGCAGGTCGCGGACGCTGCCCGGGAGTTCCTGGCCGGAGCGGGCTGCGGCGACCGGACGGCCTGCCTGCCGGGCGAGTTCGCGGACGTCCCGCCGGGCGGGGACGTGTACGTGCTCTCGCGGGTGCTGCACGACTGGACGGACGAGCGCTGCCGGGAGATCCTGCGGCACCTGTCGGCGGCGATGCCCGCGCACGCGGACCTGCTGGTGGTGGAACGGCTGCTCCCCGAGGACGACTCCCCCTCCCTGGCCACCGCCTGGGACCTGCACATGCGCTGCAACGTGGGCGGCCGGGAGCGCACCGCGGAGCACTACGCCCGGCTGTTCGCGGACGCGGGGCTGGAACTGGTCGGCCACGACCCGCTGCCGCTGGACGCCCACGTCCTGCACGTGCGCAAGTCCGCTTCCACTCCTGGGACCTGACGCCCCGGCACGCCCTTTCAGTGCTCGTCGAGCGCGCCGAGCGCGGCGGGCGGCCGGGCGCCCGCCGCGGCGGAGCCGCGCAGCAGGGCGGCGAGGTCGTGCGGGCCGGCCGGTTCGGGGGTCGGGTCGGCGCCGGTGATCCGGTCGAGGCGGAAGCCGCGGCCGGCCCGGCGGGCGCGGCACCAGGCGATCAGGTACCAGTGGCCGCCCGCGGTGAGCAGCCCGGCCGGTTCGACCAGGCGCTCGCTGCTCCGCCCGGCGGCGTCGGCGTAGTGCAGGCGCAGCACGGTGCCGGTGGCGAGGGCGTGTTCGACGGCGGCCCGGTGGGCGGCGGCGCCGGGCGGGGCGGGTGCCGCGGGGAGGGCGACGATCCGGCGGGCCAGGTCGCGGGCGGTGGCGGCGGCGTCGGCGGGCAGGACGGCGGCGAGTTTCTGCGCGGCGGTGCGGGCCGCGGCGGCGTAGGGCGCGCCGTGGTCGGTGGCGGCGAGCGCGACGGTGAGCGCGGCGGCCTCCTGCGCGGTGAACCGGACCGGCGGCAGGGTGGTGCGGGGGTCGATGGACCAGCCGCCGCCCCGTCCGGTGGCGGCCCGGACGGGGAGGCCCGCGGCCATCAGGGCCTGGAGGTCGCGCTGGACGGTGCGGGTGGCGACCTCGAACCGGGCCGCCAGCCGGGCGACGGTCAGCGGGCGGGGCGCGGCGGCCCGCAACTCCTCGACCAGGGCGTACAGGCGGGCCGTTCGGTTCACCCGGAGGACCCTACCGGCCCGCGGCGGCGAGGAACTCCCGCTCGCGGCGGCGTTCGCGGTCGGTGACGGTGAGCGGGTAGAGGGTGAAGCCGTGCATCGCCCCGGCCACCACGTCGAGTTCGGCCGTCCCGCCCGCCTCCTGCCAGCGCCGGGCCAGCAGCACCGAGTCGTCCAGCAGCGGGTCCTCGGTGCCGACCACGAGCCGGGCCGGCGGCAGACCGGCGAGGTCCGCGTACAGCGGGGACAGCGCCGGATCGCGGCGCCGCCCGGCATCGGCACCGGGGCTGAACATCTCGTAACTCCCCTGCAGGCTGCGGGTGTTGCTCAGCAGCGCACGGTCGCCGAAGCTGCGCTGGCTGGGCGTCATCGACAGGTCGTAGGGGCCGAAGGCCAACTGGGCGCCGCAGTAGGCCCCCGGGTGCCCCGCCCGCAGGCGCAGCAGGGTGAGGACGGCGAGGTGCGCACCGGCCGACTCACCCGCGATCAGCAGCCGGTCGGTGCCGAACTCGGTGACGGCGTGCTCGGCGAGCCAGCGGGCGGCGCGCTCGCAGTCCTCGGGGGCGGCGGGGTGGGGGTGTTCGGGGGCGAGCCGGTACTCGACGCTGACGACGGCCAGCCGGGTCCCCAGGGCCAGCTCCCACAGCCGCTCGTCCTGCCCGTCCGCCGACCCGAACGCCCAGCCCCCACCGTGCAGGTGGAGCAGGACGCCCTCGGGGCTGCCGGGATCGAGCACCCGGACCCGCACCCCGCCCGGAAGCCGCCGGTCCCGGGCCTGCGGAAGACGCCGGGGCGGCGTGTCACCCCCGAGCCGGTTGCGGCGCAGCCGGGCGAGCGTCTGCGCGTCGAGCGGTCCGCGACGGGCGGGCCGGCTGCCCGCGGCCCGTTCGAAGGCCCAGTTGAAGGCGAGCGTCTCCTCCAGGCGGTCGAGGTCCCGCAAGTGGGCGCGCAGGGGGTGCCCGTCGAGGGGCTCGCCGCGCAGGAAGTCGGGGAAGTCGGGCGTGGTGCGGTGCGTCGTCGTCATGCCGCAGACGCTGCCGGTGCGCGGCGACGACGCTGTGTCACCCTTTCCGGGTGATCCGGGTCACGAGGCGGGCTGCCGGGGCCCGTTCAGCCCTTCGGTGCGGACAGGACGCAGAACTCGTTGCCCTCCGGGTCGAGGAGGGTCACCCAGTGCTGCCCGTCCTGCGCGGGGTCGACCCGCCGGGCACCGAGGGAGAGCAGCCAGGCGACCTCGGCCTCCTGGTCGTCGGGGCGGAAGTCGGGGTGGAGCCGGTTCTTCGAAGTCTTCCCCTCGGGGACGGGCACGAAGAGCAGTCCCGGCATCCGGTCCGGCTCGGGCCGGATCTCGACGATCTCCTCGGTCTCGTCGACCACCACCCAGCCGAGGGCCTCGGCCCACCAGTGCCCGAGGGCGACGGGGTCGGCGGAGTCGACGATGATCTGTTCCCATTCCAGTGCCATGGGGATGAGCATAGACAGGGCCGACCGGCCGCCTGAGCAGGGACGATCGCCACCGGCCGCAGGCCGGGCAGCCCCCTCGGAGGCCGGCCGCCCGCGCCGGTCCCGTCGCCGTTGCCGGCCGGTCGGACGAGACGGGAGGAGCAGCAGGGGTGACGGGTCGTCAGGCGCGTTGCTCCGCGGGGCGTTCGGCTTCCACGACGGCCGCCGGCCTTCCCGCCCGCCGCCCGGGGCCCTTCCTCCGCGAGGGGTCTCGCGCCGTTCCGGCCGGTCAGGCGGCTTGGAGGGTGGCGCGGGGGGAGGTCATCTCGATCAGGTGGGCGCCGGTGGTGCGGATGCGGGCGGCGGTGGTCCGGGCGGCGGCGGGGCAGAGGGCGAAGACCCAGGTGCCGGGGATCAGGACGGTGTCGACCCAGCCGGCGGCGATGTCGGCGAGCAGGTGTTCGAGGCGCGGGGCGCGTTCGGTGGAGCGGGTGCCGTTGTCGAGGTAGAGGATCGGGCGGGCCAGTCCGCAGCGGTCGGCCAGGCCCTCGAGGGCGTGGCGGTGGGACATCATCTCCCAGCGGTCCTCGGGGTAGCAGCGCAGGTAGATGGCGGTGCTGTTCTTCGGCATGGGGTGCCTCGCAGGGTGGGTCCGGCCTACCGCGGTTCGGCCACGGGTGCGATGGGTGGGTCCAGTCTGCGCGGCGTCGGACAACGTTGTCCAGGGATTCCGGTCGCGTTTCCGAAAACCGATAGCTGTTAAGCAATGTTCAAGTAATGAGCGGCACGATTTCTCACTCAGTGCCAGTTCACGGACACGTACCGATTCAGCTCTCGACGGCCCGCCCCGCCCGCGCACTCCCCCGCCCGCGCACTCCCCCGCCCGCCCGCGCGGGCCTAGCGTGAGGGGGACGGCGGCGACGGAGGGAGCACCAGGTGTTCGAACGGTTCTCGCGGGCGGGGACGGGCAGCGCGAAGTGGGCGCGGGCGGGCGCGGGGCGGATCGCCATGGGGGTGGCGGACATGGACCTGCCGGGGCCGCCCGCGGTGGGGGCGGCGTTGCGGGTGCGGGCGGGGCACCCGGCGTTCGGGTACCCGGTGGCGGAGGCCGCGGACCGGGTGCTGGTGGCCGACTGGTACCGGCGGCGGCACGGGGTGGAGGTGGATCCGGGCTGGGTGATGCTGCTGCCGTTCGCGCCGGGCACGGCGGTGCGGCTGCTGCTGGAGGCGGTGCGGCCGCTGTCCGGTCCGGCGGTGTTCGTGACGCCGGAGTGGGGCGGTTTCGCCCGGGTCTGCGGGGCGGCGGGGGTGGCGACCAGGGAGCTGCCGCTGCTGGAGACCGGCGACCCGGCCGACCCGTACCGGCTGCCCCTGGCCGAGGTCGCGGCGGCCCGGCCGGGCCTGGTGCTGCTGAGCAGCCCGCACAACCCGTCCGGGCGGATCTGGCCGGCGGCGGACGTCCGGGCGCTGGCCGCGGCGGCCGCGCCGGGGCTGCTGGTCTCGGACGAGGTGCACGGCGACCTGCGGCACCCGGACGCGGGCGCGGCGCAGCCGGTGGCGGTCACGGTGACGGGCGGGGCGCCGAACGTGGTGACGCTGAACTCGGTCGGCAAGACCTTCAACGTCTCGGGCCTGCCGAGCTGTTTCGCGCTGGTGCCGGACGCGGGGCTGCGGGAGCGGCTGGCGGCGGTGATGGCGGGTTTCGGCCTGTGGGAGGGCGGGCTGCTGGGGGCGGTCGCGCAGCGGGCGGCGCTGGCCGAGGGCGGGCCGTGGCTGGACGGGCTGCTGGCGCACCTGGTGCGGGCCCGGGAGTTGGCGGTGGGGGCGCTGGGCGGTGCGGTGCTGGCCCGTCCGCAGTCCTCGTACCTGCTGTGGCTGGACGGCGCGGGGCTCGGCAGCCGGGAGGAGCTACTCACCGAGCGTCACGTCGAGCTGGCGGACGGTGCGGATTTCGGAGCGGCCGGTTCCGGGCGGCTGCGGCTGAATTTCGCCCTGCCGTTGGACCGTCTCCGCACCGCTCTCACCCGGCTGACCTGCGAATAGTCGATCCGGGCGGCATCGAGGTTTGCCTCGGAGCAGACTGAGCAGGAACAACCGGGCTCAAGTCGCGAACCGAGGGATGGTGAAACCCGGTGACATCTGTACGTCCGCAACAGGCCGCTCCGACCGCCGATCCGGTACACAGCGTGACGCTCAGGGCGGAGTTGACCGAGGCGTCGGCCGAACGGCACCTGGGCGCCATCTGCTTCAAGATCGGGCCCCCGGCGCTGGTCGGGGTCGAGGCGGAGTGGTTCGTCCATGACGTCCGATGTCCCGGCTCCCCGGTGGATCCCGACCGGGTGGCGGCCGCGCTGGCGGTGCTGCCCGACTCGGCCGACGGCCCGGTGCTCCCGGCGGGCTCGCGGCTGACGCGCGAACCCGGCGGGCAGGTCGAGCTCAGCTCCCCGCCCGCCGCCGACCCGGCCGACTGCGCGGCCGGACTGAGCGCCGACCAGGCGGTGCTGCGGGCGGCGCTGGCCGCCGAGGGCCTGCGGCTGACCGGCAGCGGCACCGATCCGATGGACCGCGAGCGCCGGATGCTCGCCACCCACCCGCGCTACCGGGCGATGGAGCACTACTTCGACCGCGGCGGCCCCTGGGGCCGGATCATGATGACCGGCACCGCCTCCGTGCAGGTCTGCGTGGACGCGGGCACCGAGGCCGACCACGCGCGGCGCTGGCGCCTGGCGCACGAGTTGGGGCCGGTGCTGGTCGCCGCGTTCGCCAACTCGCCGCTGCTGGAGGGACGTCCGACCGGCTGGAAGTCGACCCGGCAGCTGGTGTGGTCCCGGATGGACCCCTCCCGGACGCTGGCCCCGCCGCCGTCCGCCGACCCGCGCGCGGCCTGGACGGCCTACGTGCTGGACGCCGCGCTGCTGTGCGTGCGCCGCCCGGACGGGCTGCCCTGGGACGCGCCGGCCGGGCTGAGCTTCCGCGAGTGGCTGCGCGGCGCGGGCGAGCGGCCCGCGGTGCTGGCCGACCTGGACTACCACCGCACCACGCTGTTCCCGCCGGTGCGCCCGCGCGGCCACCTCGAACTGCGGATGATCGACGCCCAGCCCGGCGAGGGCTGGCGGGTGCCGCTGGCCCTGGTCAGCGCGCTGATGGACGACCCGGTGGCGGCCGACGAGGCCCGCGCCGCCCTGGAGCTGCTGGGCCACGCGGGCAGCCGCGCACCCCGTTCGGGCCTGTGGCGGCGGGCCGCCGCGCTCGGCATGGCCGACCCGGACCTGCGCCGCGCCGCGCTGCTCTGCTTCGCCGCCGCGGAACGCGCGCTGACCCGCCGGGGAGGGCGACTGCGCGCCGACCTGGTCGAGTTCGCCGAACGCTACCCGGCCCGCGGCCGCTGCCCGGCCGACGACCAGCTGACCGCCCTGCGCACCGGCGCCGCCCCCGCCCTCCAGGAGGACGCCCCGTGCTGACCGCCCGCTCCCTCGCTCCGCAGGAGGCCACCTCGTGCTGAACGCCGACCGGACCGACCCCGCCCTGCTGCGCGACCTGATCGCCGTCGAACTGCTCGCCGCCCGGGAGCGCACCGGGCAGCTCACCGAGGCCGTCGACGACGCCGAACTCGTCGCCCAGCACTCGCCGTTGATGTCGCCGCTGGTGTGGGACCTGGCGCACATCGGCAACCAGGAGGAGCTGTGGCTGCTGCGCAACGTCGGCGGCCGCGACCCGATGCACCCGGAGATCGACCCGCTGTACGACGCCTTCGAGCACCCGCGGGCCGAGCGCCCCCGGCTGCCGCTGCTGCCGCCCGCCGAGGCCCGCGCCTACGCGCACGAGGTTCGCGGCCGGGTGCTGGACCTGCTGGCCGCCTCCCCGCTGGAGGGCGCGCCGCTGCTGGACGCCGGGTTCGCCTTCGGCATGATCGCCCAGCACGAGCAGCAGCACGACGAGACCATGCTGATCACCCACCAGCTGCGCACCGGCCCGGCCGTGCTGGACGCCCCGCCGCCGCCCGCCGCCACCGGCCCGCTGCCCGCCGAGGTCCTGGTCCCCGCCGGGCCGTTCACCATGGGCACCGACACCGAGCCGTGGGCGCTGGACAACGAGCGCCCCGCCCACCAGGTCGAG
Organism: Kitasatospora cineracea; assembly: GCF_003751605.1. Taxonomy (NCBI): domain Bacteria; kingdom Bacillati; phylum Actinomycetota; class Actinomycetes; order Kitasatosporales; family Streptomycetaceae; genus Kitasatospora; species Kitasatospora cineracea. The sequence goes on from NZ_RJVJ01000002.1 coordinate 339,332, forward strand.
CTGCCCGCGTTCTGGCTGGACACCACGCCCGTCTCGGCCGGCGCCTACCAGCGCTTCCTGGCCGACGGCGGCTACCGGGACCCGCGCTGGTGGACGCCCGAGGGCTGGGCGCACCGGATGTCGGCCGGCCTGGAGGCGCCGCTGTTCTGGGAGCAGGACGGCGGCCAGTGGCTGCGCCGCCGCTTCGGCCGCCTCGAACCCGTCCCGGCGGACGAGCCGGTGCTGCACGTCAGCTGGTACGAGGCCGACGCGTACGCCCGGTGGGCGGGGCGGCGGCTGCCGACCGAGGCCGAGTGGGAGAAGGCCGCCCGGCACGACCCGGCCACCGGCCGCTCCCGGCGCTTCCCGTGGGGCGACTCCTCCCCCGGCCCCGAGCACGCCAACCTGGGCCAGCGGCACCTGCGCCCGGCCCCGGTCGGCGCCTACCCGGAGGGCGAAGCGCCGTGCGGGGCAAGGCAGTTGATCGGCGACGTGTGGGAGTGGACGGCCAGCGACTTCACCGGCTACCCGGGGTTCACGGCCTGGCCGTACCGGGAGTACTCGGAGGTGTTCTTCGGCCCCGAGCACAAGGTGCTGCGCGGCGGCTCGTTCGCGGTCGCCCCGGTCGCCTGCCGGGGCACCTTCCGCAACTGGGACTACCCGGTGCGGCGGCAGATCTTCTCCGGCTTCCGCACCGCGCGCGACGCCGAGCCCCGGACGGGAGCCGGGGCCTGATGTGCCGCCACTTCGCCTACCTGGGGCGGCCGGTGCCGATCCGCTCGGTCCTGCTCGATCCGCCGTACGGGCTGCTGCGCCAGTCCTGGGCGCCCCGGCTGCAGCGCTACGGCACCGTCAACGCGGACGGCTACGGCGTCGGCTGGTACGCGGCCGGGGACGAGCGCCCGGCCCGCTACCGGCGGGAGGGCCCGATCTGGGCCGACGGCGACCTCGCCGACCTGGCCCGGGTGGTCAGCTCGCACGCCGTGCTCGGCGCCGTCCGCTCCGCCACCCCCGGCTGCGCCGCCGGGCCGCAGGCCGCCGCCCCGTTCGCCGCCGGGCGCTGGCTGTTCAGCCACAACGGCGCGCTGCCCGGCTGGCCCCGCTCCTTCGCCCCGCTGGCCGAACTGCTGCCCGCCACCGAGCTGTTGGAGGTCGAGGCGCGCACCGACTCGGCCCTGCTGTGGGCGCTGGCGCTGAACCGGCTGCGCGCGGGCGTCGAACTCGGCAAGGCGCTCGCCGAAGTCTGCCTGCTGACCGCCGAGTTGTCCGACGCCCGGGTCAACCTGCTGGCCACCGACGGCAGTTCGCTGGCCGCCACGGTGTGGGGCGACACCCTGTTCCAGCGCCGCGACCCGGACGGCTCCGTGCTGCTCGCCTCCGAGCCCTTCGACGACGGGCCCGGCTGGTCCGAAGTCCCCGACCGCACCCTGCTGGTGGCCGACGCGGCCGGCAGCTCGCTGACCCCGCTGGCCCCCGTCGGGCCGCGCACCCGAGAGGACGCCCCGCGATGACCGGATACCGGCTGACCCGCCTGCTGCCCCCCGACCACCTGCACCACGCGCTGCGCACCGACGCCCGCGAGGGCCTGAGCGGCCGACCCAAACGGCTGCCCCCGAAGTGGTTCTACGACGCCCGCGGCTCCGAACTCTTCGAGGAGATCACCCGGCTGCCCGAGTACTACCCGACCCGGGCCGAGCGCGAGATCCTCGCCGACCGCGCCGCCGCCGTCGCCGCCGCCACCGGGGCCCGCACCCTGGTCGAACTCGGCTCCGGCTCCTCCGAGAAGACCCGCCTGCTGCTCGACGCGCTGCGCGCCGCGGGCACCCTGGAGCGCTACGTCCCGGTCGACGTCAGCGAGAGCGCCCTGGCGGCCGCCGGGAAGTCGCTGATCGACGACTACCCGGGGCTCGAGGTCTCCGCCGTGCTGTCCGACTTCACCCGCAGCCTGGGCCTGCCCGACGGCGGCGGGCCCCGCCTGGTCGTCTTCCTCGGCGGCACCCTCGGCAACCTGCTGCCCGCCGAGCGCACCGGCTTCCTGGCCGGCCTGCGGGCCCAGCTGATGCCCGGCGACTGGCTGCTGCTCGGCACCGACCTGGTCAAGGACCCCGCCGTCCTGGTCGCCGCCTACGACGACGCCGCCGGGGTCACCGCCGCGTTCAACCGCAACCTGCTGTCGGTGCTCAACCGCGAGCTGAGCGCCGACTTCGACCCGGAGCAGTTCGCGCACGTCGCCCTCTGGGACGCCGAGAACGAGTGGATCGAGATGCGGCTGCGCTCGCTGCGCGACCAGACCGTCAAGATCACCGAACTCGGCCTGCCCGTGCACTTCGAGGCCGGCGAGGAACTCCGCACCGAGGTCTCCGCGAAGTTCCGGCGCGAACGCGTCGAACGCGAGCTCTTCGCCGCCGGCCTGCGCCTGACCGACTGGTGGACCGACGAGGAGGGCCGCTTCGGGCTGTCGCTGTCCCGGCCCTTCGAGGACGGCTCCGACTAGGTCCTGTCCGAAGGGGCCGGCGGGGCCGGCGGGCGGGCGGCGTGGCGCAGCAGGCCCGTCCACAGGCGGGCGCGGCCGGTGCGGTCGAGCGCTTCGTGCGCGGCGAGCAGGCCGCCCGTGACCGCGCCCAGGAAGCCTCCGGCCAGGCAGTCCTGGCCGGAGAGGTAGAGGCCGTCGACGGCGGTGCGCGGGCGCAGCCGGTCCGCCCGGCCGGGCGTGCGGCCGTCGCCGAAGGCCGTGACGTCCTTGGCGAGCCCGTAGAGGCTGCCGCCGGGCCAGCCGGCGAAGTGTTCGGCCGTCAGCGGGGTGCCGAGTTCGTGGTAGGCCACCCGGCCGCGGGTGGAGGGCAGTTGGCGGTGGAGCAGGTCGAGCAGTTCGGCGGTGAGTTCGGCCTTCAGGGCCAGGTACGCTCGGTCCCGGTGGCGGTGGCGGGAGCCGTGGAAGGGCGCGAACAGCTCGGGGCGGACGTAGGCGAGGATCTCGCCGGTGGACCGGCCGGGGTACCGGCCGGTCCAGGTGGGGTCCTTGGCGCAGGAGAAGGAGAGGAAGCAGCCGCTGGTGCGTCCGCCGGTGCCGTCGAAGAAGGCGTCGCAGTCGCCGTCGGTGACCAGCAGGTTGTGCCGGGGCAGGCCGAGTTCCGCGGGGTCGCCGTCGAGGCCGAGGAAGAGCACCACGAACGGGAATCCGCGCCGCATGCCGTCCAGCGGGTCCGGGGGGCCGGGGCGCACCGGGCAGCAGGGTGCGGTGGGTGTGGTGCGCGCCCGCCGCGCTGACCACCACCGGGGCCCGGACCCGGGTACCGTCCGCCAGCCGGACGCCCGTCGCCTGCGTCCCGGTCAGTTCGATCCGGGCGACCGGGGCCCGGACGAAGACCTCGCCGCCCGCGGCGCGGATCGGGTCGAGCATCGCGCGGGCGATCGCGGCGCTGCCGCCCACCGGGTACCAGGCGCCGGTGCGGAAGTGCTCGAACATCACGGCGAGCAGGAAGAACGGCAGTTCGGCGGTGGAGTCGGCCAGCAGCAGGGCGCTGCGGGTGAGGACGGCCTGCCGCAGCCGCTCGTCGGCGATCAGCCCCTCCACCACGTCCCGGGCCGGGCGCATCGCCTCGGGCGGTACGGCGGCCGTCCGCAGCAGGCGGGCCAGCCCGCGGGCCACCGGGCCCGAGAGGCGGCCCACCGCCAGCGCGGGGAGCACCGCCCGGCACCGCCCGACCAGGGCGAACAGGGCGTCGATGCCGGCCCGTTCGGCCGGGAAGCGGGCGGTCAGTTCGGCCCGGTGGGCGTCGAAGCCGACCGGGCCCCGGTGCACCTCGCCGGCCAGCCGGTACTCGTCGCACGGGTCGCCGACCGGGGCCCAGCGCAGCGCGCCGCCGGTCAGGTAGTCGGAGAGCACCCGCACCGGTTCGCGCGGGCCCAGTTGGCCGACGTAGTGGATCCCGACGTCCCACTCCCAGCCGCGGCGCCGGTAGGCGTGGGTGTAGCCGCCCGCGGTGTAGTGCTGCTCGAACACCGCCACCCGGCGCCCCTGGCGGGCCAGGCAGACCGCGGTGGTCAGGCCGCCCGCCCCGGACCCGACCACCACCGCGTCGTACCGGTCCGCGACCGCGCCCGCCGTCAGCGGCCTGCCCACCAGCACGCGTTCCGCCATGTCCGTCACCTCCGCCGCACCGGCCCGGGGCGGCGGGGGATCCGCCGCCCGCGGTACAACTCTCCCGGCCGTGGACGGTTACGGTCCCGCCCCCGGACGGCGGTACGGGTCGTCCGTTATTCGGTGGCGCGGGGGCGGGGCCGTCCGGAGAATGCCCGGGTGCAGATGACTGAGCAGCGGACGGCGACCGTCGTGGTCGAGTGGCGGGGCGAACTCCTGGGGGCGGTGGGCCCGTTCGCGGCGCAGTCGCCGTACTGGGCGCAGATCGGCGAGGTGGCCGCGGCGGCGTCGCGGGCCGCGGGGGTGCCGCTGGCGGTGCTGCGGCTGCTGTCGGTGGCGGGCGGCGAGGGCGGCCGGGGCGGCGGGGCGGTGTACCTGGCGGTGGCGTCCGGGCGTCCGACGGGCGCGCTGGCCGCGAGCCCGGTGCTGCCGGACGCCGGGCACCCGCTGCGGCTGCGGTGGGCGTCGGCGGACGGGCTGGCCGCGGAATGGGCTTGGGCGGACGGCAAGTTGGCGTCGCTGGGCCGGTCCAGGAGCGGCCCGGTGGAGCAGGTGCGCAGCTGGAACCTGTCGGCGCTGTCGCGTTTCCCGACCGCGGACGGCCCGGTGTGGCTGAAGAGCACGCCGCCGTTCGCGGTGCCGGAGGCGGCGGTGATCGCCCGGGTGGAGCGGGCCCGGCCGGGGCTGGCGCCGCGGGTGCTGGCCGCCGACGGGCGGCGGGTGCTGCTGGCGGACGTGCCGGGCGTGGACTGCTGGGGCGCGCCGGAGGACGGCATGCTGGAGGTGGTCGACCGCTGGGCGGCCGCGCAGGCGGCGCTCGCGGCGGACGGCCCCGGCGAGTTGGCGGACTGCTCGCCGGCCGCGCTCGCGGAGCGCTTCCCGGCGCTGCTGGAGCGGCTGCGCCCCGACCTGTCGGGGCCGGAGTACGCGCAGGCCCGGGAGCTGGCCGGGCAGTTGCCCGCGCTCGCCGGCGAACTCGCCTCCTGCGGGCTGCCGTTGACGCTGGTGCACGGCGACTTCCACCCGGGGAACTGGCGCTTCGACGGCGGGCGGACGACCGTCCTGGACTTCTCGGACGCGGCCTGGGGCCACCCGGCCCTGGACGGCCTGCGGCCGCAGCCGTTCCTCTCCCCCGAACGCTGGGCGGACGTCCGCGCCCGCTGGGTCGACGCCTGGCGCGGGCTGCTGCCCGGCTGCGACCCGGAACGGGCCCTGGAGCTGGCGCCGCCGCTGGTGCACGTGCACTTCGCGCTGCGCTACCAGGAGTTCCTGGACGGCATCGAACCGAGCGAGCACCCGTACCACGCGGGCGACCCGGCCGACGAGGTGCGGCGGGCGCTGCGGGCGGCGGCGGCCCGGTGAGCGGGGCGCCCGCGGCGCGCGAGCCGTAGCGGCGGCGGACTTCCTGCCGTTCCGGTGGACGCTGCCGGAGCCCGGGGCGTGCGTCGGGGGCTGCCGGGGCGTGCGTCGGGGGCTGCCGGGGTGCGAGGTCGGCCGACCGCGGTTCAGAACAGGTCGCCGCCGGTGGCGAGGGCCGTGCCGAAGGCGGCGACCAGCGCTCCGGCCAGCAGGAGCGCCGCCGCGCCGGTGAGGGCGCCGAGGGCGGCGACGTGGCGGGGCCGGTCGACGGTGTCGGCGGGGAGGGCGTCCTCGGGGCGGCCGGGCAGGTAGCGGACCTCGATCCGGTCGCCGACGGCGCGCGGGGTGTCGCCGTCGTCCTCGACCCGGACGGGCAGGTGGTCGGCGGTGCGGAAGCCGAGGACGGCGCGCCGGTCGGTGTGGACCTGCCGGGTCTCGGTGTGCCGGTGGGTGCTGGTGTACGTCTCCAGGACTTCGGCCTCGGCGGTGAGGCCGTGGGCGCGCAGGCGGCGCAGCCGGGCGTCGTGGCGCAGCCGTTGGACGGCGAGGGCGGTGCCGAGGGCGGCGAGCAGCAGTCCTGCGGCGCCGATCGCCGTGCCGGCCGCCGCGTCCGTCCAGTTCATCGGTCCTCCCCGTTCCCGTACGGCTGGACGTGCGGGGCCGGGGCGGCGGTTCCCCGGGGCGGGTTCAGGGCAGGCGGCGGTAGCGCAGGTCGAGGCCGTCGAGGAGGGCGTCGAGGCCGGTGGTGAAGGCGCCCTCGTCGATGGTGCGGCGGTGTTCGGCGAGGCGGTGGGCGTCGCCGAGGTGGGGGTAGTCGGCGGTGGCGTAGAGGGCGGCGTCGTCGGGGAAGCCGGCCGCGAAGGAGCCGAGGGCGGAGCCGGTGACGAAGTAGCGCATCAGGGCGCCGATCCGGGTGGCCTGGCCGCGGGGCCAGCCGGCGTCGACCAGGCAGCCGAAGACGGCGTCGGCCAGCCGCAGGGCGTTGGGGCGGCGGCCGGGGCCCTGGGCGAGGACCGGGACGAGGTGGGGGTGGGCGGTGAGGGCGGCGCGGTAGGAGCGGGCCCAGGCGTGCAGGGCGGTGCGCCAGTCGTCCGGCGCGTCGAACATGGTGAGGTCGACCTCGCCCATCACACTGTCGACGACGGCGTCGAGCAGGTCGTCCTTGGTGGCGAAGTGGTTGTACAGCGAGGGGCCACTGACCGAGAGTTCGGCGGCCAGGCGGCGGGTGGAGAGGGCGGGCAGGCCCTCGGCGTCGACCAGGGCGAGGGCGGCGGCGATGATGCGGTCCCGGCTGAGCAGGGGGGTGCGGGGTCGGGCGATCTCCGCCTCCTGGGGTGCGGGCTGCTGGGTCGGGCCATTCTCGCAGGTGCCCGCGGGTGCTCTTCCGCATCCGGTGCGGGCGGGCTACAGTCACCATAAAACTTGCAGTGCTAGTTTAAGTCGGGGTGCCCATCCGCATGGACCTGGAACTGACCGAGGAGCAGGCCGCCGTACGGGAGCTGGCCGCCGCCTTCACCGACCGGGAGATCGTGCCGTTCGCGGCCGAGTGGGACCGGGCGGAGTCGATCGACCTGGGCATCATCGGGAAGCTCGGCGACCTGGGCTTCCTCGGGCTGACCCTGCCGGAGGAGTACGGCGGCAGCGGCGGCGACCACCTGGCGTACTGCCTGGTGCTGGAGGAGCTGGGCCGCGGCGACTCCTCGGTGCGCGGCGTGGTGTCGGTGACGCTGGGGCTGGTCGCCAAGTCGGTCAACGCGTTCGGCACCGAGGAGCAGAAGCGGCAGTGGCTGCCCCGGCTGTGCTCGGGCGAGGCGCTGGGCTGCTTCGCGCTGACCGAGCCCGGCACCGGCTCGGACGCCGCCAACCTGACCACCCGGGCCGAGCGCGACGGCGAGGACTGGCTGATCTCCGGCGCGAAGATGTTCATCACCAACGGGACGTGGGCGGACGTCGCCCTGGTCTTCGCCCGCACCGGCGGACCCGGGCACCGCGGCGTCACCGCCTTCCTGGTCCCCACCGACGCGCCGGGCTTCGAACGGCGGCTGGTGCACGGCAAGTTGGGTCTGCGCGGGCAGGCCACCGCCGAGCTCTCCTTCGACCGGGTCCGCGTCCCGGACGGCGCCCGGCTCGGCGAGGTCGGCAAGGGCTTCACGGTGGCGATGGCGGCCCTGGCCAAGGGCCGGATGTCGGTCGCGGCGGGCTGCGTGGGCATCGCGCAGGCCGCGCTGGACGCGGCGGTGCGCTACGCCGGGGAGCGCGAGCAGTTCGGAAAGCCCATCGCCGCGCACCAGTTGGTGCAGGAGCTGCTGGCCGACATCGCCGTCGACGTGGACGCGGCCCGGCTGCTGACCTGGCGGGTCGCCGACCTGATCGACCGCGGACAGCCGTTCGCCACCGAGTCCTCGGTCGCCAAGCTGTACGCCTCCGAGGCGGCGGTGCGCTGCGCCAACAACGCGCTGCAGGTGTTCGGCGGGTACGGCTTCATCGACGAGTACCCGGTCGGCAAGTACCTGCGCGACGCCCGGGTGATGACCCTGTACGAGGGCACCAGCCAGATCCACAAGCTGCTCATCGGACGCTCGCTGACCGGCGTCAACGCGTTCTGAACCCCCCTTGCCCCTCCCTCTCCCTTGCCCCTCCTTCTCCCTTGCCCTTCCTTCTCCCTTGCCCTTCCTTCTCCCTTCCCACCCTCCCGACAAGGAGCCCGACGAAGTGCTTCCGGTCTTCATCGCCGCCGCCCGCCGCACCCCGATCGGTCGGCTGCGCGGCGCGCTGTCCGCCGTCCGGCCCGACGACCTGTCGGCGGCCGTGCTGCGCGGACTGCTCGACTCGGTGCCCGCGCTGGACCCGGCGCGGATCGACGACGTGTACTGGGGCGCCGCCAACCAGGCCGGCGAGGACAACCGCAACCTGGCCCGGATGGCCGTGCTGCTGGCCGGGCTGCCCGAGGGCGTGCCGGGCGCGACCGTCAACCGGCTGTGCGCGTCCGGGATGGAGGCCGTCACCACGGCGGCCCGGGCGATCGGCTCCGGCGAGGCGGACGTCGTCGTGGCGGGCGGCTGCGAGTCGATGAGCCGCGCCCCGTTCGTGCTGCCCCGCCCGGACGAGGCGCTGCCGCACCGGATGGAGACCTTCGACACCCGGCTCGGCTGGCGCCTGACCAACCCGCGGATGCGCGAACTGCACGGCGTGCTGTCGATGGGCGAGACCGCCGAGGAGGTCGCCGCCCGGTACGGCATCGGCCGCGAGGCGCAGGACGCGTTCGCGCTGCGCAGCCACCGACTGGCCGCCGCCGCCCGGGAGGCGGGGCACTTCGACGCCGAACTGCTGCCCGTCGCCCGCCCGGACGGGGCTCTGGTGGAGCGCGACGAGTCGATCCGGCCGGACACCACCGCCCAGAAGCTGGCCGCCCTCAAGCCGGTGTTCCGCCCCGGCGGGACCGTCACCGCGGGCAACGCCTCGCCGATGAACGACGGCGCGGCGGCGCTGCTGCTGGTCAGCGAACGGGCGCTTTCGGAGCTGGGGTTGGAGCCGCTGGGCCGGTACGTGGCGGGGGCGTCGGCGGGCGTGCACCCGGACGTGATGGGCATCGGGCCGGTGCCGGCCACCCGGCGGGTGCTGGAGCGCTCCGGCTGGAAGCTCGCCGAGCTGGAGACCGCCGAGTTCAACGAGGCGTTCGCGGCCCAGGCCCTGGCCTCGGTGGGCGAGTTGGGGATCGACCCGGAGCTGGTCAACCCCTCCGGCGGGGCGATCGCGCTGGGCCACCCGCTGGGCTGCTCGGGTGCCCGGATCCTCACCACCCTGCTGCACCGGATGCGCCGCACCGGCGCCCGGCGCGGCCTGGCCACCATGTGCGTGGGCGTCGGCCAGGGCTCCGCCGTGCTGGTCGAACGCGACTGAACCCGCTTTTCCCCCAACGAACATGACGAAGCATCAGGAACGGAGTACGGCCATGGGCAGGTTCGACGGCAAGGTCGCGGTGGTGACCGGCGCGGCGCAGGGCATCGGGGCGGCGACGGCCCGGCGGCTGGCCGAGGAGGGCGCGGCGGTGGCCGTGGTCGACCTCACCGCGGAGCGGGCCGAGGGCACCGTGGCGGAGATCGCCGCGGCGGGCGGCACCGCGCGGGCGTACGGGTGCGACGTCGCCGACTACGACGCGGTCGAGGCGCTGTTCGCCGCCGTGGCCGAGGAGTTGGGCGGGGTGCACGTCCTGGTCAACAACGCCGGGATCACCCGGGACAACCTGTTCTTCAAGATGCCCAAGCAGGACTGGGACGCCGTCCTGACCGTCAACCTGACCAGCGCCTACAACTGCGCGCACGTCGCCCAGAAGTACTTCGTCGCGCAGAAGTACGGCAAGATCGTGTCGCTCAGCTCGCGCTCCGCCCTCGGCAACCGCGGCCAGGCCAACTACGCGGCGGCGAAGGCCGGCATCCAGGGCCTCACCGCGACGCTGGCCATCGAGCTCGGCCCGTTCAACGTCAACGTGAACGCCGTCGCCCCCGGCTACATCGCCACCTCGATGACCGCCGCCACCGCCGAGCGGGTCGGCGCCACCCCCGAGGACCACCAGGCCGAGGTCGCGGGCCGCACCCCGCTGCGCCGGGTCGGCCGCCCGGAGGAGGTCGCCGCCGTGGTCGCCTTCCTGGCCAGCGAGGACGCCGCCTACGTCAGCGGTCAGACCCTGTACGTCAACGGCGGCGCCCGGTAGGCCAGGAGGGCGGCAGAGCGGCAGGACGGTGGCGACGGGCGTCGGGGGCGCGCACCGGCGGGGTGTGGGCGGGGTCCGCTACAGTCCGGCGGATGACCGAACTGGACTCCCTCCCCGGCATCCGGGCCGCCTACGACGCCGTCGCCGTGCGCTACGCGCAGCAGTTCACCGGCACCCTGCGCGACCGGCCGGTGGAGCGGGCGCTGCTGGCCGCGTTCGCCGAGTCGGTGCGGGCCGGCGGCGGGGGCGAGGTCGCGGACCTGGGCTGCGGGCCGGGGCACATCACCGCCCACCTGCGGGAGTCGGGGCTGCGGGCGTTCGGCGTCGACGCCTCCCCGGCGATGGTCGAGCTGGCCCGGCGGGCCAACCCGGGCGTGCGGTTCGAGGTCGGTTCGATGGCGGCGCTCGACCTCGCGGACGGCGTGCTGGGCGGGGTGCTCTCGCGGGCCTCGCTGATCCACGTCCCGCCGCCGGACCTCCCGGCCGTGCTCGCGGAGTTCGCCCGGGTCCTCGCCCCAGGCGGCCGGCTGCTGATCGGCTGCCTCGCCACCGACGACCCGGCGGTCCCGGCCCAGCCCTACGACCACTCGGTGGCGACGGCCTACCGCCTGTCCCCCGACCACCTGGCCGGGCTGCTGCGCGGCGTCGGCGTCCACGAGGTGGCCCGGGTGCTGTGCGAGCCGAAGCCCACCGACAAGCGGCAGTTCAAGGAACTGCTGCTGCTGGCCGCCAAGGAGCCGGTGCACTGACCGACGGGCCCGGCCCCGGCGGTCAACGGGTGGCGTTGGCCTCGGCGAGTTGGCGCAGGTGGCGTTCGGCGGCGCGGAGCTTGCGGTTGTCGGGGCCGGGGAGGTGGGCGCGGAGCTCGATGATGTCGGGGGCGATCCGGATGGCTTCGGCCGGGTCCTTGACGGCGCGCCAGCAGGCTTCGGCGTTGGTGACGGCGCGCTGGGTCTCGGGGTGGTCGGGGCCGTCGGTCTGCAGCAGGGCGGTGGCGACCTGGCGGTAGAGCTCGGCGGCGACGGAGGGGCGGCCGCCGACCCGGGAGACGTGGGCGCGGACCTGGCGGACCTGGAGCACGACGGGGGCGCGGGCGCCGTACGCGGCGACGGCCTTCTCCTCCAGGGCGAGGGCGAGCGCGGCCGCGGCGTCGTGGTCGCCGGTCTCGGCGCTGCGGACGATCTGGCCGATCGCCTCCAGGTACTCGCTCGGCGGGACCTGCCCGGGGTCGGCCGCCGGGGTGCCGGTCCCCTTGCCGAGCCGGACGGTGCCGGGCCCGGGCAGCGGGGTGGTGGCGGCCAGCGGGTCGTGCCGGGGGGCGGGTTCCGGTTCGGGGGCGCGCTCGACGAACGGGGCGGGGGCCGGCTTGCCGAGCGGGACGGTCGCGGTCGCCGCGGCCGGACCCGGCAGCGGCAGGGTGGCGGCCAACGGGTCGGCGGCGTCCGGGAGTTCGAGGGTCTTCTCGAGCGCCACCAGGGGCGCGGCGGGCGTGTCCTTGCCGAGTTCGACCCGGTCCGGCTTGCCCAGCGGCACCGTCGTGGTGGCGGAGAGGGGGTCGGCGGGGACCATCGGGACGCCCCGGACCAGCGAGACGATCATCTTGCGGCGCGGCGGGGTCGCCGGGACGCCCGGCTTGCGCAGCGAGACCAGGACGCGCGGGGTCCAGCCGGGGGCGAGCCGGGGCCGGGCGGGTTCGGGCGCGGCGGCCGGGGCGGCCGTCCCGGGGCGGGCGGGGGCGGCGGGCGTCGCGGCGGGGTCGCCGGGGCCGATCTGCCGGGCGGTGTTGCGGAAGTAGGGCCGGTCGGCGGGGTGCGCGGTGATCACCACGGTGTCGGCGCGCAGCACCGAGTGGACCTGCTGGCGGACGAGTTCGGGGGTGAGCAGCTGGTCGGCGCCGGGGCGGCCGCGGTGCAGGGTCTCGATCAGGGCGCGGGTGAAGGTGCCGAGCTGGTCGGGGTCGTGGTTGACGACGGCCCAGAGCGGGACGCCGTCGGAGAGCTGCTGTCCGGCGGTGGCGGCGAGGCCGGGCCAGACCACCTGGTCGGCGCTCAGGTCGCCGATCACCAGGGTGTCCAACTCGGTGCCGCGGTGGCGCAGTTCGTTGGCGACGGCGGACCAGGGCAGGCTCTCGGAGGCCTTGTTCTCGCGCAGCGAGAGGTAGAGCTGTTCGCCGCGCCGGTCGGTGACCAGGTGGCCGCCGAGGTGGATCAGCAGCGGCCCGGGGTGGCGGGCGGCGGCGCGCAGGTGGGCGAGGACGGTCTGCGGGTCGTTGGCGCCGGGCAGGTGGACGGCGTCGACCTGGTCGGCGGAGAGCAGCACCTGCGGGGCGACGCCGGCCAGCGCCGCGGAGAGCACGGAGGCGTTCGCGGTGCCGCCGCGGCCCCAGCGGCGGCCGCCGCCGTAACCGCCCTCGACGACCAGGACGCGGCCGCGCAGGCCGCCGCCGATGCCGTGGGCGGCGGGCGCGGGCGCAGTGGCGGTGGCGGGCGGCGGGGTGTCGGCGGCGGGGGTCTTGAAGGCGGCGGCCGGGAAGGTGCCGGTCCAGCCGGTGCCGCCGGGCGGGGTGGACGGCGGGGGCGGGACGGGGGTGCCGCCGGGCGGGGTGGGGGTGGGCAGCGGGATGGTGCGGGTGGAGCTGAGGACGGCGTCGGGGATCACCAGGTTGATCGAGGTGGCGAACGGGTCCGCGGCGGGCGCGGCGCCGGGGGTCTGCTCCAGGACGGGGGTCTTCGGGGGGAGTTCGACCGTCTCCGCCGGGTCGGCCGCGGGGCCGTCCCCGGTCGTCGATGCCACGTCAGCCACCGTTCGGTCACCGCCCCCGTCCGTCGCCCGTGCGACGTCGTACCCGCCGTGGCGTCCCGCACCACGCTCCGATCCCGGCCACGATACGTGGTCCGCGGCCGGCCGGGCCAGGCCGGGCCACGGGCGGGTTGACAGCGTCCCGGGGCCGGGGCGGACGGGGCGGTGAACGGTCCGGCCGGGGGCGGGCGTTGACCGGACGGGGGCGCCCGGACGGCGGACCGCCCCCGTTCCGGCGCCGGCGGTTCACCCCGGGGTGTTCTCCTGTGCGCCCGCCCGCCCTTGACGACCGGCCGGGCGCGGGGCCGTCAGTAGGTGACGGTGATCCGGCGGGCCGGACCGTCGACCCGGACCGAACCGCCGTACGGGATGACGAGTTGCGGTTCGGTGTGGCCGAGGTCGACGTCGAAGACGGCCATGGTGTCGGGGGCGTAGGCGTCCAGGGCGCGCAGGACGGCGGCGCGCTGGTCGGCGCGGTAGCGGGCGCGGGCCCCGGTGTCGTGGGGGTGTTCGAAGGTCCAGGCCATGGCGCGCCCGACCAGCAGGGCCGGGAACTGCCGCAGCAGGCCGCGTTCGCCGAGGTTGCGCAGCATCCGGAACACCTCGGTGGCGCTGGGCAGTTCCTCGGAGGTCTCGAGGAACAGCACGCCGCCGGCGTGCTCGGCGGCGGGACGGAGCCGGTCCGCGGCGGCCATCCAGTGCAGGATCTCCAGGTTGCCGCCCCAGGCGGTGCCCTCGACGACCCGGTCGGGGCGGTGCCAGTGCCAGCCGGTGACGGGTTCGCTCGCCGGCTCCCGCGCGAAGGTGGCCTCGTCCTCCCAGCGGCCCAGCACGGTACTGGCCTCGGTGGCGGCGGTGAGCTCGTACGGACCGCTGTCGAACAGGGCGGCGCGCAGCGAGGCGGCGGTGAGCGGGTGGACGGCGTGCGGGCGGCCGAGCTGGGTCATGACGGCGGCGCCGTGGTAGGCGACGATGCCCTGGCGGTGCAGGAAGTCGAGCAGGTTGGTGTTGTCGCTGTAGCCGAAGAAGGGCTTGGGGTTGGCCCGGATCAGCTCGGCGTCCAGGTGCGGGACGACGGTGATCTGGTCGTCGCCGCCGAGGGTGGCCATGACGGCGGTGACCGTCGGGTCGGCGAACGCGGCGTGCAGGTCGGCGGCGCGCTCGGCGGGGGTGGCGCCGAGCTTGCGGGTGGCGGGGTACTCGACCGGCTCCAGGCCGAACTCCTCGCGCAGGCGGCGCAGTCCGAGTTCGTGCGGGAGCGGGAAGGCGCCCGGGCCGGCGAAGCCGGGCGAGACGACCGCGATCCGGTCGCCGGGCCGGGGCTTGGGCGGGTACGTCGGCTGGTCTGACATGCCGGGATGCTAGTCGCCCGACGACACCGCGCACGACCGGGTTTCCGGCCCGGACCACCCGCGGCGAGCCGGGCCGCGGGCTCGGCGGGCGACGTCCGGCAGGGTCTGGCCGCGGACGGCACGGAACCCGACGGCACGGTGCGCATCGGCAGCCCGGCTCAACGCCCCCGGCTCCCCCAGCCCTCCACCCCTCGGCTCCCCCGGCCCCTCGGCTCCCCGGCCCCCGGCCTCCGCCCCCGGGCTCCCGGCCCAGGGGGCGACGTCCAGCAAGGTTTGGCCGAGGGTGGCGCGGAACCCGACGGCACGGTGTGCGTCGGCGGCCCGGTCAGCGCCTCCCGACTCCCCGGTCCCGGCCCTCCGCCCCCGGGGCTCCCGGCCCCGGGCTTCCCCGCTCAGGGGGCGACGTCCAGGAGGGTCTTGCCTAGGGTGGCGCGGGACTCGATGGCGCGGTGCGCGTCGGCGGCCCGTTCCAGTGGGAAGCGGCGGCCGATGACGGGGCGCAGCCGGTGCGCGGCGGCTTCGGCCAGGACGTGGGCGGTGGCGGCGCGGACGTGTTCGGGGGTGGGGCGCAGGGTGAGCACGGTGAGGTCGCGGGCGGCGGCCTCGGCGGGCGGGAGGTCGGTCCAACTGCCGCTGGCCAGGCCGTAGCTGAGCAGTTTTCCGCCGTCGCGGAGCAGTCCGGTGGCGGCCCGGCCGAGGGTGCCGCCGACGCCGTCGAGGACCAGGTCGACGGGGTCGGGGCCGCGGGTCCAGCCGGGCCGCAGGTAGTCGGTGGTCTCGGCGGCGCCGAGTTCGGCGGCCAGGGCGAGTTTGCTCGGGCCGCCGGCCGCGGCGACGACGTGGGCGCCGGCGGCGGTGGCGAGTTGCACCAGCAGGGTGCCGACGCCGCCGGCCGCGGCGGTGACCAGGATGCGGGCCCCGGGGGCGGGGGCGGCGGTCTCCAGCAGCAGGCGGGCGGTGCGGCCGTCGGCGAGCAGCGCGGTGGCGTCGTCGAGGGCGAGGCCGTCGGGGACGGGGTGCAGGCCGTCGGCGGGGACGGCGGCGAGTTCGGCGTAGCCGCCGCTGCCGCCGGTGGAGGAGACCACCCGGCGGCCCAGCCAGGCCGGGTCGGTGCCGGGGCCGAGCGCGGTGACGGTGCCGCCGACGCCGTTGCCGGGGACCATCGGGAGGTCGCCGGTGAACGGGCCGAGGCCGGTGGCCCGGAACTGGGTCTCGACGAAGGTCAGGTTGGCGTGCGCGACCTCGATCAGCACCTGTCCCTCCCCCGGCACCGGGTCGGGCGCACTGCCCGGCACCAGTACCTCGGGCCCGCCGAATTCCCGCAGCCACACCGCGCGCATCACGCCTCCGTCCGTCCACCGGCCGGTCGTTCCGGCCCGCCGCCCATCCTGGAGGCTCAAGTCCGCTTGAGGTCAAGCCGCTCGGGCCCTGCCGGGGGCTGTCGGGAGCTGACTGGATCTGCCGGGGGCTGTCGGCGGCGGCTGCCAGGATGCCCGGCATGGACACCGACGGATTCTGGGACCTGGTCGAGTCGAGCGCGGCGGGCGGCCCCGGCGGCGAGCGCGCCGAGCGGCTGACGGAGCGGCTCGCCGGGCTGCCGCTGCCGGAGGTGCTGGAGTTCCAGCTGCGTCTGGACGAGGCCCGCGCCCCGCTGGACACCGCGGGCACCCTGGCGCTGGCCCGGCTGGTGCTGCGCGGCCGGGTCAGCGACGACGGCCTGTGGTACTTCCACGTCTGGCTGATCGGCCTGGGCCGCGCCGCCCACCGCCTGGCCGTCCACGACCCGGACGCGCTGGCCGACCACCCCGCGCTGCGCCGCCTGGCCGCCCTCCCGTACGAACGGTGGACGGACGACGACTTCCCGGACTGGGAGGCGCTCGACTACTGCGCCCAGGACGCCCACGAGCGGCTCACCGGCGAGGAGGACGGACTGGAGGACGCCCTGGCCGCGCTCGGCCACGAGATGCCCTGCGACGCCGCCTTCGCCGACCCGGTCTGGACGCCCGCCCGGACCGCCGCCCGCCTGCCCCGGCTCACCGCGCTGTTCGCCGACGCCACCTGACGCCCCGTCGTGTCGGCGCCCCCGCCTACCCTCGGACCCCATGACGGCCACCGGCGACCTCCGCCCCCTCGATGACGACGATCCGGACCACGACACCGCGGACGAGCACCACGAGTACGACGAGCACGACGAGCACGACGAGCACGACGGGAACGGGGACGCCTGGATCGACGGCCCCGCGTGCCGGGACAACCCCCGCCTGAACGGCTGGCTGGCGGCCGCCCGGGCCGCCTTCCCGGCCTGGGCCGCGGCGCTGCCCGGCCGCTGGGACTTCGAGGTCGCCTCGCTGCCCCGGCTGGAACGGGAGGTCCGCCGCCGCTACCGGGACGCGGCCACCGCGCTGGACGCCCGCGACGAGCCGTTCCTGACCGTGGCGGCCTGGTACCTGGGCGAGGTGCACGTCCGCAACTACGGTGTGCGCTGGGCCCGTTCGCCGGAACCCGCCCCGCACCACCGGACCGACCCGCTGCTGCGCCTGCCGCGCGAACTGCTGGACGAGGCGGAGCGGGCCGAGCTCGCCGAGGCCGAGGAGCTGTGCGAGGACGACTTCCCGCTGGTCGACCCGCTGGGCCAGCTCGCCCACGCGGCCGGGCCCGGCCCGGCGGGGCGGCTGACCGCGGCCCTGGAGCAGTACGCGCCCTGGGCCGAACTGGTGGACCGGGCACTGGCCGCGGCCCGCGCCCGCCCGGCCGGGCACCCGGACGGCCGGCCCCTGCCGGGCGCGCCCGGGCCGCTCGACCCCGGCCCGGTCGGGGAGGCGCTCGCCGAGTGGCTGGCGGTCCGGGCCGACGCCTTCCCGCTCTGGGCGCGCGCCGCCGGCCCGGGCGCCGCGCTCGACTTCTCCGCCGGTTCCCTGGCGGTGCTGGAGGCCGCGCTGCGGGAACGGGTCCGGACGCTCGGGCTGGGCCCGGAGCTGAGCGTCCTGCTGTACCGGGAGGAGTACCTGCCGTGGAGCCCGGACCTGCCGCGGCTGGCCGACGACCCGGTGTTCGACTGCGCGCTCTGGTACCTCGGCGAGACGGCCTGCCGCGCCCGCGGCGCCCGCTGGCTGCCGCTGCGCGCCAACCTGGACGTCGGGCCGCGCACCGTCCCCCGGCTCGCGGTGGCCCGGGTCGGCGCCCGGACCGGCCCGCACCTGGCCGTCAGCCGGGCCGTGCACCGCTGCCTGCGCCCGTACGACGACACCGAGGTCGGCTACGCCCCGCTGTCCGGCGCCCTCGACCTGCTGGGCTGACCCGCCGTCAGCCCGGCGTCCGCCTCACCTGCCCGGGCGCACTGCCGTCAGCGCCGTCGGTCCAGCGCCCGTTCGATCAGCAGCCGGGTGAACAGCCGGGCCTGTTCGGCCCGGCGGGTCCGTTCCTCGGGGGTGAGGACCGGCGGGACGCCGTAGCGGCGGGCGGCGATGTCCTCGGCCAGGCCGGGCGGGGCGTCCAGGGCGGGGAGGCGGGCGATCGCCTCGCGCTTGGTGATCAGCTGGCCCTCGCGCAGCGCGACGGTGGCCCGGACGGCGGTGACCGGGCCGAAGTCCACCCAGATGTCGCGCCGCCACGGCTCGGAGCGGTCGGTGACCGGGTACCAGTAGTCGCGCAGGTCGGCCCGGATGTGCGCGTGCAGCGCGGCGTCGGTGACCGGCGGCAGCAGCTCCGCCGACGGACCGCCCGCCAACACCACTGCCCCGTCGAGGAGTTCACGGCGGGTGATGACCGTGACCGGGCGTTCCATCGGCTCGTCCTGGGCGAAGGTGAAGTGCACGGCGGCCGGGTCGCCGAGTTCCTCGCGCGGCAGGTACGAGCAGTGCAGTTTCGCCGCGCCGGGCTGCTCCTCGACCAACTCCCGGTGCAGCGCGGCGAGTCGTTCCCGCGTCGGCCCGTCGGGGACGGCGGGCAGCACGGCGATCAGGTCGAGGTCGCTGCGTCCGTGCCGGTAGTCGCCGTACGCCAGCGAGCCGTGCGCCCACAGCGCGTCGACCGGCACGGCGGCCGACAGGCGCGCCGCGAAAGCCGCCAACAGCGGTGCGGCGAGCGCGCGTTGGGCCTCGTCGTCGGGTGCGGGCAGGTACGGCGGTTCGGGGAGCGTCATGCCGCCCATGCTGACACGGGCCCGGCCGGGCCGGGCCCGACAACGGCCGGGCCGGCGCCGGGCGCGGCGCCGCCGGGACGCGCCCGGCACCCCCTACCGTCGAAGGGGCCCGGCCGTGCGGCCGGGCGACCGTCCGGGAACGGAGGAACCGTCACGATGGCGCAGAAGATCACCACTTTCCTGTGGTTCGACGACCAGGCCGAGCAGGCCGCCGAGTTCTACACCTCGGTGTTCGAGTACGGCCGGATCACCGACGTGCAGCGCTACTCGGACGCCGGGCCGGGCGAGGCCGGAAGCGTGATGCTGGTGTCCTTCGAGCTGTTCGGGCAGGAGTTCCTGGCGCTGAACGGCGGCCCGTCGTTCCGTTTCAACGAGGCGGTCTCGCTCCAGGTGGACTGCGCCGACCAGGCCGAGGTGGACCGCTACTGGGAGCTGCTGACGGCCGACGGCGGCGCGCCGGGCCCGTGCGGCTGGCTGAAGGACCGCTACGGCCTGTCCTGGCAGATCGTGCCGCACCGGATGACCGAGCTGCTCACCGACCCGGACCCGGAGCGCGCCCGCCGGGCCACCGCCGCGATGCTGCAGATGGGCAAGCTGGACGTCGCCGCACTGGAGGCCGCCGCCGACGGCGCCTGACGCCCCGCCGGGCACCGCACCCCGACCCCGCCCGACGCCTCGTCAAGCGCTTCTCCCCGCCCGGTCAACGGATCTCCGCGGCCCGGTGAAAGTATTGCCGTCCAGCGATCTGTCATGTCCGGGCTCTTCTGACCGGCCGTCCCGCCGCGCCCTACCGGGCTGCGCGCCACGCGCGTCATCCACCACGTGCGACGGACGTCAGGAGAGCCCTGCCATGAGCCTCACCCGCCGCCTGCCGCGCACCCTGGCCGCCGGTGCCACCGCCGCCGCCACCGTGCTGGTGCCGGTCACCTCGGCGCACGCCGCCGGCGGGTACACCCTGGTGGTCCTGACCGACCAGGGCGAGAACGCGAAGGCGATCGTCGCGGACTACGGCACCGCCACCGCCAAGGTGTTCGCCGGGTCGGAGAACTTCTCCGACAACTCCCTCAACCACAACCGGGAACTCGGCCTGGTCATCGCCGACCGGCGGTGCTCCCCGGCATCGAGTCGACCATCACCGCCGACTTCGACCGCGTCCCCGGCACCGCCAACGGCACTACCGTCGCCACCCACTCCGACCTCGACCACAACACCGGCTACGCCCAGCGCACCGTCGACCTCTCCGCCTACGCCGGGCAGAGCGTCACCCTCACCTTCAGCGGCACGGAGGACCACACCGAGCAGACCTCCTTCGTCCTGGACGACCTGGACCTGAACGCCTCCTGACGGACCGTCGGCCCGCGCACGCACCGCGCCCCCTTCCGGGCGGGGGCGCGGTGCGTGCTGCGGGGCCGGGGCCCGGGGCCGGTCAGCTGCCGGTGAGGAGGTCGCGGAGCAGGGCGACGGTGTCCGGGTCGAGGTCGCGGCCGGTGCGGCGGCTGAGCGCGTCGAGACGGTTGACGGAGCGGACGAGCTGGTCGCGGGCGCCGGCCGAGGCGTAGGCGTAGAAGAGGTCGCGGTGCAGGAGCTCGACCTCGGGGGCGACCGCGAGGGCGCGGAAGATCGCGGCCTCGGCGGTGCGGTGGTCGCCGTACTGGAGGCGGCGGGCGGCGAGTTCGTGCGCGGTGTCGACGATCGCGGCCAGCATGTCCTGCCGCTCGGTCTCCGCCCAGGCGAACGTCCCGGCCGGGGCCTCGGCGAACGGGGCGCCGCGGACCAGGGCCAGCGCGTGCGCGAGGGCCGCGTCGGCGGTGCTGGAGGTGGACCGCATGCCGCGCCGGTACAGGCTGCGGAACTCGTCCCAGTCGCAGCTGACCGCCGGGGCCAGCGCGTAGCTGTCGGCGGCCTGCGCCTCCAGGTAGTCGCGGCCCTCCGGGGAGGTGCCCAACCAGCCCGCCAGCGCGGCGAGTTTGGCCGGCAGCGGATCGGCCAGCCGCTCGACGGTGGCCCGCGGGTCGAGGTGCGCGGCACCCGGGTGGATGTCGCGGTCGATCGTGGTGCGCTCGGTGCCGGGGCGCAGCGCCAGGTACGCGGCGAGCTCGGTC
Organism: Kitasatospora cineracea; assembly: GCF_003751605.1. Classification (NCBI taxonomy): domain Bacteria; kingdom Bacillati; phylum Actinomycetota; class Actinomycetes; order Kitasatosporales; family Streptomycetaceae; genus Kitasatospora; species Kitasatospora cineracea. Next base: position 359,916 of record NZ_RJVJ01000002.1, read on the forward strand.
AGCCGGGGGCGGCCCGCCGGGCCGGTGCTGCCCGCCGCGCCGAGCACGTCCACCGGCCCGAGCAGCCGGATCCGCGGCGCGGAACGCAGGTGGTGCGCCTCCGGCGAGCGCAGGATCGCCAGCAGGTCGTCGCTGTCGGTGCGGGCCGGACCGCTCCCGGGCCGGACGGACGGCCGGGCCGGGGAACGCGGGTCGGGGGCCGCCGCCTGGTCGTGGACGGGCAGCGGCTCGGGCACCGCCGGCTGCTCCGGCCCGACGGGCGGGGCCTGCGCCGGGGCTGCCGGCCCGGAGGAACGGGTGCCGCCGTCCGGCACCGGCTCGGGCGCGACGGTGCTGCCGCGCTCCGACTCGGCCGCGGCGGGCGGCAGTTCGGCCTGCGACGGCACCGGCGCCGACCCGGGCAACGCGGGCGCGGCGGACGCGGCGGACGCGGCGGACGCGGCGGACGCGGCAGGGGGCTCGGGGAGCGCGGCGGCGATCCGGGGGTCGACGGGCGTGCCGTGCGGCGGGGTGGTGACCTTGCGGGCCTGGCCGTTGGCGAGGTGCCGCGGCTCGAACCCGGGCACGACCGGCGGAGCGGGCGTCGCGGGCGTCGGCGGCATCGGGGACGTCGGGGGCTGGACGGGCAGCACCGGGACGACCGCGTACGGGTTGGTCGGGGCGGTCGGGACCAGCCCGGCGAACGGGCTGCTGCCGGTGGGCACCACCCGGGCCAGCAGCCGGGGCCCGGCCGCCTCCCCGCCGTCCGCCCCACCGCCGTCGGAGCCGCTGCCGGAGCCGCCCGCGCCGGTCTTGGCCAGGCTGGTCTTCGGCGCGGCGGCCGAGGCGGTCGCGGCGGCCGTCGCGGCGGCGGTCGCGGCCGGTCCGGTCGGCCCGCCGAGCAGGGCGAGCAGCCGGGCGTCGAGCGTGCCGTCGGCCCGCGCGTCCGTGTCCGCGTCCGCGTCCGGTTCCCCGTCCCGGTCCGCCGCCCCGAGGCCGAGCAGGTCGGCGCCCAGCGGACCGGGGGCCGCGCCGCTCTCGGCACCGATGGCGGCGCCGACCGCGGCCAGCGCGGGGACGGGCAGCGGGAGTTCCTGCTCGTCCTCGGGGCCGTTGTGCGGGCCGTCGAGGGTCCATTCGGGGGCCGGGTGCTGGGTGAAGTCGCCGGAGGCGCGGACGAGTTCGCCGAGCTGGGCGTACTGTTCGCGGCTGAGCCGCTGGAGTTCGACGCTCAGGTGCAGGCCGGGCAGGGCGGCGTGGCCGGTGGCGGGGAGGGTCCAGCGGGCGACCGGGCCGGCGCCGCGCTCGGGGGCGCGGGTGAGGACGGCCAGGCAGGTGCGGGGGCGGCCGTCGAGCAGGCGGCCGAGTTCGGCGGGCACGCCGCCGGTGGGCGGCTGCGCGGACAGCACGATCTCGGGCAGCCACGCCTCGTCGGCGCTGCCCCGGCTGCGGGCCTCGCGGGGGCTGCCGACGTTGGCGCCGATCAGGGTGGCGCGGGCCTTGGCGGTGCGCGGGCCGAGGGCGGCCAGTGCGGCTTCCAGCGTGGCGTGGTGGTGGACCCGTTCGGCGGCGGGGCCGGCGGCGGGCAGGTCGGTGGCGATGCCGACCAGGTGCAGGTGCAGGCGGTCGGCGAGCGGGCTGTGGGCGAGTTCGACGGCCAGGCTGCGCAGCACGTCCTCGGCGTCGTCGGGGTGCCCGGAGAGGTGCACCAGCCGGACGGTCTCCAGGTCGGCGAGGACGGTCGAGCCGTCGGGGGTGGCGCCGAGGGTGACCAGTGCCGGGTAGGGGGCGGCGTGCTTGGCGGCCTGTCCGGCGGAGAGCAGCTCGGTGGAGTCGGTCGGGCACCACCACACGTTCGGGGCGTGCGCGGCCCGGAACGGGGCGATCGGCACGGCCGGTGCGGCCAGGTGCAGTTCGACGGTGCCCGCGGTGGTGACCCGGGCGGCGACCAGCGCGGGCAGCCGCTTCTCGCCGCGGACGGCGTTGCGGCCCAGGGTGCGCAGGGCGCGGTTGAGCAGTTCGAGGCCGTGCTCGTCCTGGCGGGCCTTCAGTTCGGCCTCGAAGCGCCCGGCGGCGGCCGAGGGCAGCGCGATCCGGTGCCGGGGGCGGCGGGCCCGCTGCTGGTCGGTGCGGCGGCGGCCGACCAGGGTGATCAGCGCGGCGGCCATCAGCACGCCGAGGCCGGAGGCGGCCAGCGCGACGGTGTAGTCGCCGCTCCCGGTGGCGGCGGTGTGCTGCTCGCGGACGGCGGGCAGGTTGGCGGCGGACGCGGAGTCCTGCGGCGCGGGCGACTGCGCGGCGGGGCTCTGCGCGGGCGCGGTCTCCGGGGCGGCCGGGGCCGGGGTGCTCGGCGCGGGCGCCGGGGTCGCGGGCGCGGTGGCCTCGGGCGCCGGGGTCGTGGGGGCCGGGGTCTGCGGGGCCGGGCTCTCGACCGGCGCGGGCGGCGCGGGCGGCGCCGGGGTCTGCGGGGCCTGGGCGGCGCCGGGCACGGTGAGCACCGTGCCGGGGGCGAGCACGTCCGGGTCGGTGAGCTTCTCGCCGTCGGGCGAGGTGGCGCCCTTGTTGGCCTCGAACAGCTCGGGCCAACGGTCGCCGTCGCCCAACTCCCGCTGGGCGATGGCGGAGAGCGAGTCGCCGGAGTGCACGGTGACGCTGCCGTGCGCGGGCGCGGCGGAACCGGCGGCGGGGAGCGCGGGCTGGGCGCTGCCGGCAGTGGCGGCCGGGCCCGGGTCGGACTTGGCGCCGGCGGGCATCAGCAGCTGCCAGCCGGGCTGGATCGGCCGGTCGGCGTCGAAGCGGGTGCCCGAACCGTCCATCGGGCGGCCCGCGTTGAGCTTGGCGATCTCGGTCCAGCGGGCCCCGTCGCCGAGTTGGCGTTCGGCGATCGACCACAGGCTGTCGGCGGGCCGGGCGTCGCGGACGGTGTAGACCGGCTGCTGCGGGTCGGCGGCGGGCGCGGCCGCGGGGGCTCCGGCGGGGAGCGCGGCGTAGGCCGGGGCGGCGTTCAACTGGGCGACGGCGGCCGGGCGCTGGGCGAGTTCGGGGGTGGCGGCGAAGGCCGATCCGGCGACCGGGAGCAGGGCCAGCACCGAGCCGACCAGGCCGGCCGCGATCCGCTGGCTCCAGCCGAACGCGGGGATCCGGCGGGCGACCCGGCCGCGCAGCTGGGCGGGGATCTCGACCAGCACGGAGACCAGGAAGCACAGCCAGCCGATCCAGCCGATGCCGACCAGCAGCCACAGGAACAGGCTGCCGTCGTCGGGGCTGGTGAGCGCGGCGATCAGGTCGCCGTGGACCGGGTCGCCCATGGCGGCGACGGCGAGCGTGCCGTAGCCGAGCAGGGCGGGCACCCCGGCCAGCAGCAGGAGCAGGGCCAGCAGCGCGCCGAGCGCGGCCAGCACCGAGCCGCCGGTGCCGCGCCGGCGCCGGCCGGTGGCGGCGGGGGCGGGCTGCCGGCCGGCAGCGGGGCGGTCCGGCCGCCGTGTTCGGCGGCCCTTGCGGTGCTGGTCGTCGGCTCCGCGCGCGGCCATCAGCCGGTCGTCCCTTCCGTGATGCCGTGCAGCAGGGTGGCCTTGCCGTGCCCCTGCACGGAGAGTGAGGTGATGCCGACCAGGCCGAGCAGCGCGGTCGGGTAGGTGCTGGTGACGGTGACGCTGACCTCGCTGAGGTCGGGGTACTCGGGGAAGGAGACGTCTCCCGAGACGCCCTGGCCGGCCAGGTAGGCCCGGGCCGCGGACCGGGCCTGCTCCGCGTCGACCTGGTAGCCGTCGCCGGCCCGCAGCCGGGCGATGTCGAGTTGCTGGCCGGCCACCCGGGCGGCTTCCTGGGCGAGCGCGTCGGTCCGTTCCACGGCGCGCAGTTGGCCGCCGAAGTCGAGCACCAGGCCGACCACGGCGACCAGGCTGACGGCGGTGATGGCGACCATGACCGAGATGCTGCCCCGGTCCCGGGCGTTCACGCCTGGTTCGTCCACGTTCCCTCCCCCCACGGTGTGTTGAAGCCCTCTCAGTTTCCCCGATAGCGGTCCACCACGGAGGTGAACGTACCGGTGACCGTCTTGTGGCCCGGTACGCCGTCCAGGCCGAGCAGGTCGGACAGCGGCACCGTGCAGGACACCCGGACGGTGACGGTGGCCAGTTGGCCGCCGTCGGTGTCCAGCGTGCCGTACTGCGGGTCCCCGGCGGGTTCGGCGGCGCAGCGCACCGACCGGGAGGCCAGCGAGGTGCGGACGGCGTCCGCGGCGGCCTGCTGGGCGCCCTCGGGGGTGCGGGCCAGCGAGGCGGCCCGGGCGCCGGCCCGGGCGGCGGCGTCGACCACCGAGCCGGTGGTCTGCAGCCGTCCGGCGGCCACCGCCATCAGGGCGAAGCCGAGGATCACCGGCACCAGGACCGCCGCCTCGACCGCGAACGAGCCGCGCTCCCGGCGCGGGCCCGGCGGCCCGGTCCGCCCCCCGGCGGCCCGGATCCTCACGGCTGCCCCGGGGCGACGAACTTCTCCCGGGGCGCGCCGGCGGACTTGGTGATCGTCGGGTTGACGAACGGCACCAGGGTCACCGGCCGCACGGTGACGGACAGTTGGTACAGGTCGGGGTCGCCGTCGAGCTGCTGCGGCGGCTGCTGGAGCCGTACCAGGTCGCCGAGCCGGTCGATGAACGCGGTGGCCCGTTCCTCGCCCGCACCGGGCTGCGCGCCGTTGATCCGTCCGGCTTCCACGCCCTCCCGGGCGGCTGCCAGCGCGGCCTGTTCCGCGTACCACCACAGGCCGGCCTGCACCACCAGGAGGATCGTGAACAGCACGGCCGGGAAGACGATGGCGAGGCTGATCGTCATCGCTCCCCGGTCGGACCGGCGGGCGCGCGGCGGCGGCCCGCCGGGGGCGGGCCGCCGGTGCGGGCGGCGGGTCACGAGGTCTTGCCGTCGGAGGTGACGTTGTCCGGGATCTGCTCCTTGACGTGGTTGCCGAGCTGGGTGATGGCGTAGACGACCGTCCCGGCGACGGCGACCAGGACCAGGACGGCGAGGGCGAGTTCGATGCTGATCGCGCCGCGGTCGCCGCTGCCGCGGGCCAGCCGCAGCTTGGCCAGGCGGTAGTCGACGGCGGGGCGGACGAGGTGCAGCGGGAGCAGCGGCCGCAGGGCGGTCGCCACGGTGCGGATTCGGGCCATGGTGTGGTCTCCAGGACGTCGAGGGGAGGGGCTCGGTGCGGTGGGGTCGGGCCGTCCGGCGGGGCGGCGGGGCGGTGGCGGGGTCACGGGGGTGTCAGTTGGCGTTGAGCATCTGGTAGACCGCGGGGAAGGCGATCAGGACGGTCATCAGCAGGGTCAGGGCGGAGCCGGGGGCGACCATCCGTTCGCTGTCGGTGTTGGCCTTGGCGAGTTCCTCGGAGAGGAGTTCGCCGCGCAGGCTCTTGGCGCGGGCCCGCAGGGTGTCGTAGACGGCGGCGCCGTCGACGCCGGAGATCCGCATGATGTCGGCGACGTCCTGGAGCGGGGTGAGGCCCAGCTCCAGGGCGAGCGCGTCGAGCCCGTCCCAGGGCGGGAGCCGGTCGGTGGCGGCCCGTTCCAGGGCGTCGCGGATCCGCCGGAACACGGTGCCGCGCCCGACCGCGGCGGCCCGGCGCAGCGCCTCGGCGGGGCCGCAGTCGGCGGCCCGTTCGAGGGCGACGAGTTCCAGGTAGGCGGCGATGCCGTGCAGGTACTCGGTGCGGGCCTCCTTGGCCTCGCCGGAGACGATGCCGTCGGGGACGAACCAGAGCAGCGCCGCCAGCAGCGGCCCGACCAGCAGCGGGACGGCGAGCGGCAGGCCGTCGCCGATCACCGCGGCCATCACCGTCAGGTAGCCGGGCAGCGCGAACCCGAGGACGGCGAACAGCAGTTTGTGCGCCATGAACCGGGCCGGGCTGCGGCCGATCAGGGCGAGTTCCTGGTGCGGGATCCGCACCCCGGGCAGCCGCCCGGAGCGTTCGCCGACCCGGTCGTACCAGGGCAGCGCGACGTCCTGGTCCTCGGCCCGGCGGGGTTCGGGGACGCGGTGCAGCCGGTCCAGGGCCTGGCCCAGGTCGGGTGGGGCGGGCCGGAGTTCGGCCAGCAGCAGGGCCACGCCGCCGGCCGCGGCGCCGCCGGCCAGCACCGCCCAGGGGGAGATCACCGGGCCTCCTTCAGCAGGGGTTCGTCCTCGGCCGGGGCGCCGTCCTCGGCGCCCCGGCGGCCGGGCAGCCGGCCGGTCCTGGAGCGGCGGTCGGCCTCCAGGACCCGGGGCAGCGGGGTGTGCCGGGCCAGCGAGCGCATCCAGCCGATCACCGCGACGAAGGCCACCGCCACGATGCCGAGCACGAGTTGGCCCAGCGCCGTCGAGTAGGGGGCGGTGTAGCGGGAGTTGAACGCGCCGATCACGATGACCAGCAGGATGATGCCGACCATCCAGCGGATCGTGGTGCGGTGCTTGGAGCGGTCGGCCTCGATGGCGCGCCGCTGCCGGACCTCCTCGCGCACCGAGTCCGCCATGTCGGCCAACGCCCGGGCCAGGCCGGGCCCGCTGTCGCCGGCCCGCAGGACGAGGGCGGCCAGCACCTTGTCGGCGGTGGCGTCGGCGACCTGGTCGCCGAAGGCGCGCAACGCGTCCTCGGGGCGCCAGCGGGACTGCAGCCGGGCGGCCAGGTCGGAGATCTCGGTCTCCAGGGCGGCCGGGGCGGTGCGCCGGCTGGTCATGATGGCCTGGTTGAGGCCGACGCCGAGCAGCAGCACGTCGGCCAGGCGCTGGGTCCACTCGGCGAGCGCCTCCAGCCGTTCGATCCGCCGGGTGTCGGAGCGGGTGGCGTCGAACAGCCAGGGCAGGCCGAACACGGCGGCCGGGACGAGCAGCGCGACCAGCGGGATGCCGGTGAACAGCCAGCCGCCGGGCGCGCCGAGCAGGGCCAGCGCCAACTGGATGCGGCGCAGCCGGGCCATCCCGGGCGAGGCGGTGCCGGGCGCCCCGTACCAGAGGGTGTGCAGCCGGCCCTCCAGCGGGTTGTCCCGCTCCTCCTCGTCGGCGGGCCGCCCGCGCAGGCCGACGGCCAGCGCCACCAGCCCGCCGGCCAGCAGCAGTCCGCACAGCACGTACAGCAGCATCAGCGCATCCCCCCGATCCGCAGCGACAGCGGCGCGCTCCACGTCCCGTACGGGGAGCCGAGCAGGCCCGCGTCGAAGCCGGCCCGGCGCAGGTCGTCCAGGCAGTGCGGCGGGGTGACGGGGACGGCCCGGACCTCGCCGAGTTCCGGGCGCGGCCCGAAGACGGTGTTCAGGGCGGGGCGGCCGGACTCGCCGAGGCCCGCGACCTCCAGCACGTGCGAGACGAAGCGGTGCCGGCGGCCGCCGACGGCGGTCTCGTCGACCATCGCGACGTGCACGATGAAGTCCACCGCGTTGGCGGTGAGCCGGTAGGCGAGGGTGTCGGTCATGTGGGCGCCGTACTCGAGGCAGAGTTCGGCGATCCGGTCGACCACCATGTGCGGGCCGCGGGCGTGCAGGGTGCACATCGAGCCGCCCTCGCCGTTGGTCATCACCCGCAGCATCGGCACCACCTCGGCGGAGCGGACCTCGCCGACGATGATCCGGGACAGCGTCATCCGCAGCGCCGCCGGGATCAGCTCACCGATCGTCAACTCGCCCGCCAGGCGGCCGTCCACGCGTTCGCCGTTGCCCTCGCGGGCCTCCATCGGGACGACCTGCTTCAGGTGGCCCAGCGTGTGCAGCCACAGCTCGAACTCCGACTCCAGGGTGCCGACCCGCTCGTCCGGCGGGATCTCGGCGGCCATCGCGCGCAGCAGGCTGGTCTTGCCGACGCCCTGCGTGCCGGTGATCATCACGTTCTTCCGGGCCCGGATCGCGGCCGCCAGGAACGCCGCCAACGTGCTGTCCACGGTGCCGAGTTGGACCAGGTCGCTGAGCGTGGCACTGGCCACCCGGTGCCGGCGGATCGCCACGTACGGGCGGGGCGTCACCTCGGTCATCGCCTGCAGGCGCATCCCGCCCTCCAGCCGCAGCGCCAGCATCGGGCTGGCGGTGGACAGGCTGCGCTCGCCGCCGCCGTGCTGGCGCGCCAGGTCCTGGAGCAGCTCGACCAGTTCCTCGTCGGTGTCGGCCACCGGCGGCACCTGCCGCAGCGGCTGGTGCACCCGCGAGACCCACACGTCGTCGCACCCGTTGATCAGGATGTTCTCGATCTCCGGGTCGTCCAGGTACGGCTGCAGCCGCCCGGCCCGGAACAGCAGGTCATACACCGCCTCGGCGAGCACCCGGTCCTGCTCCCGGGTCGGCGGGATGCCGTGGGTCTGCGCGTACGCGTCCGACCAGCGGGCCACCGCCTCCTCGATCAGCGCCCGCCCGCGCTGCCGCCGGGTCGCCCGGTCGGCCTCGCTCCCGGACGCCTCCGACAGCCGCGACAGCTGCTGGTGCAGCTCCGCCGCGACCTGCCGCTTCAACTCCCGGGCCACCTGGGTGTCCACGGCCGGCCGCGCCCCCACCGGCGAGAGCGCGGGCACGCCCGACGCCGCCGCGGACGCCGCCCGGCCGACCGGCCCGGTCTGCACCTGCGGCTGCGGCTGCGGCTGCACGGGCGGCTTCCCCCACGGCAGCCCGGCCGCGTCGGCCGAACCCCCGTACACCACCTGGCCGTTCACCGGCTGCTGCGGCGGCACCGGACCCTGGTACGGACTAGCGCGCACGCCACACCTCCTCCCCGTCGGCCCCGTCCGGCCCCGCCTGTCCCGGGAACGGCGCGGGCGCGGGCGGCTGCGGCACCGCGGGCGGCGCGATGTGCGGCGCGGCGTACGAGATCTGCGGCGCCTCCACCCGGATCGGCCACTCCCCCGTGAACTGCCCCGCCCCTTGCGGCGGGAACTGCTGCTGGAACTGCTGCTGCTGGTAAGGCTGTTGCTGGTACGTCGGCGGCGGCGGCTGCTGCGGCTGCTGCGGGTACGCCGGCCCGGCCACCGGCCCCGCCACGAACGGCGGCACCGGCTGCGGAGCCTGCACCTGCTGCGGGGGCAGCGCGGGCTGAACGGACTGAACGGGCTGCTGCTGCACGGGCGGTGGCTGTACGGGCTGTTGCTGCAGCTGCGGCTGCGGCTGCGGCTGCGGGCCGCCGAGGCGCCGGCGGCGGGCGGCGGCGAGGTCCTGGATCCGGTCGGCGGTGGTGCGCGCGGTGCGCATCAGCTCGGAGCGGATGAAGCGCCGGTCGGTGGTGTCGCCGCCGTCGGAGAGCACCCGGGCGGTGCGCGGCGCGTGGGTGAGCGCCCCGAGCACGGGGAGCCGGAACTGCCGGGAGACCTCGCTCTCCGGGTAGGGGCCCTCGGCGACCAGCAGCAGGCCGAGGCCGTCCGAGCCGGTGCCGTGGGCGTCGAGGTCCTCGCGCAGCGCGGCGATCCGGGGCCGGGCGGCGGAGAGGCCGCGCAGGGTGGTGCGGACGGTGGCGGCCACCACGTCGGCGCGCCGGGGCAGCACCGCCATCGGCCCGTTGGCGCCGGAGCGGCCGAGGTCGAGCAGCACGTCGTAGCCCTGCGGTTCGAGCGCGTGCAGCGCCTCGACCAGGGGTTCCCAGGTGTAGGCCAGGCCGGGGGCCTGGGCCGGATCGGTCAGGCCGGGCAGCAGCAGGCGTTCGCCGGTGCCCTGCGGGGAGACGTCGAGCAGCTGCTCCCACAGCGTCTCGGCGAGCAGCCCGCGCCGGTCGGCGACGGCCAGGTTGCGCAGCCCGTACACGGCCTCCACCCGGCCCTCCAGCGCCCCGGCCAGCACCGCGCCGCCGTCCGGGTCGCACTCGACCAGCAGCACCCGGCGGCCCGGCCGCAGCGGCCAGGACAGCAGCAGCGCGAGTGCGCTGCTGGTGGCCCCCGGCGCGCCCGGCCCGCCGAGCACGGCCACCACCGTCATCAGGACCCTCCGGCGGTGCGGGGCGCCAGGATCACCTGGAACCTGCCCCCCGCCACCCAGAGCGCCAGCCGGGGCCCGTCGGCGGGGCCGACGGCGACGTCTATCACGGTGCTGCCGTCGGTGTCGGGCCGGCCCACTGCGGAGACCACCGCGGTCATCGTGTCCGGGGTCCGGGTCGCGGTGCCGTCGCCCTTGGCGTCGGGCGTGTTGACGATCAGGATCTGCAGGCCGGGCTGCAGCTTGGTCGCGGGCAGCTGGGAGCGCTTCGCGGAGACCCCGACGATCTGCTGCCCCGGCTGGGTCGCCGGGTCGCTGGTCAGGTCCGACTTGACCAGCAGCGCCCCGCGCTTGAGGTCGGTGGTGGCCCGCAGCCCCACCGTCCGCTGCAGGTCCTGGGCGTCCAGCGGGTGCAGCGCCGGGTCCCCCGCGATGTGCGCGACCACCAGGTCGTCCGACCCGATCACCTGCCCCATCGGCACGTCCCGGGCCAGCGCCAGCACCGCGATCCGCTGCCCGCTGCTGTTGTACAGCACCGCCCCGCCCAGCCCGCCGGCCGCGATCAGCGCCACCGCCATCGCCAGCACGGCGGGTCGCCGCCGCCGCGCGCCGAGTCGGCGCGGCGGGGTCGGCATGCTTCGGTTCTCCACCGCTCTGCGGCCTCTCACTCGTGACGGGACGTCGAACTCCGGGCCTCCCGGCCCCCTGGGCAGGTCAGTTCAGCACCTGGACCTCGTTGACCGGCACCTGCAGCGTCCTGGTGCCCGTGGTCGTCCAGCCCATGTTGGTGGTGTCGACCGCGGTGGTGCCGTCCTTCCGGGCGGTCACGTTCCATTCGAGCTGCACGTTGAGGGTGTACGCCTTGTCCTTCATCCCGGCCGAACTGCGGGTGAACAGGTGGCTGCAGGTCGGTGTCCCGCCCGTGCTGAACACCGTCCCGGTGTCCTGGCAGATGAAGGTCCGGGGCGGTTCGCCTGGCCCGCTGTCCACCGTCCAGATCACCTGCTTGAGGGTGATCGTGGTGACGACGCTGAACCCGTCGCCCTGCAGCGGGGAGCTGCTGAGCGGTCCGGTGACGTCCTTGGCCGGGTCGAGCCAGAACCACACCGGCGAGCCGACCACGGCGTCGGTGCCGGGGGCCGCGCGCAGCACGGGGTCGCCGACCGTGATCGTCTGCAGGGCCTCCCAGGCGAGTTGGCGCGGTGTCTTGGGCGGCGGGGCGGCCACCGGCTGGGCCAGGAAGACCTGGCCGCTCGGGACGAAGCCGTCGTCCAGGATGCACGACTTGTCGTAGATCGCGCCGTCCTTGGCGGTGTGGGTGCCCCAGACGGCCTCGGTGCCCAGCGGCTGCGGCTGCGACTTGATGTAGTAGCAGCCGGCCGAGAACGCCCCGCGGTCGTCGATCCAGCAGGGCACCTCGTGCCCCTGCCAGGTGCAGGTGGAGCCGCCGCCCCCGCCACCGCCGGACGTGCCGCCGCCGCCGGTGCCCGGCGCGGTGCTCGACCCGTGGTCGCTGGTGCAGATGGTGCGGTCGGCGCAGGGGGTGACGACGGGGTCGTCGGCGCTCGCCGACGGAACGGCCGCGAGCGTCAATCCGACTCCGGTCATTGCACAAATAGCGGCGCGCCAGGCGGAGTTCAGCATGTCTTGGTCACCTCACGGGTGAAGTCGGCGATCAGCCAGCGGTTTCCGTATTTCTTCATCAGGGCGGTCGCCGGATAACGCGACAGCCGCTGTTTCGGATCCTTGATCTCCTTGGTGACGGCGTCCGCCTGGTGCCAGTCGGACACGTCGAGGCAGTCGTCGATCGTCGCGGTGGGCGGATTCGCCTGCAGGTCCAGGCTTTTGAGAACGGGCGAGGTGCGCGGCTGCCCGACCATGACGAGCTTGTTGTCGTGCAGTTGGGTGAGCGAGATCGCGGTGTCGGTGAACGCCGACCCGGTCGCGTACTGGCGCAGCGCGACTCCGTCCGAATCCGATCGGCCGAGGACCTGCACCTGGACGTCCCACCAGGACTGATAGGTCGTCACCGCGTTGTGCCCCTCGACCCCTTCGGGGCCTTCCAGCGGGGCGGGGCTGCCGGACGGGGAGGCGGCCGCGGGGGCCGTCGCGGTGGCCCGGGGAAGGGTGCCCGAGGGTGTTCCGAGTCGGTCGGCGGATCCCGTGCCGGTGGCCGAACAGGCCGTCAGCAGGAATGGCAGGAGCAGCCCGCTGATCCCAACCGCCCCAGGGCGCACCAGAATTGAGCGCTGCCGCATAGCCCCACCTTGTTGCGGCCGGACCTGTGGTGGATCCGGACCGCGGATGTCGTCTGCCGTCCCCGGTTCGTTCTGAGGTCGCTCGGAGGTCGATTCTTCGCCACCCCTCCCCGGCACGGCAACACCCGGGGCCTCCTGACCTTACGCGGAAGGCGGATCGGTTGGGGCGTTTTCCCGCCACAGAACAGCCAAAAGTTCATCGGAAAACGGCAATCCGGCGAGCGCACCTCTCACGGCGGCGCGATTGCGCATCAGGAGTCTTCCCCCGTCACGGGGCACCAGGAGTCGGGCTTCGCCCGCGTTGGCCGGTTCTCCCCACCCCAACTGGCCTTCCACGGCGGGCTGGAGGTCGAGCGGGCCGACGGCGGCGGGCGCGCCGGGCACGCCGTGTTCGAGGACCCGGCCGAGGGCCCAGCTGAACGAGCCCTCGGCGCCGGGCAGGACGCCGTCGCGGCCGCGCCGGCCCGGGTTCCAGCGGCCGATCCGGCCCCACAGCGGGACGCGCGAGTGGGTGAGGAGTTCGCCGGCGCCGTCCTCGTGCCGCAGGGCGGTCCAGGTGTCGCGGTCGGCGGCCACGTCGGCGATCAGCAGGGTCTCCTCCTGTTCGCCGTGGACCATGGCGCTGGTGACCCAGTCCCAGGCGAGGCCGCGCCGGTAGGCGTTGTCGGGGGTGGAGCCGGCGGTGACCAGGGCGACCCGGCGGCCGCGCGGGTCGGCGACGAGCTGGCCGACCAGGCAGACCACCAGCCAGCGGGCGGGGCGCTGGGCGGCCTGCCGGAGGGCGGTGAGCAGGGTGTTGGCGTCGGCGTCGGCCGGGGGGCGGGTGACGGTGCTGCCGCGGGTGCCGGCGTCGAAGGTGCGGCCGGGGAGGGCGTCGGCGAGGGTGCGGGCGCCGTCGGCGGCGCGGGCGGAGCCGCCGTGGCCGCGTTCGGGGCCGCCGTCGGCGCCGATCACCACCAGTTCGATGCCACTGCTCACCCGTACCGCCCCCTCCGCCTGTTCCGTCCCCGGCCTGTCGTGCCGTCCCGTTCGGGCCGGTGTTCGGGCGCGGGGCGCCGCCGGAGGCCAAGGTATCGCCGCGGGGTGTCGGTGCGGGGCGGAATCGGTCCGATGAGCCCCAGCTCAGGGACCATGGACCCTGTTCGGGGCCGCGTCGGCGGGGGCACCATCGGGGGCATGGACCGTGACGACCGGGTGGAGGACCTCAGCGAGGCCGAGTGCCTGCGGCTGCTCGGCACCGTGCCGCTGGGGCGGGTGGTGTACACCGAGCACGCGCTCCCGGCGGTGCTCCCGGTGGCGTTCCGGGTGGCGGCGGACGGGCGGCTGGTGCTGGCGCTGCGCACCGGCACCCGGGTGGCGCGGGCGCTGGACGGCACGGTGGCGGCGTTCCAGGTGGACGACTTCGACCGGGCCGGCCGCTGCGGCTGGAGCGTGCTGGTGCACGGCCGCGCCGAGGTGGTGCGGGACGCGGGCGAGCGCGCCGCCCTGCACTCCGGCGGCCTGCTCCCGTGGATCCCGGAGCCGGGCCCGGAGTACGTGGCGATCAGCCCGGAGCTGGTCTCCGGCCGCCGGGTCCGCCCGGACGCCGCCGACCAGGACACCTGCCCGGCGCCGCGCCCCCACTGCGCCTGAGCCCCGCCCCGCCACCGCCACCCGGACCGCCACCACCCAGCCCGGCTGCCGCCCCGCACCGCCCGCCCCCGCTGCCAGGTGACCGGCGAGTAGGAATACGCTGCGTCTCGGCCCCGCCCGGGCCGATCCCTGCCCCGACGCACCTGTGGAGCGCACCGTGACGACCTTCGCCTCGCTCACCGACCTGACCGCCGCGGTCGGCACCGAACTCGGCACCAGCGAGTGGCACACCGTGGACCAGGACCGGGTGAACCTGTTCGCCGAGGCGACCGGCGACCACCAGTGGATCCACGTCGACCCGGAGCGGGCCAGGCAGACGCCGTTCGGCGGACGATCGTGCACGGCTACCTGACGCTCTCGCTGCTGCCGGTGCTGGCCAAGGAGTGCTACGGCGTGGAGGGGATCGCCATGGCCCTCAACTACGGTTCGGACAAGGTCCGTTTCCCGGCCCCGCTGCCGGTGGGCACGGCGGTCCGGGCGACCGCGGTGCTGGTGTCGGCGGAGGAGGTGCCGGGCGGCGTGCAGGCGGCGGTCCGGTTCACCATCACCAGCGAGGCGAGCGCCAAGCCGCACTGCGTCGCGGAGGCCATCACCCGGTTCTACCCGGCCGGCTGACCCTCCCCCGCCTTCCCCCGCCTCCCCCGTCCCGCCCCACCCCCTCTGCACGTCCTCTCCACGGACCGCCCCGACCCCCGGGGCGGTCCGTTCTCGTTGATCCGCACGGACCGGCCGCCGCCGCCCGGCGCACCGCCCGACCAGCGACCGACCACCGCCCGGCGCGCCGCCGTTGATTTGCGGTATTCGTCACCTTTCGGCCGGTAATGTCCCGGTCCGAGGTGCGCCGCCCGCGCCGGGGTCCCCGGCGGTCCGGGCGCCGTCCTCCGGCCCGCCGTCGATGCCGCGGGGCGCGCTGCGTCCCGCCGTCCCGGTGCGCCGCCGTCCGGGTGTTCGACCGTGGAGGTACCGTGTCCCGCCCCGTCTCCTGGCTGTTCCGCGCCGGTGAACTGGCCGCCGAGGCCGGGCTCGCGCTGCGCGACGCGAAGCGCTCGTACCGGACGCTCCCCCGGGAGACCTGGCAGCGGATGCGCACCGACGCGTTCGGCGCCGACCCGTCGGGCTGGCGCCTGCACCGGGTGCGCAACTCGCCGCACTTCGTGGACGGCTCCTTCCGCAACCCGGTCGCCACCCGCCGGCTCGCCTACGCGCACACCCCGCTGGCCCTGATGCGCACCAAGCTCGTGGTCGACCCGAGCCGCCGCAGGCCGGCCGCGGCCGTCCCGGTGCACCGCCTGCTGCCGATGGAGCTGGCCGTCCCGGCCGCGTCCGGCCTGCGGCTGACCTGGCTGGGCCACGCCACCGTGCTGGCCGAACTGGACGGGGTCCGGGTGCTGTTCGACCCGGTGTGGAGCGAGCGCTGCTCCCCGTTCGACTGGATCGGCCCCAAGCGCCTGCACCCGGTGCCGCTGCCGCTGGCCGAACTCGGGCCGGTGGACGTGGTGGTGATCTCGCACGACCACTACGACCACCTGGACATGCCGACGGTGCGGACGCTGGCCGCGGGCGACGCGGTCTTCGCGGTCCCGCTGGGCGTCGGCGCGCACCTCGAGCACTGGGGCGTCTCGCCGCGCCGGATCGTCGACCTCGACTGGTGGGAGTCCACCGAGCTGGACGGCCTGCGGCTGACCGCCACCCCCGCCCGGCACTACTGCTCGCGCGGGCCCCGGCCGAGCGGCCGGTTCCTCTGGTCGTCCTGGGTGGTGGAGGGCAGGCGGCACCGGCTCTTCCACAGCGGCGACAGCGGCTACTTCCCGGGGTTCGCCGAGATCGGCCGCCGCTTCGGCCCGTTCGACGCGACGATGATGCAGGTCGGCGCGTACTCCGAGCACTGGCCGGAGGTCCACCTGACCCCCGAGGAGGCCGTGCAGGCCCACCGGGACCTGCGCGGCGACGTGCTGCTCCCGATCCACTGGGGGACCTTCGACCTCGCCCCGCACCCGTGGGAGGAGCCCGCCGAGCGCGCCGTCGCGGCCGCCCGGGACGCCGGCGTCACCCTGGCCGTGCCCCGCCCCGGCCGCCCCTTCGAGCCCGCCGACCCGCCGACCGCCGGCCCGTGGTGGCGCGCGGTGGCCACCGCCCCCTCCGGCGCGGACCTGCTGCTGCCGCCCGCCGCGGACTCCCCCGTCCCGGACAGCCCGGCCGCCCTCCCGCTGCCGGACGCCCCGCTGCACTGAACCACCCGGACGCCCCGCCGCACCGGATCACGCCGGCCCGAGCAGCGCCGCCAGGTTGCGGGCCTCCGCGAGCAGCTTGGTGCCGCCCTTGCGGGCGGCGGTGCGGGTCACCGCGTCGATCGGGCCGCGGGCGCCGCTGCGGCGGGCGCAGTCGACGGCGACGGCGACCAGGTCGGCGGCCCCGCGCGGGGGGCCGCCGTCGAGCAGGGCGGGGAGCAGCGGGGCCAGCACGCTCCAGGTCAGGCGGGGTGCGGGGTCGGCGAGTTCGGCGAGCGTCGCGGCCAGCCGGTTGGGTTTGACCGCACCGAGGACGAGCAGTTCGTGCACCTCCGCGGCCAGTGCCGCCGGGTCGAGCTGCCGCTGGGCGGCCAGCGAGAGCAGCGCGTCGACGGTGGCGGAGCGGTCCTCGGCGTGGCCGGCGCCGAGGCCGTAGGCGAGGGCCTGGTGGACGGCGAAGCCGCAGGGGCCCTCGGCTTCGGCGAGCAGCGGCAGCAGCTGGGGGTGGCCGCGTTCGGGGGTGTCGGCGGCGGACTCGGCGAGCTGGCCGGTGATCCGCAGCGCCAGTTCCTCGCGGTGGTGCGGGAGCAGCGCGGTCCAGCGGGAGTCGGGCAGGGAGTCCGTCACGGCGGGGCCGAGCTGGAAGTCCCGGGACGGGCCGAGCAGCGCCCGGACGGCCGCGGGCGGGCCGGCCGCCGGTTCGACGCCGGGGACGTCCAGGGCGGGCAGCGTGAGGAGTTCCAGCGCGGGTCCGGCCGGTTCGGGCTGCTCCGCGTAGCGGCGGAACTCGGCGCACCGGACGCCGGTGGTCCAGGTACCGGCCGGCACCGGGACGCAGTCGCGCCGGGGCAGTCCGCCGCCGCGCAGCCAGGCCGCCAGCTGCCGTCCGGCGGGCGAGGTGAGCGCCCGGGTGTCCTCGGTGCCGTCGCCGGCCGTGCGCAGCAGGGCCAGTGCGAAGTCCACCGGCCCGGGCCGGACGCCGAGTTGCTCGTAGCGGGCCAGCCGGGCCGCCAGTTCCCGGGCGTCCAGGGCGCCGTTGCGCCAGGTCGGGGTGGAGAGCAGGAACGGGACGGGGTCGGCGGCGAGCCGCCAGGCGGTCTCGTGCAGGCGGGCGGCCAGGAACTCGCCGACCGGGCCGCGGAACCCCCAGCCCCTGAACAGCCGGTCCGCCCGGGACTGCAGGGCCCGCAGGACGCGCGACCGGGGGACGGCGCCGGTGGCGGCGCCGGCCAGCCCGCCGAGGGTGCGCCACTCGTCCGCGGGCAGGACGGGGGCGAGCGCGGCGGCCAGCGCGTCCCGGTCGGCCCAGACCTGGCGGGCCAGGCCGTCCAGGACGCGTTCGAAGGACACGCTCTCCTCGGGGGCGGCCAGCGCGGCGGCCAGTTCCTCGGCGACCTCGGCGGGGGTGGCGAGCGGCGCGGGCACCGGGACCCGCCGGGGCGGTTCGGGCAGCCGGTCGGCGTCCTGCGCGGCGGCGAGCGGCGGCACGTCGACGCCCAGCAGTTCGGCGGCCGTCCGGGCGTGCGCGGGGTCGAGCAGCAGTGCCGCCGCCCGCAGCTCGGTCAGCAACTCGCCTTCTGCGGAAGCGACGTGACGCTTCAGCAGTTTCAGCGCCTGTCCCTGCAGCTGCCGGTCCGGGTGTCCGAGGCAGTCGGCGGCGGCCCGCAGCGCGAGCTCCGCCCGGCCGTCCGCGGCGACCCGCTCCAGCCAGCCCAGTTGGGCCCGCACCAGCTTCTTCTCGGGGCGGGCCAGCAGCACCCCGGACGCCTCCGCGACCTCCTCGGCCGCCAGCCGGCCCGCGCCGTCCAGGGCGGCCAGCGCCTCCTGGGCGTACCCGGCGACGGTCGAGGGGCCGTCCAGCAGGGCCAGCAGGGCCCGCCGGTTGTCGGCGAGCTCGTCGGGGCCGGGGGCCAGCGCGCGCAGCGCCTCCAGGTAGGTGCGCAGTTCGCCGGGGGCGCCGCCGCGCACCAGCCGGGCGAAGCCGCGGCCGAGCAGGGCGGTGCGGTCGACGGTGCCCTCGGCGGCGAGCCGGGCCAGTACGGCGGGCCAGCGCTGGGCGGGGCCCCCGGCGCTCCAGGGGCCGGACAGGTGCGCGGCGGTGTCGGCGTCGAAGACCAGCGGGGCGAGGACGGGCGCGAAGGCGTCGGCGCTCAGCCGGGCGTACAGGTCGGGGCCGGGCGGGAGCAGCCGCAGCCACGGGCGGGGTTCGGGGCGGCCGCGGTCGCGCATCCACCCGGCGACGAAGTCGGGTTCGGCGGGCGGCGGGGTGTCGCTGCGGCGCAGCAGGTGCTCGGCGATCTCGTAGGGGACGGTGCTGCCCCAGCCGGTGCGGTCGGCGGGGCGGCGGGCCAGCCGGAGGGCGACCTCGCGCTGCCAGGGGGCGGGCCGGTCGTCCAGCAGGGCGACCAGCGGGGGCTGGGCCCAGTACCGGACGTCGAACTCGCGGCCGCCGATCCAGTCGGCGGCGCCGGAGGGAGCGGTGTGGCAGACCGCTCCGGCGACCAGCAGCGCGGTGGTGGCGCCGCCGCGGGAGTGGCTGCTGTCGCGCAGTTCGCGGCGCAGCCGCCTGAGCCGGGGCAGCGCGGCCCGGCGCCGGGCGTCCGGCAGCGCCGTGACCAGGTCGGCGACGTCGGCGAACCGCGCCTCCCGGACCGCCGCCGCCAGCTCCTCCGCGAAGTCGGCGGGCATTGCGGACCCGGCGGGCGCTGCGAGCTCGGCGGGCAGCGCGGGCTCGGCGGACTCGACGCTCACCGCTGCTCCTCCCCCGCGGTGATCCGCACCGCGAGCACGTGGCTGCACGGTCCGCGGCCGCCGCGGTGGCGGGCCCACCAGCGGCAGGTGCAGCCGAGGGCGGTGCCGTCGGCGCCGACCCGGACGTGGTGGGCGTGGTCGCCGACGGTGACCACCCGCACGTCGCCGGACACCGGGCCGACGGCGTCGGCGGCGAGCAGGGCGCGGGCGGTGCGCAGCCGGGGGTTGCGGTCCTCGGCCCGGCCGTCCTGGTAGGGCAGTCGGCGGTGGAAGTGGGCGGCGTCGGCGAGGTCGTAGCCGAGTTGGCCGGTGGTGGCGAGGTGGGCGAGGGCGGTGCGGACCTGTCCGGGGGTCAGGCCGGAGTCCTCGGCGAGGTCGGCGGGGTCGATCCGGGGTTCCCAGGCGAGCAGCGCGGCCAGGGTGTCGACGTGCCCGGTGGGGGCGTCCTGGGCGAGGACGTCGAGCAGGCCGCCCTCGCCGGAGAAGCCGCGGGAGCTGTCGGGCGACAGGGTGAGGGTGATCCGGCCGCCGGGGAGGGCGAGTTCCCAGGCGGAGGCGGTGGGTGCGGCGGGGGTGCCGGGCGGGGCGTAGACGCGCAGGGCGGTGGCGTGGCGCAGCAGCGGGCGCAGGGCGGTGAGGCGTTCGGGGCCGGGCAGGCAGACCGCGCCGGGGCCGGGGCGGGAGGTGGGGCGCAGGCCGGACCCGGCCGGGACGACCCAGCGGACGGCGCCGCGGCCGACGGTGGGCAGGGTGCGCAGGAAGCGGACGGCTTCGGCGGCGGGGAGCTGGGCGCGCAGGTCGAAGCGGGCGGTGAGCACCTGGGTCTCGGCGAAGCCCTTGAGCCAGCGGTCGGGCAGCGGGACCTTGCGTTCGACCAGGGTGTCGGGGCCGACGGCGACGGCGAGCTCCCCGGTGCCGACGGCGAGTCGGAGGCGCTGGCCGGGGGTGCGGAGCCGGAGCGCCTCGCGCAGCGGGGCGTTCACGTCGACGTTGGTGGTGCCGTGGCCGGTGGCGGCGCCGTCGAGCCCTTCGGGCAGGACGTCGAGCCGGGCGTGCACGCCGCCGCAGCCGGAGAAGGACTCGAAGCGCAGCCGGTCGCCGTCGGCGGTGACCACGGGGTCGAGCGAGGCGGCGCCGACGGGGCGGTGGTAGCGGGCGGCGGCCACGTCGGCGACGGCGAGCAGGGCGGCCGCGGCGGCGTCGGGGTGGCGCAGCGCGCCGTCGAAGAACCGGGGGTGGTCGGCCTCGCCGTGCGGGGTGGTGCCGCCGCTGGTGGCGAGGTCCAGCCGGCGGGGGCGGAGCGCGGAGGGCTGCAGGTAGCGCAGGGCGTGAACGGCCGTGGTCATGGTCGGAACGCTAACCGCCGCCGCCGACACGGCCGGCGCCCCGCACCCGCCCGCGCACCTGCCCACGACCTGCACCCGCACCCGCCCCCGCACCCTGCCGCGCACCCGCCCGCGACCGGCACGTGACCGGCACCACAGGCTCCGGGCACTGCAACGTGTTCTAGCATGATCCGGGTGACCGCTCCCGCCGCCCCGACGCCCGATCCCGCTGCGGAACTGCACTCCTTCGCCGAACTGCTCGGCATCGAGCAGCTGGAGGAGAACCTGTTCCGGGGCCACTGCCACGCGGGCGCGCCGCTGCGCGCGTTCGGCGGCCAGGTCGCGGCGCAGGCGCTCACCGCGGCCGGCCGCACGGTGGAGCCGGCCCGCCGGGTGCACAGCCTGCACGGCTACTTCCTGCGGCCGGGCGACCCGCGCCGCCCGATCGTCTACCAGGTGGACCGGGCCCGGGACGGCGGCTCGTACGCGACCCGGCGGGTGACGGCGGTCCAGCGCGGCGAGGTGATCTTCACCATGTCGGCGTCGTTCAAGCGCCCGGAGGCGGCGGGCGACCGGCAGCGCACCATGCCGCCGGTGCCGGGCCCGGAGGAACTGCCGGACCCGTACCTGGCCTGGCAGCGGGACGCCCCGGAGGAGTACGCGGGCGCGACGGTCTTCCGGGCTCTGCGGATGCGCTTCGTCCCGGCCGGGGCGCCCGGCCTGCCGCCGGAACTGCCGGGCGTCCCGCAGCAGTTCGTCTGGCTGCGGACCGGCAGCCCGCTGCCGGGGGACGATCCGCTGCTGCAGGTCTGCGCGTTGACGTACCTGTCCGACCTGACGCTGGCCTCGACCACGGCGCTGCACCTGCAGCCGCACCGGGTGCACCGGGTCGAGGAGCCCCGGGTGGCGCTGGCCTCGCTGGACCACGCGATGTGGTTCCACCGCCCGTTCCGCGCCGACGAGTGGCTGCTGTTCGCGCAGCGCAGCCCGTCGGCGTCGGACGGCCGGGGCCTGGCGATGGGTGAGTTCTACGACCGGGACGGGGTGCTGGTGGCCTCCGCCGTCCAGGAGACCCTGCTGCGCGAACTGCGCCCGCGCCCCGCGCGCTGAGCCCCCGCCACCGCCGTCCGCCGGTACGCACCTGTCGTCATCCACCGGTGACCTGTTGCGTCATACCGCCGCGGGGGGCCGCCCCGTATCATGGTTCGGGTGACCAAGGTTGACCTGTCACCTCGTCCGGTGGAGGCGATGTCCCCCGTCAGCTCGAACGCCGCGGCTCCCTCCTGTCCGCCGCCCTGGCCCTGGTGACCGAGATCGGCGTGGAGCGGCTCCAGATGAAACAGGTGTCGGAGCGTTCGGGCGTGGCCCTCGGGACCGCCTACCGGTACTTCTCGTCGAAGGACCACCTGCTCGCCGCCGCGATAGCGGACTGGCACCGGCTGCTGCTCGCCGACCTGGTCGGCGAGGTGGGGGCGGGGCGCAGTGCCTCGCCGACCGAGCGGGCGGTGCGGTTCGTGCGGCGGGGGATGCGGGCGTACCAGCGGCAGCCGGAGCTGGCCCGGTTGCGGGTGGCGGTGGCGACGTCGACGGACCCGTTCGCCAGTGAGGCGTTGCAGGGCCTGGCCCGGGCGGACCGGGCGGCGCTGGGGGCGGTGATCCCGGAGGTCCCGCCGGCCTCCGGGGAGCTGGTGCGGCACATGGTGGGGCACGCCTGGCAGGGCGAGTTGACGGCCTGGGTGACCGGGCGGACCACCCTGGACGACGCCCGCACCCGGCTGGAGGAGATGGTCCGGCTGGTGCTGACGCCGTACGAGTCGCCGCCGCTGCCGGCCTGAGCCGCCGTCCGCGGCGCCCCGGCGTGCCGCACCGGCCCGCGGGCCGCGCTGTGGACATAGTGCCTGGTATGTCCACCTCTGCTGAGCCCCCGACGGACCGTCAGCCCACCGCGCCGGACGCCGACGCCTTCCCGCTGGACCGGGTGGTGTTCGGGGTCGGCGCGGCCGCCGTGCTGGCGGTGGTGGCCTGGGGGGTGTTCGCGGAGGACTCGCTGGGCCGGACCTCGGACCGCGCGCTGGCCTGGGTGCTGCACAACTTCGGCTGGTTGTTCGTGGTCGCCGCGGACGTGTTCCTGCTGCTCGCGGTGGTGCTGGCGGTCAGCCGGTTCGGCCGGATCCCGCTGGGCCGGGACGGCGAGGAGCCGGAGTTCTCCACGCTGGCCTGGGTGGCGATGATGTTCTCCGCGGGCATGGGCATCGGCCTGCTGTTCTACGGCGTCGGCGAGCCGCTGCAGTTGTACGCGCAGCCGCAGCCGGGCTCCGGCATCGAGGCGCAGACCCCGGCGGCGGCGCAGCGGGCGCTGGAGTTCTCGCTGTTCCACTGGACGCTGCACCCGTGGGCGATCTACGCGGTGGGCGGCCTGGCGCTGGCGTACACCACCTTCCGCAAGGGCCGGGGCAACCGGATGTCGGCGGCGTTCGTGCCGCTGATCGGCGAGCGCGGGGCGAACGGCTGGAAGGGCCGGCTGATCGACCTGCTCTCGGTGTTCGCCACCGTGTTCGGCTCGGCGACCAGCCTGGGCCTGGGCGCGATCCAGGTGGCGGGCGGCCTGGGCTACGTCACCGACGTCCGGGCCACCGAGGGCGTCGAACTGGTGGTGATCGCGGCGCTGGGCAGCGCGTTCGTGCTGTCGGCGATGTCGGGCGTGCACCGGGGCGTGAAGTGGCTGTCGACCACCAGCGTGGTGCTGGCCTGCGTGCTGATGCTGTTCGTGTTCCTGGTCGGCCCGACGGTCTTCGTGCTGGACGCGCTGCCCTCGACGGTCGGCGGCTACCTGTCCGACCTGGCGGTGCTGGCCACCCAGACCGGGGCGTTCACCGACGAGGACTGGCTGGGCTCCTGGACGATCTTCTACTGGGCGTGGTGGCTGTCCTGGGCGCCGTTCGTCGGGACCTTCATCGCCCGGATCTCCCGGGGCCGGACGGTCCGCCAGTTCCTGGTCGGCGTGCTGCTGGTGCCCAGCGGGGCGACCGCGGTGTGGTTCGTGGTGATGGGCAGCTCGGCGATCCGGCTGCAGTCCACCGGCGCGGCCGACCTGGTCGCCACCATCCCGCGCGGCGCGGACGCCGGGCTGTTCGAGATGCTGAAGGCGCTGCCGCTGGGCGCGGTGACCAGCGTGGTGGCGGTGCTGCTGGTGATGCTGTACTTCATCACCTCCGCCGACTCGGCCTCCCTGGTGCTGGGTTCGCTGTCCTCCGGCGGCGCGCTGCACCCGCGCACCTGGCTGGTGGTGGTGTGGGGCGTGCTGATGGCGGGCGTGGCCGCCGCGCTGCTGCTGGCGGGCGGGCTGACGGCGCTGCAGAACGCCACCATCCTGGTGGCGCTGCCGTTCGTGCTGGTCATGCTGGGGCTCTGCCTGGCCCTGGTGCGCGAGCTGCGCACCGACCCGGCGGCGGGCGCCCCGCGGTTCCGTCCGGTGCACGGCCTGCGCGACGCGGTCGGCGCGAGCGTCGGCGAGGAATACCCCGAGCGGTCTCGCCCGCAGGAGTGAACCCGCCCCCGGGCCGCCGCCCCCGCCGCGCCCCGGCGCCCCGTGCGGCGCCTGGCCGCGACGCCAACTCCCGGACCTTTACCAAGAGTTCGTAATGGCCGCCACCGCCCGTCGGCGGTGGCACCCTGGTCCGCGTCGGACCCGGACCGAGCGCCGGGCGCGGACGGCCGTCATCCGCCCGCGCCCGCCGCCGACCCTCCGGAGGTCCCTTCTCCCCTCCGTCCCGAAAGCCGAAGCACCACCCGATGCCCCGCTCCCCGCGCCCGCTCTGCGTCCGCCTCGACCGCGCGCTGCGCCGCCGCCTGGCCGCCGCCACCCTCGCCGCCTGCCTGCTGGGCGGACTGCTGCCCGGCACCGCGGGGGCGGTCCGGCACTGCCGGACCGGGCTGCCGCCCGGCGTGACGGTGCCGATGCTGATGCTGGTCGCGGCGATGTTCATCGGCGGGTTCGAGACCCGGGCGGCGGACGTCGGCCGGGCCCTGCTGCGGCCCGGCCTGCTGCTGGCTGGGCTGGGCGTGGCACTGCTGCTGCGCACCCTGGTGCTGCTCGGCGCCGAACGGGCCGCCGCGGGCTGCTGGCCGGACGGCCGGGAGGCCCGCTGGCTGGTGGTCGGGCTGGCGCTGACGGCCGCCATGCCGGTCGCGGGGGCCGCCCAGACCTGGGGGGCCCGGGCCGGCGGCGACGCCCCGCTGGGCCTGGGCCTGGTGCTCGGCACCACCCTGCTCAGCCCGCTCACCACCCCGCTCGAACTCGCCCTCGCCGAGGGCCCGGAGGGCGACGGCCCCGGCCGCGTCCTGGACGCCCTGGCCCGCTCGGACGCCACCTGCCGCTTCATGGTGCTGTGGGTCGTCCTGCCGTGCGTGGCCGGGCTGCTGGCCCGCCGCGCCACCCGCCGGGCGCTGCGCGGCCGGCTGCGGGCCGCCCTGCTGCCCCGGCTGCGGCTGGCCGGGCTGCTCAACGCGCTCGCCCTGACCTACCTGAACGCGGCCGGGGTGGCCCGGCAGATCGCCCTGCGCCCCGAGCCCCGGCTGGTCGCGGCCGCGGCGGCCTGCGGGGTGCTGGTCTGCGCCGGACCGTTCCTGGCCGCCTGGCTGGCCGTCCACCGCTCCCGCACCGCCCCGGCGGCCCGCACCACGCTCACCCTCGCCTCCGGCCTGAACAACACCAGCGCGGCGGCCGGGCTGGCCGGCGCCCAGTTCGGCGGGCATCCGGCCGTCCTGCTGCCGATCTTCTTCTACGGGGCGGCCCAGCAGGTGCTGGCCGCCCTGCTGCCCGGGCTGCTGCGCGCCTTCCCGATCGGCCGTTCGACCTGCGCGGATGCGGGAGCGGCGGTTCCGACGCCGAGAGCCCTTCCAGACTTCACCCGCGTTTCGTGACCGCGTAACACCCCTCTGCCAGGCTCGGCACCATGAACGCCCGTACCGTCCCGTCGGCCCTGGATCCGCGCTTCCCGCTGCCCCGCCGCCACCGCCGCCTGCTCGCCTGCGCCGCCGTCGCGGCCTCCGTCGCCCTGGGCTCGCTCGGCGTCGGCGCCACCGTGGAGACCGTCCGGCACCAGGACCCGACCACGCAGGCGGCCCCGGCCGGGCGCTGAGCCGAACGGGTGGTGGACCCCGGACGGCCGTCCGATACTGGGGCTGACCGGCCCGAAGGGAGTCCCGCCATGGAGACCGGCACCGTCAAGTGGTTCAACCCCGACCACGGCTACGGCTACATCACCCCCGACACCGGCGGCCCGGACGTCGCCGTCTACTACGACTCGGTCCTCGCCGACACCGACGCCCACCGCTACCTCCATCAGGGCCAGCGCGTCCGCTACGACGAGAAGCTCGAAGAATTCCGCCCCGTGGCCGAACACGTCCACCCCCTCACCCCCTGACCCGCACCCCGACACCCCGACCGGCGCACCGGCGCCCCTCACACCGCCTGCCGGTCCCTCCCCCGCCCCGCCGCCGGAACGGTTGCCGGGCGGGAGTGGCAGCCCCACACTCGTTCCCCCTCCCCCGCCCTCTTCCCCTCACACCGCCTGCCGGTCCCTCCCTCGCCCCGCCGCCGGAACGGTTGCGGGGCGGGAGTGGCGCCCGGTGCCGGTCGGGGGTTCGGGTTCGGCGCGGGGGGCGTAGCGGGCGGCGGGGGCGAGCAGCAGCCAGGTGCGGCCGGCCGGGGCGGCCAGGCCCATGCGGTGGAGCAGGTCGAGCGCGTCGCGCCGGAAGGCGGCGAGGTCGGCGAGGTAGCCCGCGTCCCAGCCGGCGCTCATCCCGTAGTCGTCGGTGATGTCGCCGAGGGTGCCGTCGATCAGCGCGTCGGGGACCAGGACGGCGGGCGGGGCGTTCTCGGCGGCGGCCGGGCGGAGGTCCTCGACCAGGCGTTCGGCGAGCAGCAGGGCGGCCTGGGCGAGGGTGCCGGGGCCGGGGAGGGCGAGGTCGGTGAGTTCGTCGGCGGGATCGAACAGGGCGACGCCCTCGGCCCGGATCTCGGCGGTGAGGCCGAGGAAGTCGGCGAATCGTTCCGTCTCGGCGGGGGCGGCGGCCAGCAGGTGGGCGCGTTCGGCGGGGGCGAGGTCGTCGTAGCGGACGACGGGGGTCTCGGCGAGCAGCCGGCGGACGGTGACCTGCGGTCCGGCGGCGGGCAGCGGGGGTGCGGTGAGCAGGTCGGCGGCGAGTTCGGCGGGCAGCCGCCACTCGTCGAGCAGGGCGCGGACGGGTGCGGGAGCGGGGCCGCCGGCCAGGGCGCGGGCGAGGGCGGCGTACCCGGCGGGGTCGAGGCCGGCCAGCGGGCGGCCGGGCAGCGGGGCCTTGTGCAGGCGGGCGTGGGCGGGGCCGAGGGTGAGCCGGTAGCCGAGCAGGGTGTGGAAGTGCTCGGCGAGCGGTTCGGCGTGACGCCGGATCAGTGCGAGTGCGGCGCCGTGCGGCCCGTCGGCGGTGACCAGCGGGTGGGCCATCAGCAGCCGGGCGGCGGTGCGCAGTTCGGTGGTGGCGGCGGGGTCGCCGGTGGCGGCGGGGCGTTCGGGTTTGCGGTGCCGGCCGCCGCCGGTGGGGCGGGTGCCGGCCTGGGCGGGTGCTTCGCGGCGTATCCGGCGGTAGCCGAGGGGGCGGAACAGCGGGGAGGTGCTGTGGTGGACGGTGGGGCCGTGCCACCAGCTGGTGCCGGGGGCGGGTTCGGCCTGCTGGGGTGCGCCGCCGAGGTGCCGGGCCCCGTAGGCGCCGAACACCCGGGTGGCCAGCAGGTCGGCCGCGGCGGGTTCGGCGGCGGCGAACCGGGCGGCCAACTCCTGGGCGACGGCGGCCGGTTCGGCTGCTGACGGCCCGTCCGGCCGGGGGCCGGGCCGGGTCTGCGGGCGGCCGTCCTGGGGTGTGCCTGGGCGTGCCTGGGTGGCGAGCCGTCCTGCCCCGCCCGTGCGCCGCGTCCCCGTCCCGCCGGCCGCCGCGGCGGCGCCGGCGGCTGCTTCGTGCCGCTCCATGTCGGTGCCAAGCCTAGACGCCGGACCGGCCGCTACGCGCCGGTAACAACCTCTTCCGCTGGTCGCCGCCGTCCCCTAGGGTTCCGGGCATGCCACACCTGCCCGATGTCGTGCTCTGGTCGATACCGGCCTTCGTGCTGCTCACCGTCCTGGAGCTCGTCTCGTACCGGTTCCATCCGGACGAGGACGAGCAGGGCTACGCCGTGAAGGACACCGCGACGAGCCTGACCATGGGCCTGGGCTCGCTGCTGTTCGACGCGGGCTGGAAGATCCCGATCGTGGCGATCTACTCGTTCCTCTACGAGTTGACGCCGCTGCGGGTGCCGGTGCTGTGGTGGACGGTGCCGCTGATGCTGCTCGCCCAGGACTTCTTCTACTACTGGTCGCACCGCGGCCACCACGTGATCCGGGTGCTGTGGGCCTGCCACGTGGTGCACCACTCCAGCCGGCACTACAACCTGTCGACCGCGCTGCGCCAGCCCTGGACCTCGGCCACCAGCTGGGTGTTCTTCGTGCCGATGGTGCTGGCGGGCGTGCACCCGGCGGCGCTGGCGTTCTGCTCCTCGGCCAACCTGGTGTACCAGTTCTGGATCCACACCGAGCGGATCGGCAGGCTCCCCCGCCCGGTCGAGTACGTCTTCAACACCCCCTCGCACCACCGGGTGCACCACGCCTCGCAGGGCGGCTACCTGGACCGCAACTTCGGCGGCATCCTGATCGTCTTCGACCGGCTGTTCGGCTCCTTCGCGGCGGAGGCCGAGCGCCCGGTGTACGGCCTGACCAAGAACATCGGCACCTTCAACCCGCTGCGGGTCGCCACCCACGAGTACGCCTCGATCGCCCGGGACGTGCGCGCCGCGACGTCCTGGGGCGACCGGCTGCGCCACCTGGCCAAGGGCCCGGGCTGGCAGCCCGCGCCGCGTACCGAGCCCACCGCCCCCGCCGCCGGACCGGAGAGTGCCGCCGCATGACCCCCGCCCGCACCCCGCGCACCGCGCGGGCCCTGCTGACCGCCTTCGCCGCCGTCTCGGTGGCGCACCTGCTGGCGATCGCCGTCCACCTGCCGCCCCTGCAGTACGCCACCAAGCCGCTGCTGATGCCGCTGCTGGCGGCCTGGGTGTGGGCCGCCGCGCGGCCCGGCACACCGCGGCTGCTGGTGCCGGCGCTGCTGTTCGGCGCGGGCGGCGACATCCTGCTGGAGGTCGGCGGGACGGTGGCGTTCCTGGCCGGGATGGGCTCGTTCGCGGCCGGCCACGCCTGCTACGTGACGATGTTCGTCAAGCTGAGCACCTCCGCCGACCGCCGCCGGACCTCGCTGGTGGCGGGCTGCTACGCGGCGCTCTGGGCGGTGCTGGTCTTCCGGCTCTGGCCGGACCTGGACGCCGGGATGCGGATCCCGGTCGCGCTCTACAGCCTGCTGCTGACCGCCACCGCGGCGACCGCCGCGCGGATCAACCGGTGGGCCGGGCTGGGCGGGGCGCTGTTCCTGCTCTCCGACACCCTGATCGCCACCGACCTGGCGGGCTGGCGGCACCTGCCCGCGCACAGCTTCCTGATCATGCTGACGTACATCGTCGGCCAGTACCTGCTGACCGTCGGGACGCTGCGCCGCGTCGCCGCCTGAACGCGCGGGAAGGGCGGCACCCGTGACGGGTGCCGCCCTTCCCGCTGCCGCCGGCCGCGGGGGACGCGCGGCCGGCCGGGTACGGCGGGCGCGTACCGGGGACCGGCTCAGGAGGCCCGGCCGGAGGCCGCGCCTCGGCGGCGCAGCAGCCAGAACCCGCCGATGCCGGCGGCGACCAGCCCGGCGCCGACGGCCAGCCGGGTGCCGTCCACGCCGACCGAGCCGCCCAGGCCGGTCTCCACCCCGCCGTGCGGGAGCCGGGCGCCCTCCCAGACGCCGGCCCCGGCGGCCGCGCCGCTGCTGGCGGTGGAGGCGGACGCGATGGCGACCGCGCCGACGAAGCCGTCGCCGTTGGGGCACTTGCCGTCGATGCCCCAGGACGAGTCGGTGGTGGTGCGCTTGGCGGCGGCCGCGGCCATCTCCTGCTCGGAGATGACGGTGGCGCTGCCCGAGTACTTGCCGTCGGGGCCGACACGGAGCGTGGTGGACCCGCCGGCGAAGGCCAGCGAGGTCGCGGTGACGGTCTTCTCCGTGCTGCTCGCGCACGTGACACTGACCGCGACCGACTGACCGGGCTGGGCCTGCGCGGGAGAGACCCAGGCGGGTTCGCTGCCCTTCGCGGACGCGGGGGCGGTGCCGGCCAGGCCGAGCAGGACGGTGGTGCCGAGCAGTGCGGCGGCGGCGGTGCGCGTCGGGCGCATGCCGTACCTCCAGGGGGTCGGGGTGGGGGCAGCGGACGGGTGACCGGTCCGCTACTCCTGGTTGCCGCCCACGCTAGGCAGTGCCGCCCGGCCCGGCGAACCCGTACGGCCGTTCGAGGCCGTCCGGGCCGGTCGGCGCGGCAGGCGCTCCGGGCCCGAACGACCTCGCAGGCGGCTACTCGTTGCGGGCGGTCTCCGGCCCGGTGATCCGGCGCAGCAGCGGCAGGGTCGCGCCGATGACCGCCAGGGCGGCGGTGAGCCCGGCGGCCACCGTCAGGTAGTAGGCCGCGCCGGGGGCGTGCAGCGTGTACGTGAGCTGCGAGCGCAGGAACAGGTCGGCGGCCAGCAGTCCGACGCCGATCGCCACCGCCGAGACCGCCAGCAGCGGGACGGCGGACTCCATCAGCACCACCCGGCGCAGCATCGACAGCGGCACCCCGGTCAGCCGCAGCAGGCTGAACGGCCGCTTGCGCTCGCCGAGCGCGGCGGCGGCGCTGACCGCCAGGCTGCAGCCCGCGATCGGGAAGGTCGCCAGGATCACCACGTTCGCCAGCTGCTGGTAGCCCTTCAGCTCGCTGCCGGACAGTTTCATCCCCTCCTCAAGGGTCAGCGACTGCCGGGTCGCCGGGTACGCGGCGTCCACCATCGTCCGGGCCCGCTCGACGGCGGCCTGCGAGCCGTCGGTGCCGACCACCACCTTCACCACCGGGAGCGCCGCGACCTGCTCGGCGGTGTACGGGGCGGCGGGCCACGCGACGGCGGAGTAGTCGCGGAAGCCGGCCCAGACGTACGGCACGTAGGCGGTCGCCGCGCCGGGCTCGCAGCGGCCGAAGACCCGGACGGCCTCCAGCTGCCGGCAGTCCACCGTCTGGGCGGCCTCGGTCTCCCCGCCGGCGTCGACCGGCACCACCTTGCCGATCGGGTGCACCGGCAGGACGCCGCGCACGCCCGGGACCGCGAGCAGGCCGGCGAGCAGTTCGGGCGGCACGGGCCGGCCGGAGCTCTCGACGTGCCCGTCGGGGGTGTAGCCGCCGCCGAGGTCGTTGACCAGCACGTTGTCGTACTGCCGGCCGCCCTCGGGGCGTCCGCGTTCGGCGGTCATCGTGGTGATGATCCCGACCGTCGCGGTCATCACCAGCAGGGCCAGCACCAGGCCGCTGACGGCGCGGAACCCGGCGGTCGGGTTGTCGGCGAGCCGGCGCACCGCGAGCAGGGTGGCCGGGCGCTGGGTGCGCCGGGCCAGCAGCGCGGCCACCTGCCCGGTCAGCCAGGGGCCGGAGAGCACCAGGCCCAGCATGATCAGGCCGAACGCGGAGAGGTAGCCGCGGGTCTGGCCCTCGACCGAGGACGGGTGCCAGACCAGGAAGGCCGCCAGTTCGACCAGTCCGGCCAGCAGCGGCAGCACCCGCCAGGGGCGGGGCGGCTTCGGGGTGACCCGGCGGCTGACCCCGAGCGGGGAGATCCGCACCCGGCGCAGCGCGATCCGGGCGGCCGCGGCCGCCGCCAGCGGGACGCCCAGGGCGACGGCGGCGACCTGCAGCGGCGTCAGGGTGAGGTCGGAGGTGAAGAACCGGTCGCCGGTCAGCGACATCCCGGCGACCTGGCCGCGCAGCGCGAGGAAGGGCAGGAAGCCGAGCAGCACGCCGACGGCGGCCGCGGCGGTGGCCTCGACGGCGGAGACCACCGAGACCTGCCGGGGCGTCGCGCCGACCAGCCGCATCGCGGCGAAGCGGCGTTCGCGCTGGGTGGCGGTCAGCCGGGTCGCGGTGCCGATCAGGATCAGCACCGGGAAGACCAGCGCGCCGGTGGCGACGGTGAGGATCAGCGCGGTGCCGTTGGACTTGATGCCGACCACGCAGTCGTCGCACCGGTCGGGCGAGGTGGCGGCGATCCGGTCCACCAGGGCGGCGTCCTTCAGGTCCGCCATCTCCTGCGGGGTCCGGCCGACCAGGGCGACCAGGCTGTCGGGGGCGGGCAGCGCGTCCTTGCCGAGGATGCCGATCCGGTGGCCGCCGAAGCGGTCGGCGAGCTGCTCGGAGGGCGTGGCGTCGACCATCTTCGCCAGCGCGGGCGACAGGTAGTACTCGCCGGCGGCGGGCATCCGGTCCACGCCGGGCGCGAGCGCGGTGGTGACGCCGGTGAGGGCGACGTCGACCCGGCCGATCTGCCGGCCCTGGAAGCTGTCGCGCCGGGTCAGCCACCACATCGGGGCCTTCCCGTCCGCGCCCGCCCCCGCCGCCGCCTCCCGATCGGCGGCGGCGGAACCGGCGGAACCGGGGGCGGCCTGGGCGCCGGCCGTGAAGCCGGTGTTGAACCAGGCGTAGCGGTCGTTCTGGGTGTGCACGGCGTTGACGGCCGCGAGGGTGGTGAGCAGCAGTCCGACGCCGATGGCGACGGCGGCGGCGGTGACCAGCAGGCGCAGCAGCGCGTCGCGGCCGCCGCTGACGGCGAGGCGCAGGCCGAGGCGGATCATCCGGCGGCCCGTCCGCTCAGCGAGGTGGCGCGGCCGTCGCGGACGATGGCCTCGCGGTCGGCGTAGGCGGCGATCCGGGCCTCGTGGGTGACCAGGACGACGGTGGTGCCCTGGGCGCGGGCGGAGTCGACCAGCAGGTCCATCACGTGTTCGCCGGTGAGCGAGTCGAGCGCGCCGGTGGGTTCGTCGGCGAACAGCACGCGCGGCTCGGCGACCAGGCCGCGGGCCAGCGCGACGCGCTGGGCCTGGCCGCCGGAGAGCTCGCCGGAGCGGCGGCCCTCCAGCCCGTCCAGGCCGAGCCGGGGGAACCAGCCGCGGGCCCGGGCCAGGGCGTCGGCGCGCTTGGCGCCGCCGAGCAGCAGCGGCAGGGCGACGTTCTCCTCGGCGGTCAGCTCCGGTACCA
This sequence comes from Kitasatospora cineracea, assembly GCF_003751605.1. NCBI lineage: Bacteria > Bacillati > Actinomycetota > Actinomycetes > Kitasatosporales > Streptomycetaceae > Kitasatospora > Kitasatospora cineracea. Next base: position 392,201 of record NZ_RJVJ01000002.1, read on the forward strand.
GCTGGCCGAACTGGAAGACGAAGCCGAAGCTGTCGCGGCGCAGCGCGCTGCGCTCCTGCTCGCCGAGGCGGTCGATCCGGCGGCCGTCGAAGTGGATCTCGCCGCCGTCGGGGGCGAGGATGCCGGCCAGGCAGTGCAGCAGGGTGGACTTGCCGGAGCCGGAGGGGCCCATCACGGCGAGGATCTCGCCGGGGTCGACGGCGAGGTCGGCGCCGCGCAGGGCCGGGGTCTCGCCGAAGGAGAGGGTGACGGCGCGGGCTTCGATCAGGGGTGCGGTCATCGGGAGTTCACCTCTGCGGCGAGGGCGTCGAGTCGGGCGGCGGTCAGGTCGATCCAGCGCAGGTCGGACTCCAGGTGGAACAGGCCGTGGTCGGCGAGCAGGGCGTCCACCAGGCTGCCGGAGCGCTTGATCTCGGTGAGTTGGCGCATCCGCCCCAGGTGGGCGGCGCGCTGGGTGTCGAGGTAGTGCTCGGCGTCGCGGCCGAGCATCAGGGCGAGCACGACCTTGCTGAACAGCACGGTCTGCAGGTGGGGTTCGGCGGCGACCGGCTCGCGCAGCCAGTCCTCGAACTCGGTGGCCCCCGCCTCGGTGATCACGTACCGCTTGCGGTCCGGCCCGTCGCCGGCCTCGGGGTCGCCGACCACCACCTTCCCGTCCCGGGCCAGGCGCCCGAGGGTCGCGTAGACCTGTCCGAAGGGCAGCGGCTTCCCGCGCCCGAAGAAGGCGTCGTAGTCGCGCTTGAGGTCGTAGCCGTGGCTGGGCTCGCGTTCGAGGAGCCCGAGCAGGGTGAGGGGAACGCTCATGATCGGAGCGTACGCCGGGCGTACACTCCACGTCTATACACTCGGAGAATACCGGGGCAGAAAAGCCCCTGACCTGGGGCTTCACCAGGGGGCGGGGCGGGGCCGCCCCCTGACGGAACCTCAGAGGTCGAGGTCGACCACCACCGGGGCGTGGTCCGAGGTGCCCTTGCCCTTGCGGGCCTCGCGGTCGACGTAGGTGTCGGTGACGGCGTCCGCGAAGGGCTTGTTGGCGTACGTCAGGTCGATCCGCATGCCGCGGTTCTTCGGGAAGGCCAGCGCCCGGTAGTCCCAGAAGGTGTAGGGGCGGTCGTACTTGAGGGCGCGCGGGACGACGTCCTGCAGGCCGGCCTCCCGGAGGGCGGCGAGGGTGTCGCGCTCGGGGGCGGTGACGTGGGTGAGGCCCTCGAAGGCGGCGAGGTCGTAGACGTCCTCGTCGGTGGGGGCGACGTTGAAGTCGCCGAGCACCGCGAACGGGCGCTCCCCCGCCGCGTCCTGCCGGACGGCGTCGCGCAGCGCGGCCATCCACTCCAGCTTGTAGCGGTAGTGCGCGTGGCCGACCTCGCGGCCGTTGGGCACGTACACCGACCAGACCCTCACCGGGCCGCAGGTCGCGGCGACGGCGCGCGGCTCGACCACCGGCAGCAGCGCGTCCTCCGCGAGGTAGCCGGGCTGGCCGGGCAGGTCGCGGACCACGTCCTCCAGGCCGATCCGCGACAGCAGCGCCACGCCGTTCCACCGGCCGTCGCCGTGCGCGGCGGAGGCGTAGCCGAGCTCGGCGACCGCCTCGGCGGGGAACGCGTCGGCGGCGCACTTGAGCTCCTGCAGGCACAGCACGTCCGGCTGGGCGGACTCCAGCCACTCCAGCAGCTTGGGCAGCCGGGCGGTGACGGAGTTGATGTTCCAGGTGGCGATGCGGACGGTCACGGCGGCCTTCCCTCGGCGGTGCGGACGGACGGGGCCCCGGCGCGGGCCGGGCACCCCGTCCGAACATACCGTCCGGCGCCGACAGCACCCGGCAGCTGACGGCGGCTCAAGCTCAGCGGGCGGGGACGACCACCCCAGCCGCTCCGCCGCCGCGCCGGACCGGTTCGGCGGCGGCCAGCCAGCGGCCGTCCGGGAGCCGCTCGACGCCGGTGGCCGCGCCGATCTCCGGGGTGGCGGTGAACACGTGGCCGAGCGCCTGGAGCTTCGCCGCCTCGGGCGAGGCCAGGAAGGCGGGTTCGGCCTGGGTGGCGGCGGTGTTGCGCTGGCTGGCCCGGGGCGCGGCGATGGCCTGTTCCAGCGTCAGGCCGCGGTCGACCCGGCCGGTCAGCACCTGCAGCACGGTGGTGATGATGGTGGCGCCGCCGGGCGAGCCGAGCGCCAGGTAGGGCCGGCCGTCCTTGAGCACGATCGTCGGCGAGATCGAGGAGCGCGGCCGCTTCGCCGGGCCGGGCAGGTTCGGGTCGGGGACGCCGGGGGTGAGCGGCGCGAAGTCGAAGTCGGTGAGCTCGTTGTTGAGCAGGAAGCCGCGGCCGGGGACGGTGATGCCGCTGCCGCCGGTCTGCTCGATGGTCAGCGTGTAGGCGACCACGTTGCCCCAGCGGTCGGCGACGGTCAGGTGGGTGGTGCTCTGGCCCTCGTACGGCTCGGCGACGGCCGGGCCCGCGGCGGTGCAGGGCGCCGGGTGGTACGGGTCGCCGGGGGCGAGCGGGCTGGTCAGCGCGTGGTCGGGGTCGATCAGGCAGGCCCGGGCCTTCGCGTAGGCGGGGTCGAGCAGTCCGCGGGTCGGCACCTGGACGGCGCTCGGGTCGCCGACCCAGCGGTTGCGGTCGGCGAAGGCGATCCGGCTGGCCTCCAGGTACTGGTGGTCGTAGGCGGCCGGATCGGTGAGCCCGGCGGCGCCGTTGGCGGCCAGGACGTTCAGCGCCTCGCCGACGGTGGTCCCGCCGGAGGAGGACGGCGCGATGCCGTACACGTCCAGGCCCCGGTAGTTCACGTGGGTCGGGTCCTGGGCGCGGACCCGGTAGGCGGCCAGGTCGGCGGCGTCGACCTTCCCGGGGCGGGCGGTGCGGCCGGAGGCCGGGTCGACCGGCGGGTGCTGGAGGGTCCGGACGATGTCGGCGCCGATCGGGCCCCGGTACAGCGCGTCGGTGCCGCGGCGGCCCAGCTCCCGGTAGGTGGCGGCCAGGTCGGGGTTGCGCAGGGTCGAGCCGACGGCGGGCAGTTGGCCGTCCGGCAGGAACAGCGCGCGGGTGGCCGGGAAGTCCTGGAACCGGGCCCGGTTGGCGGCGGTCTGGTCCTGGAAGGTCCGGTCGACGGTGAAGCCGCGGTCGGCGATCCGCTCGGCCGGCTTGAGCACGTCCGCCAGGCTGCGGCTGCCCCAGCGGCGCAGCGCCTGCTCCCAGGTCGCGGCGGTGCCGGGCACCCCGACGGACAGGCCGCTGGTGACGGCGTCGTCGAAGGCCAGCGGCTTGCCGCCCTCCAGGAACAGCGAACTGTCCGCGCCGCGCGAGGCGGTCTCCCGCCCGTCCAGGGTCTCGACCCGGCCGGTGCGGGCGTCGTAGTGGACGAAGTACCCGCCGCCGCCGATGCCCGCCGAATAGGGCTCGGTGACGCCCAGCGCGGCGGCGGTGGCCACCGCGGCGTCCACCGCGTTGCCGCCGCGCCGCAGCACCTCCAGCCCGGCGGCGGTCGCGTCGGCGTCCACGCTGGCCACCGCCCCGCCCCAACCGGTGGCCACCGGCTGCTTGCCCGGCGGAGCCTGCCCGGCCTGCGCGGGCGCGGTGCCCGCCAGCAGGCCGGCGGCGGTGACGAGCGCGAAGGCGGGGACGAAACGGGCGAGCACTCCCATGTGCGACCTCCCGGGGGACGGCATCGGTCCCCCGTTCTCCCACACCTGCCGCGCACCCGACAACCCGCTGTTCGGCCAACCGGAGCCGTTTCACCAAGAGTTGACACCACGTCAACACGACCCCGGCCGAACGGAGCACAGAGAAGGAGGGACCTGTGGAAGCGACGGAGTCCGGGCGGCAACCAGGCGAACCGCCGCCGCCGGAGGCCACCGGGCCGGGGACAGGGGCCGACGCGGTGGCCTCCGGCGGCGCGAGAGCGAGCAGGAAGCCCACACAGCACCGCGCAGCGGGCAGGGCGCCCCGGGCCCCGCAGCCGCTGTTGCGGCGGAGGCGGCCGGGGACAGGGGCCGACGCGGCGGCCTCCGGCGGCGCGAGAGCGAGCAAGAAGCCCACACAGCACCGCGCAGCGGCACAGCACCGCGCAGCGGGCACAACACCGCACAGCGGCAAAGCCCCGCGCAGCGGGCGGGGCGCCCCGGCTCCGTGGCTGCTGTTGCGGCGGAGGCGGCCGGGGTGCGGTGGGGTCAGGGGGTGACGCGGTGGCGTTTGACGGTGCGGAAGCGGCGGGCGACCTGGCGGGCCAGGTCGGCGGCGCCGACCAGGCCGGCCTCGTTGCCGAGGGCGGCGTGCACGATCTCGGCCTCGGGGCGGAAGCCGCGGCCGGTGAGGGTGCGGCGGAAGGCGTCGCGGGCGGGGGCGAGCAGCAGGTCGCCGGCCTCGCTGACGCCGCCGCCGATGACGAAGCGGCCGGGGTCGAGCGCGGCGGCCAGGTTGGCGATGCCGACGCCGAGCCAGCGGCCGACCTCGTAGAGGAGTTCGACGGCGACGGCGTCGCCGTCCCGGGCGGCTTCGGTGACCAGCGGGCCGGTGATGCCCAGCGGGGTGCCGCCGGCCCGGGCGAGCAGCGGCTGGACGACCGGGGACTCCTCGGCGGCGAGTTCGCGGGCCTCGCGGACCAGCGCGTTGCCGGAGGAGTACTGCTCCCAGCAGCCGCGGTTGCCGCACGGGCAGCGGTGGCCGCCGGGGACCACCTGCATGTGGCCGAACTCGCCCGCCAGGCCGTGCTTGCCCCGGTCGACCCGGCCGTCGCGGACCACGGCGCCGCCGATCCCGGTGCCGAGGGTGATCATCACCATGTGGTCCTCGTCCCGGCCGGCACCGAAGCGCCACTCGGCCCAGGCGGCGGCGTTGGCGTCGTTCTCGACCACCACCGGGAAGCGCAGCCGGGAGCTGAGTGCCTGCTGCAGGGGCTCGCCGCGCCAGTTCAGGTGCGGGGCGAAGAGCACGGTGGAGCGCTCGGCGTCGACCCAGCCGGCCGCGCCGACGCCGACCGCGTGCACGTCGTGCTTGTCGGCGAGTTGGAGGACCAGGTCGACGATGACGTCCTCGACCACCTTGGGGCTCTTGCTCTTGTCGGGGGTCTCGGTGCGCAGCCGGTCCACGACGTTGCCCTCGCCGTCGACGACGCCCGCGACCACTTTGGTGCCGCCGATGTCCACGCCGACGGTGGGGAGCCGGAGCAGCCCGGCGGGCAGGGTCCGGCGACGGCGTTCGGCGCGGGGGCCGAGGCCCAGCAGGTTGGGCAGGACGGGGCGGACGGGGCCGTTGGCGCGGGTCACGGAACGAATGCTCCTTGATTGGGTAAAGGTTGCGGTCCGGTGGCGGAGGGCTGTGGACGAACTGGCAGACTGAGCGCAGAACGCACAGCGGATTCTCACGAAAACGTGATGTTCCTCTCAGGTTTTCGCGAGTGTCGACAGCAACTGATCGCTTGCATGACGCAGTCTGACAAGTGTGATGCGTGAACCGGGGGACCGTGCCCCGGACGGCCGGACGACCCGATTCGAGAGACCCCGATGCAGCTGACAGGCACCCCGTTCCTCCTCCTCACGATCGTGCTGGTGCCGATCTCGATCACGGTGGCCCTGCTGCTGTGGGGGCGGGTGCGGGGTCCGCGGCCCGTCCAGGCGCTGTCCAGGATCGTGATGCTGCTCTTCTGCCAGCTCACCGCCGTCATGATGGTCTTCGTCATGGTGAACAACGCCAACCTGATCTACGGCAGCTGGGACGACCTGCTGGGCACCGGCAACCACGTCCGCGCGGTGCCGAACGTGCAGGCGCAGGCCGACGGCGGGGCGGCGGGCACGCCGGGCAACGACGCCCAGCGGCCCAAGGTGATCCAGCAGTTCAAGCCGGTCGGCGACCCGAAGGTGCCGAACGACGTGCAGACCACCGACCTCAAGGGCCAGGTGTCCGGCGTGGACGGCGAGGTGCTGGTCTGGCTGCCGCCGCAGTACAACGACCCGGCGTACAAGGACAAGACCTTCCCGGTGGTGGAGCTGCTGCCGGGCTGGCCGGGCTCCTCGAAGACCTGGTTCGGCACCCTGAAGGTCTCCGAGCAGTTGAAGCCGATGATGCAGAGCGGGCAGGTCTCCCCGTTCATCCTGGTCTCGCCGCGCACCAACCTGCTGGGCGACAACACCGACACCGGCTGCGCGGACGTCCCGGGCAAGGTCAACGCGGACACCTGGCTGTCGCGGGACGTGCCGCAGATGGTGCTGGACAACTTCCGCGTCGACCCGGCCGCCGGCCGCTGGGCGGTGGCCGGCTACTCGGCGGGCGCGCACTGCGCGGCCAAGCTCGCCCTGGAGCACCCGGACCGCTACCGGGCCGGGGTCAGCCTGTCCGGGTACAACGACCCGGGCATCGAGGACAAGTCGCTGACCGCCAAGGACCCGCACCTGCGCGAGGTCTCCAACCCGCTGAACATCCTGAAGTCCGCCAAGACCCCGCCGAAGACCGCGCTGTACGTCAGCGGCAACAAGGGCGACGGCCTGGAGGCGGGCGAGGCGCTGAAGGCGGCCGCCAAGGCCCCGACCACGGTGACCGTGCAGGAGACCGCCGGCGCGCACAGCAGCGACGTCTGGAAGCCGATGGTCCCGGGCGTGTTCACCTGGCTGACCTCGGTCATCCCGGCCGCCGGGCGCTGACCGCGGACGCGACGAGGGGGGTGCGGGCCCGCGGCCCGCACCCCCCTCGTCGCGTCCTGACGGGCGGTCAGGACTTCGGCAGCGTGTTGACGTAGCCGGTGCCCGCGGCGTAGAAGCCGTCGACGGCCTTCTGCACGTCGGCCTGCGAGACGGCCTGGTCGGCCTTGTAGTAGAACCAGTTGACCTTCATGTCCCAGCTGCGCTGCCCGGCGATCGAGGGCATCAGGTCGATGAACCAGTTGCTGAAGTGGATGTCCATCTTCTCGCGCGGCACGTACTTGCCGGTGCTGGTGAACAGGTCCTTGCCGTCCAGCGAGTAGGTGACCTTGCCGTCCATCGCGGTGATCATCATCAGGTGCCAGCCGCCGAGGTTCTTCTTCAGCGCGTGGGTGACCCGGTCCGGCGGGTCGGACTTGAACCAGCTGGTGGTGTCCAGCTGCGGGCCCACCGAGCCCCAGCCGCCGTTGGGCATGTACTCGTAGTCGAGTTCGCTGTAGTTCGCCGAGGAGTCCTCGGGGGAGATCGGGAAGAAGGTCTGCACGACGTGGTCGCCGGTGCGGCCGGCGGCGGGCTTGTCGGCGAGGTAGACCCGGGCGGCGAAGGTGCCGTTGAACAGGTTGTTGCCGGTGCTGTGCACCTCGACCTGCTTGGTGCCCTGCTTGGTGCCGTCGGTGGACGAGCTCAGCTTGAGCACCCGGCCGCCCTGGGCGTCGGCGTCCTCGGGGAAGGCGGCGCCGGTGGTGGACCAGCTGTCCTTGATGCCCGGGCCGCCCGCGCCGTCCCGGACCGCCCAGCCGTGGGCGGCCAGTTCGGGGTCGTCGGCGCCGGTGTAGTGGAAGGTGTCGAACATCGTGCCGGGCGGGCCGGTCGGCGTCGGGGAGGGCGACGCGGCGGCGGCGCCGGAGGCGGACTTCCCGCCCGCGGCGGCCCGGGGGCCGTCGGGGGCCGGGCTGCTGGAGCAGGCGGCGAGCACGCACACCAGGGCCGGCAGCGCGAGCACCCTCCACGCGCGGGAACGGGGGACGCGGCGGGGCTGGCTCACACGGGCTCCTTGGGCGTGGCGGCGGGCCGGTGGCGGAACGTCCGGGGCGCCCGCTGCGCGGGGGGCCGGACGACCGATCATACGAAGCGGTCATCCTAACGGGGCGCGCAAGGGCGCCTCCCCGGGCGGGGGCCCGGTCCTGACGGACATGAGCCAAGGTCACCGCTCCGTACACGCTTGTGCACGGCGCCAGTGCAACGGTCATCTCGATCCGATTACAACACCGCGTCAGATCGCACCAAATCAGGACATCGGTTTCTATTCGGTTCGGACCGGTGGACTAGCGTTCGGCCTACGCTCCCGCGTCCTCCGTCACCCTGCACTGAAAGGGGCCCCGCAAGGTGCGCCCTGCCACGACCCCTCCCCCCGGACCCGGACCGGCGTACCCGGCGGAGCCCGCCGTGCCCGACGACCGGTTCGAGAGGTACCGGGACTTCCTGGAGCCCCACGGCCCCGGGAGTTCGAGGACTCCGAGGACCCCGAGGACTTCGGGGACCCCGAGGACTTCGGGGAACCGCCGCCCGAGCCGGTGTTCGTCGACCAGTCCGGCCTGCGCGGCCGGCTGCTGCGCGGAATGGGCTGGCCGGTCTCGCTGGTGGGCGCGGTCCTGGCGGTCGCCATGGGCGGCAGCCTGATCGGCATGCAGGCCGACGCCCCGCCGCTGGTGATCCCCCCGCAGCCCGCCCAGTCGCCGGCCGCGCAGGCCCCGGTGTCGCCCTCCCCCGCCGCGTCGCCGACGGCCGCCGGGTCGCCCTCGCCCTCGGCGACCTCCTCCCGGACGGCCGTGCGCCCCAGCGGCACCCCGTCGAAGCCGACCGGCACCAAGACCACCGGTACCAAGGCCACCGGCGCGAAGTCCACCGCCGGGCAGCACGGGTCGACGCCGACCGGCACGTCGCCCAAGCAGCCCTGACCGTCCGCACCGCCCATCTCCAGGAGCGCCCTTGTCCCGCCACCAGCGCCGCCGGCAGTCCCTGCTCAGGCCGCGCCGACTGGCCGCGCCGCCGCTGCGGTTCTTCATGCCGCTGTCCCTGCTGGCGTGCCTGCTCGTGCTCCTCGTGCTGCGCGGCCTGGCCACCAACGAGGTGTTCCACGACACCCGGATCGCGCAGTCCGTCGACAAGACCACCGTGCCCGAGGACCTGCTCAAGGGCGGCCCGGTGATCGACGCGCGCGACAAGAAGGCGGAGCCGGTCAGCTACCGGATCCCGGACAAGACCGTGGTGCTGAGCTTCGACGACGGCCCCTCCCCGGAGTGGACCCCGAAGATCCTCAAGGTGCTGGAGGACCACCAGATCCGGGCCGACTTCTTCGTCACCGGCTCGATGACCACCCGCAACCCCGACCTGATCCGGAAGATCGTCGCGGACGGCCACGAGATCGGCCTGCACACCTTCACCCACCCCGACCTGGCCTACCAGTCGCACGCCCGGATCAGCTGGGAGCTGGCGCAGACCCAGCTCGCGCTGGCCGGCGTCGCGGGCGTGCACAGCTCGCTGTTCCGGCCGCCGTACTCCTCCGACGCCTCCGCGATGGACGACTGGAACTACCCGGTCATCAAGTACGTGGGCTCGCACGGCTACCTGACCGCGTTCATCGACCGCGACACCGACGACTGGAAGCGCCCCGGCGTCGAGGAGATCGTCAAGGCGGCGCTGCCCGCCAAGCCCGGCGCGGGCGAGCTGATCCTGCTGCACGACGCGGGCGGCGACCGCTCGGAGACCGTCGAGGCGCTCGAGCAGATCATCGTCAAGCTGCAGGGCGAGGGCTACCGGTTCACCACCATCTCCGACGCGCTCGGCGCGCCCAGCGCCATGGTGCCGGTGCACGGCTACCAGCTGTGGGCGGGCAAGGTGTTCATCTGGGCCAGCAAGGTCGCGGTGGTCACCCTGCCGGTGCTGGTCGCCCTGCTGGCGCTGGTCGGCTTCCTCAACTTCGGCCGGTTCGCGCTGATGGTCGTCCTGGCGCCGGTGCACGCCCGCCGCTCCAGGAAGCAGGGCGCCTGGGGCGAGCCGGTCACCGAGCCGGTCACCGTGCTGGTCCCGGCCTACAACGAGCGCGAGTGCATCGCCAACACCCTCAACTCGCTGGCCGCCAGCGACTACCCGATCGAAGTGATCGTCATCGACGACGGCTCCACGGACGGCACCGCGGACATCGTCGAGGAGATGGACCTGCCGTTCGTCCGGCTGATCCGCAAGGTCAACGGCGGCAAGCCGAGCGCGCTGAACGCCGGCGTCGCGGCCGCCGCCCACGACATCGTGGTGATGATGGACGGCGACACCGTCTTCGAGCCGTCCACCGTGCGCGAGCTGGTGCAGCCCTTCGCCGACCCGAAGATCGGCGCGGTCGCGGGCAACGCCAAGGTCGGCAACCGGGACAGCCTGATCGGCGCCTGGCAGCACATCGAGTACGTGCTGGGCCACAACCTGGACCGCCGGATGTACGACGTGCTCAACGTCATCCCGACCATCCCCGGCGCGGTCGGCGCCTTCCGCCGGGAGGCGCTGCGGGAGGTCGGCGGGATGAGCGACGACACCCTCGCCGAGGACACCGACATCACCATGGCGGTGCTCAGCGCGGGCTGGCGGATCGTCTACGCCGAGCGCGCCCGCGCCTGGACCGAGGCGCCCGCCAGCCTCCAGCAGCTGTGGTCGCAGCGCTACCGCTGGAGCTACGGCTCCATGCAGGCGATGTGGAAGCACCGCCGGGCGGTGACCGCCCGCGGCCCGGCCGGCCGGTTCGGCCGGATCGGCCTGCCGCTGGTGGTGATGTTCGGCGTGGTCGCCCCGCTGCTGGCCCCGCTGGTCGACCTGTTCCTGCTGTACGGGGTGCTGTTCGGCGACACCCCGATCACCCTGGCCAGCTGGGGCGGCTTCATCCTGCTCCAGTCGGCGCTGTCCTGGTACGCCTTCCGGCTCGACCGGGAGAAGCCCTGGCACCTGATCAGCCTGCCGCTGCAGCAGGTGGTCTACCGGCAGTTGATGTACATCGTCCTGTTGCAGTCCACGATCACCGCGTTCACCGGTGGCCGGCTGCGCTGGCAGAAGCTCCGGCGCACCGGCGAGGTCGCCGCCGCACCGGTGGAGGGCTGACATGACTTCACCCGTCGGGCGGCGCGGGGTCCACCAGGACACCGTCCCGCTGCGCATCCCCGCCGGCTTCGGGCGCGACGGGGAAACCCCCGGGCAGCCCGAGGGCTCCTTCGGGCGCCACGAGGACACCATGGCGCTGCGCATCCCCGAGCAGGTGCGCCGCCAGCTGGAGGAGGCCGCCGAGCCCGCGCCGCCGGTCCGCAAGGGCGGCCGGGACCGCTACCTGGACCTGCTGCGCGCGCTGGCGCTGGTCCGGGTGGTGCTCTACCACAACTTCGGCTGGTTCTGGCTGCCGCTGCTGTTCCCGTCGATGGGCGTGATGTTCGCGCTGGCGGGCTCGCTGATGGCCCGTTCGCTGAAACGCCCCGCGCTCGGCGTGGTCCGCGGCCGGCTGCGCCGCCTGCTGCCGCCGATGTGGCTGTTCGGCGGCATCGTGGTGGCCCTCCAGGTGGTCGACGGCGGCGGCCCCGGCGCCGACGGCCACCCCACCTGGTGGTGGGCCAAGCTGTCGTTCTGGCTGCTGCCGCTGAGCACACCCCCGTACGCCGAGGACGGGCTGCACGGCCTGGGCGGCCACCTCGAGTCCGGCTGGGCCACCCAGCTGGTGGTGCCGCTGTGGTACCTGCGGGCCTACCTCTGGTACGTGCTGCTCTCGCCGCTGCTGCTGCGGATGCTGCGCCGATTCCCGGTGGCCACGCTGTGCTTCCCGCTGGCGATGGTGATCGTGATGAACGGGGTCTTCGCCGACCAGGAGTTCGTCTACCACCGGGTCTGGGAGACCGCCAACGACTTCGCCACCTTCGGCTCCTGCTGGATCCTCGGCATGGCCCACCAGGAGGGGCTGCTGAAGAAGCTCCCGCAGTACGTCCTGCCGTCGATCGCGCCGCTGGTGATGGTCGCCGGGTTCTGGTACCTGCAGACCCGGCCGGTCGACCCGACCCAGCCCACCGACATCGAGGCGTGGCCGATCGCCCAGGCGGTGTGGTCGCTCGGCTTCGTGGCCCTGCTGCTGCACGTCAGCCCGTCGTGGGAGCGCTGGCCCGCCCCGCTGGAACGCTGGAACGGCCTGGTCAGCCTGCTCAACTCGCGCGCCGTCAGCGTCTACCTGTGGCACGTGACCGCGCTGGTGGCCGCCGTCCCGGTGATCGACCGGCTGTGGGACGTCGACTTCTTCTACCAGCACCTGCGCTGGCTGCTCACCAGCCAGTGGTTCACCCTGCTGGTCGGCCTGCCGCTGCTGCTCCTGCTGGTGCTGGCCTTCGGCTGGGTCGAGGACGTGGCCGCCAAGCGCTCGCCGCGGCTGCTGCCCTACCCGCGCCGCCCGCGCGGCAAGCGCCGGGGCGCCGCCTGACCCGCCCCCACCCGCCCGCAGGGGCCCGGCCGCCCGGCCGGGCCCCTGCGGCGTTCCTCCGCCAGGCGGTCGGGCCTTCGCGGGGCGGTTCGCGGGCCGCCCGGTAGTCGGCGGCGGCGGTGCGGGCGTCGTGCACGGCGGACGTCCTCCGGTCGGTGGGGAGCGGGAAGGGGCTCAGGCGGCGGTCGGCAGCACCAGCTCCCAGGTGTCGACGGCGCGCGGCCGCGGCCCCGGCCAACGGGCAGCACGCCGGTGTTGGACGCCCAGGTGGTGCCGGGCGGTCGCGCACCAGCCCGTAGCCGACCGGCTGGCCCTCGTCCTGCACACCCGCACCGGCATGCTGATCGGCTCCCCCGGCTTCATGCCCCCGGAGCAGGTCCGGGGCCTCGAACCCACCGCCGCCAGCGACGTGTTCCGCCCCGGCGCGGTCCTGGTGTACGCCGCCACCGGGCGGCTGCTGTTCGGCGCCGCGGACTCCAACCTGAACGCCCACCTGTTCCGGGTCGCCGAGGAGGAGCCCGAGCCCGCACGACGCCCCGGCGGCCCCCGCCCCGCACCCCTGACCCCACCCGCCCTCCCGGCCCCGGACGCTCACCCGCCGGGCCGCTCCAGCAGGGCCGCGTAGCCGTTGACGATGATCTCCAGGGTGCGGTGGTGGCGGCGGTCGAAGTCGAGGCCGGCGCCGGTGGCGAGGGCCCGGGCGAAGTGCGGGTGCGCCTGGGGGTCGAGGGCGGGTGGGGTCTCGGGGGCGTCGCCGAGTTCGGCCAGGGTGTGGCCGATGGTGAAGGTCATCGCGGCGTTGAGGACGTCCATCGCCAGGTCGAGCGGCACGCCGGCAGCCCGCAGCCGGGCCAGGGCGTGCTCGAACACCCCGATCGCGGCGGGTGAGTTGACGGGCCGGACGGCGATCACCGGCAGCATGCCGGGGTGCCGGTGCAGCACCGCGCGCAGCGTGTCGGCGGCGGTGCGGACGGTCTGCGTCCAGGGCTCGCCGTCGGCGTAGCGGGCCTCGGCGTCGACCTGGAGCAGCAGTCGTTCGACCATGCCGTCGAGCAGGGCGGCCTTGCTGGGCACGTAGTGGTAGAGCGTCATGCCCTCGACGCCGAGTTCCGCGCCGAGGCGGCGGGTGGAGAGGGCCTCCGCGCCGTGCCGGTCGACGAACTCAACGGCGGCGTCGAGGACCTTCTCCCTGGTCAGTCCAGAGCGGGGGCGGGAGCGCCGGTCGGCCATGCGGGTTCCTCCTTGACTTCTCTTGCAGTGCAAGGCAATCTATCGCCATCGCGGTTCTTACACCGTAAGAATCCATCGGAACCACGAGGAGGAACCCGCCGTGAAGCTCATCGCCGTCATGGTCCGCACGCTCAACGCAGGCGTCGACTACCAGGAGTTCCGCCGCGCCTGGGCTCCCGACGAGGTCGTCCCGGACGACCCGCGGGTGGTGCTGAGCGCGCTCAACCTGGAGGACCCGCAGGAGCTGTGCACTGTCGCGGTCATCGAGGACGTCGAGCCCGCGGACATCCCGGTCTGGATGGAGCGCCTCGCCCCGATCGAGGAGCGCCGCTACCAGCGGATCCGGCACCTGGTCAGCGAGCCCCGGCTGAACGCCGTCTACCGCGTGGTCGCCGAGGACGCCCTCGCCCACCCGGTCGCCGCCTGAACGGAAAACTCGTCGACGCCGCGCCAGGCCCTCTCGTTCGGATCTTGTCGGATCAGCGCGCGTCGTCGGGCTCCCGGCAAGATCCGAACGAGAGGGCCTAGGCGAGTTCCAGGGCCAGGTAGAAGTCGACCCGGTCCTCCAGCCGGGACAGGTCGCGGCCGGTGAGCTCCTCGATCCGGCCGATCCGGTAGCGCAGCGTGTTGACGTGGACGTGCAGCTGGGCGGCGCAGCGGGTCCAGGAGCCGTCGGAGCGCAGGAAGGCCTCCAGGGTGCGGACCAGGTCGGCCTGGTGCTCGAGGTCGTAGGCGATGACCTTGTCCAGCAGGCGGCTGCGGAAGGCGCGGCGGACCTCGTCGGGGACGGCGGCCAGCAGCAGGACGTGCGAGGCGAGCTCCTCGGGGCCGGCGACGCAGATCCGGCCGACCCGGGCGGCGGCGATCCGGCGGGCGTGCCGGGCCTCTTCGAGGGCGCCGCGCAGGCCGCCGGACTCGGCGGCGGGGGCGCAGACGCCGACGGTGATCCGGCCCTCGGAGCCGAGGCCGGCCTCCAGCGGGGCGAGCAGGGCGCGGACCGCGTCGGCGGGGACGGCGGTGTCCAGGGCGGGCAGGACGACGACGGCGCCGGTGGGGCCGAGGGCGGCGACCAGGGCCCGGTCGGTGGCGGCGGCCAGCGCCTCCTCGAGGACCGGGCGCAGCGCGCCGTCGGGCAGGCCGGTGGCGTCGGCGGAGAGCACCAGCCACTGGGGCTGGTCGCCGGAGGTCTCGGTGGAGCCCTCGTAGCGGGCGGCCATGGTGGTGGACGCCTGGAGGGCGCGGCCGATCTCGGCGGGGTCGGCGTCGCGCTGGAGCAGGGCGAGGACCTCGTCGGCGATCCGGCGGCGCAGCCGGCGGCCCTCGTCGCGGCGGGTGCGTTCGGCGGCGACCAGCCGGGCCAGGTTCTCGGCGAGCTGCTGGCGCTTGGGGGTCCACTCGGTGACGTCGCCGGCGACGGCGAGGATCCAGTCGGCGAGCGGGGCCTCGTCGGTGGGGTCGGCGGCGGCGGGCAGCAGCGAGTAGGTGCCGGTGGCGAGGCGGACCCGGTGCGGGGGGCGGCGGCGCTGGCGCTGGGCGGCGAGGTGGGCGCGGACGAGCTGGTCGCGGTCGGCGGGCGACAGGTGGTCGGCGGGCCCGGCGACGACGCGCCCGGTGGGGGTGAGGACCCAGCAGTCGAGGTCGAGGTCACCGCCGAGCAGGTCGAGGACGGCGTCCAGGCCGCCGGCTCCGGCGGCGGAGACCAGCAGGCGGTGCCGGTCGACCAGGGCGGCGAGGTCGGCGGCCCGGTCGGCGGAGACCTGGCGGCCGACGTACTCGGTGACGGCGCCGAAGGCGACGTCGTCGGGGACGGCGAGCAGCGGCAGGCGGTGGCGGCGGCAGGCGGCGGCGAGGTCGTCGGGGACGGGTCCGACCTCGACCTCGCCGGCGCCGAGGGCGGCGGCGCCGGCCGCGACGATGGTGCGCACGAAGCGTTCGGAGTCGGCGGGGGCGGTGCGCCAGAGCATGCCGGTGAGGACGAGCTCGCCGCCGTGCAGGTAGCGCCCCGGGTCCTGGAGGTCGGTGGTCATCACTCCGGTGACCTGCCGGTCGAGCTCGTCCTCGCCGGCGAGCAGGCGCAGCCGGGGGGCGCCGGGGGCGAGCAGGTCGCGGACGCGCATGGGCGCCCTCCTTGGTCTGTGAGGGTGGGAACGGAGGGTTGGAACGGCCCAGTGTGCACGAGCTGAGCTGGAGGATCGTCCACCTTAGAGGAACGTACAGGACGGCGCGGTGGGCCACCGCCGGGCCTCATGCCATCGGTGACTGCCAGTGGCCCCCGTCACAGAGGTTCACTTGCCAACACGCCGCCGGGCTGCACCGCGGCACCCGACCGGGCCTCCCGGCCCCGGGTGCCGGCAAGGGCGCAGTGCCCGCGTCCGTCGGCGACGACTTGAGGAGTTACCCGCATGGAGTTCCTTCGGCCCGCTACCTGGGACGAGGCACTCGCGGCGAAGGCCGAGCACCCCACCGCGCTGCCCGTCTCGGGCGGCACGGACGTCATGGTCGAGATGAACTTCGACGTGCACCGGCCATCCGCGATCCTCGACCTGAACCGCATCACCGAGCTCACCGAGTGGACGGACGACGGCGACGCCGTCCGGTTGGGCGCGGCGGTGCCGTACGCCCGGATCATCGACGAGCTGTCGGTGCCGCTGCCGGGCCTGGCGCTGGCCGCGCACACGGTGGGCTCGCCGCAGATCCGCAACCGCGGCAGTGTCGGCGGCAACCTGGGCGCGGCCTCGCCGGCCGGCGACTCGCACCCGGCGCTGCTGGCCGCGGGCCGGGACGTGCTGGTGGAGGCGCACTCGGTGCGCGGGGTGCGGCTGATCCCGATCGACGAGTTCTACCTCGGGGTGAAGCGCAACAGCCTGGAGCCGGACGAGCTGATCCGCGCGGTGCGGATCCCGGTCGCGGACGGCCCGCAGCAGTTCTCGAAGATCGGCACCCGCAACGCGATGGTGATCGCGGTCTGCGCGTTCGGCTTCGCGCTGCACCCGAAGGACGGCACGGTCGGCACCGGCATCGGGTCGGCCGCGCCGACGCCGCGCCGGGCCGTGGAGGCCGAGGAGTACCTGGGCGGGGTGCTGGCCGAGCGCGGCCTGTGGGAGTCCGGCGAGCTGCTGGGCCCGGAGGTGGTGCAGCGCTTCGGCGAGCTGGTGAAGGCCGCGGCCTCGCCGATCGACGACGTCCGGGGCACCGCCGACTACCGGCGGCACGCGCTGGCCGTGATGGCCCGGCGCACCCTGACGTGGTGTTGGAACGACTATCGCAAGCAGATCAGGAGCGCGGCATGAGGGTCACGTTCAGCGCGAACGGCAAGCCGGTGGAGGCCGACGACGTGTGGGAGGGCGAGTCCCTGCTGTACGTCCTGCGCGAGCGGGTCGGCCTGCCCGGGTCGAAGAACGCCTGCGAGCAGGGCGAGTGCGGCTCGTGCACGGTCTACCTGGACGGGGTGCCGGTGTGCTCCTGCCTGGTGGCGGCGGGCCAGGTGCAGGGCCGCGAGGTGCGCACCGTGGAGGGCCTGGCCGGCCAGGACGGCGAGCTGGGCCTGGTGCAGCAGGCGTTCGTGGACGCGGGCGCCGTGCAGTGCGGCTTCTGCACCCCGGGGCTGCTGGTGCAGACCGACGCCCTGCTGGCCGCGGACCCGCAGCCCTCGGACACGGACATCCGCGAGGCGCTGTCGGGCAACCTGTGCCGCTGCACCGGCTACGAGAAGATCATGGACGCGGTGCGGCTGGCCTCGGCCCGCAAGTGCTCGGTCGAAGGGGTGGCGAAGTGACCGCGCGGACGATCCAGGGCCAGAAGAACCTGCAGAAGATCAACCAGGCGTCCAAGGACGGCATCGGCGGCTCCCCGCTGCGCCCGGACGGCACGCTGAAGGTGAAGGGCGAGTTCGCCTACTCCTCGGACATGTGGCACGAGGACATGCTGTGGGGCACCGCGCTGCGCTCCCCGCACCCGCGCGCCAACATCCTGTCCGTCGACGTCTCGGAGGCCCTCAAGGTGCCCGGGGTGTACGCGGTGCTCACCCACGAGGACATCCCGGGCGAGAAGTACTACGGCCTGGAGATCGCCGACCAGCCGGCCCTGGCGATCGACAAGGTCCGCTACCACGGCGAGGCGATCGCCCTGGTGGCCGCGGACCACCCGGAGACGGCCCGCCGCGCGGTGAAGAAGATCAAGGTCGAGTACGAGGTGCTCACCCCGATCACCACCGAGGAGCAGTGCCTCGACCCGGAGACCCACGGCTACGTGCACGAGCCGCACGAGTACCGGTCGCACGCGTACGGCAACATCTGCCACGAGCAGAAGCTGGTCTCCGGCCTGGGCGTCACCGACGAGGTGCGGGCGCTGGCGGACGTGGTCGTGTCCGGCGAGTACGAGGTCGGCATGCAGGACCAGGCGTTCCTGGGCCCGGAGTCCGGCCTGGCGGTGCCCGCCGAGGACGGCGGCGTCGACCTGTACATCGCCACCCAGTGGCTGCACGTGGACCGCCAGCAGATGGCGCCCGTCCTGGACCTGCCGCTGGAGAAGGTCCGGCTCACGCTGGCCGGGGTGGGCGGGGCGTTCGGCGGCCGCGAGGACCTGTCGATGCAGATCCACGCCTGCCTGCTGGCGCTGCACACCGGCAAGCCCGTCAAGATCGTCTACGCCCGGGACGAGTCGTTCTTCGGGCACGTGCACCGCCACCCGGCGAAGATGCGCTACGAGCACGGCGCCACCCGGGACGGCAAGCTGGTCTTCGCGGACTGCCGGATCGTGCTGGACGGCGGCGCCTACGCCTCCGCCTCCCCCGCGGTGGTCGGCAACGCCGCCTCACTGGGCCACGGGCCGTACGTCATCCCGAACGTGCGGATGCACGCCATCGCGCTGTACTCCAACAACCCGTCCTGCGGGGCGATGCGCGGCTTCGGTGCGGTGCAGGCCGCGTTCGGCTACGAGTCGCAGCTGGACAAGCTGGCCGAGGCGCTCGGCATGGACCCGGTGGAGCTGCGGCAGCTGAACGCCGTCACCCAGGGCGACCTGATGCCGACCGGGCAGCCGATCGACGCGCCCGCGCCGGTCGCCGAACTGCTCCAGCGGGTCAAGGACATGCCGCTGCCGCCGCCGCTCGACCTGGAGCACCTGGACGTGCGCACCCTGCCGGGCGCGCTTTCCAACACCTCGCACGGCGAGGGCATCGTGCGCGGCGTCGGCTACTCGGTGGGCATCAAGAACGTCGGCTTCTCCGAGGGCTTCGACGACTACTCGACCGCCCGGGTCCGGCTGGAGGTGATCGGCGGCGAGCCGGTGGCCATGGTGCACACGGCGATGGCCGAGGTCGGCCAGGGCGGCGTCACCGTGCACGCCCAGATCGCCCGCACCGAGCTGGGCGTCGAGCAGGTCACCATCCACCCGGCCAACACCGAGGTCGGCTCGGCCGGCTCCACCTCCGCCTCCCGGCAGACGTACATGACCGGCGGCGCGGTGAAGCTGGCCGCCGAGGCGGTCCGGCACGAGCTGCTGGAGCGCGGGCGGCACCGCTACGGCTGGCGGCAGGACGACCTGTCGCTGGTCGGCGGCAAGGTGGTCTCGGCCTCGGCGGGCGTGCTGATCCCGATCGTGGACCTGCTCGGGGACGACGCCATCGAGCAGACCCGCGAGCACCACCACCGCCCCACCGTCCCGTTCGACAAGGAGACCGGGCAGGGCTTCGGCCACGTCCAGTACACCTTCTGCGCCAACCGCGCGGTGGTCGACGTGGACGTGGAGCTGGGCCTGGTCAAGGTGGTCGAGCTGACGGCCGTGCAGGACGTCGGCAAGGCGCTCAACCCGCTCTCGGTGGTCGGCCAGATCCAGGGCGGCTGCACCCAGGCGCTGGGCCTCGCGGTGATGGAGGAGATCGTGGTCAAGGACGGCAAGGTGCGCAACGCCTCCTTCACCGACTACCTGATCCCCACCATCCTGGACACCCCGCCGATCCCGGTGCAGATCCTCGAACTCCCCGACCCGCACGCCCCGTACGGGCTGCGCGGCGTCGGCGAGGCCCCCACCGTCTCCGCCACCCCGTCGATCGTCGCGGCCATCCGCCAGGCCACCGGCAAGGCGCTCAACCGCATCCCGGTGCGGCCGGAGCACCTGACCGACACGCTCTGACGGCCTGTCAAGAACGTCCCCGGGGGCGGCACCAGTCTTCCCTGCCGACCCCCGGGGCGCTGCCGGAGCCTCGCCGGGCCCCGCAGCACCCCCACCCGTGAGTCGAACCAGTCCCCCTGCGTACCCCACCTGACGGGCATTCAGGTCGGCTCGCCCACCCCAACCCCCTATGAACCTTGGGAGTGGACATGTCCCGGACCTCCACGGAGCCCGGCCCCACCGATGAAGCGGCCCCCACCGCGCCCGAAACACCTCCCAGAGGCGCCCTCGACGCCTACTTCAAGATCTCTGCGCGCGGCTCCACCCTGGGCAACGAGATCCGCGGCGGTCTCACCACCTTCATGGCGATGGCCTACATCGTCCTGCTCAACCCGATCATCCTGAGCGGCGCGGACGTCACCGGCGCCAAGCTGAGCCACGCCCAGCTGACCACCGCCACCGCGCTGGCCGCCGCCGTCACCACCATCCTGATGGGCGTGGTCGGCAACGTGCCGCTGGCGGTCGCGGCCGGCCTGTCCGTCTCCGGCGCGATATCCGCGCTGGTGGTGCCGCACACCACCTGGGCGCAGGCGATGGGCCTGTGCGTGATCTACGGCCTGCTGATCGTGCTGCTGGTGGTCTCCGGCCTGCGCGAGAAGATCATGAACGGCATCCCGCTGCCGCTCAAGCACGCCATCACCATCGGCATCGGCCTGTTCGTCTCGATCATCGGCCTCTACAAGGCCGGGTTCGTGCACACCGGCGGCCCCACCCCGCTCTCGCTCGGCCCGTTCGGCGAGCTCCAGGGCTGGCCGGTGCTGATCTTCGCGCTCACCCTGCTGACCATCTTCGTGCTGCTGGCCAGGAACGTCCGGGGCGCGATCCTGATCGGCATCGCGGCCGGCACCGTGGTCGCGCTGGTCGTCAACGAGGCGGCCGGGCTGACCGCGAAGGACTGGGGCGGCTCGGCGCCGACCTGGCCCGGATCGCCGGTCTCCGCGCCCGACTTCGGGCTGTTCGGGCACGTCGACCTGTTCGGCGCGTTCGGCTCGCACGGGCTGGGCGCGATCAGCGCCTCGGTCGCCGTGTTCACCCTGGTGCTGGCCGGGTTCTTCGACGCGATGGCCACCATCATCGGCGTCGGCACCGAGGCCGGGCTCGCCGACTCCAAGGGCCGGATGCCCGGCCTGTCGAAGGCGCTGTTCATCGACGGCGCGGGCGGCGCGATCGGCGGCCTGTCCGGGGCGTCCGGGCAGACCGTGTTCGTCGAGTCGGCGACCGGCGTCGGCGACGGCGCCCGCACCGGCCTGGCCTCCACCGTCACCGGCGGCGTGTTCGCGCTGATGCTGTTCTTCTCGCCGGTGGCCGCCGTGGTGCCGGTGCAGGTCGCCTCCGCCGCGCTGGTGGTGATCGGCTCGATGATGATGAGCCAGGCCCGGCACATCGACTGGTCGGACCGCGAGGTCGCCATCCCGGCGTTCCTCACCTGCGTGCTGATGCCGTTCACGTACAGCATCACCGCGGGCGTCGCGGCCGGCGTCATCTCGTACACCGTGATCAAGGCGGGCACCGGCAAGTGGCGCGAGCCCGGCCCGCTGATGTGGATCCTGACCGGCGTGTTCGTCGTGTACTTCGCGCTCGTCCCGATCAAGTCCTGGCTGGGCGTCCACTGACGCCCCCGCCGCCCCGCCGGACCCCCCGGCGGGGCGGCGCCGTCCCGCTGCGAGGAGCAACCCGTGCACGACATCGCCGCCCAGCTGCACACCTGGCACGCCGCCGGACGCCCCTTCGCGGTGGCCACCGTGGTCGGCGTCTCCGGCTCCGCCCCGCGCGACCCGGGCGCCGCGCTGGCCGTCGACGCGGACGGCGAGGCGGTCGGCTCGGTCTCCGGCGGCTGCGTCGAGGGCGCCGTGTACGAGCTGTGCCGCACCGCGCTGGAGACCGGCACGCCCGTCCTGGAACGCTTCGGCTACAGCGACGAGGACGCCTTCGCCGTCGGCCTGACCTGCGGCGGCCTGCTCGACGTCTTCGTCCAGCCGGTCGTCCCCGGCGCGGACCCCGGCCTGGACGCGGCCGTCGCCTACACCGCCTCCGGCACGCCCGTCGCGGTCGCCCGGATCGTCGACGGCCCGCCCGCGCTGCTCGGCGGCACCGTCGCCGTCACCGCCGACGCCCACCACGGCACCTTCGCCTCCTTCCGGCTGGAGCGCGCCGCCGTCGCCGAGGCCCGCGCGATGCTCTCCGCCGGGCGCACCGGCCGGCTGGTCCTCGGCCTGGACGGGCGGCCCTGCGACCCGTCCGCCGAGCACACCGTCACCGTCTTCGTCGAGGCGTACGTGCCGCCGCCGCGGATGCTGGTCTTCGGCGCGATCGACTTCGCCTCGGCCGTCGTGCGGATCGGCAAGTTCCTCGGCTACCACGTCACCGTCTGCGACGCCCGGCCGGTCTTCGCCACCGAGCGCCGCTTCCCCGAGGCCGACGAGCTCGTCGTCGACTGGCCGCACCGCTACCTCGACACCCAGCTGGAGCGGCTCGACGGCCGCAGCGTGCTGTGCGTCCTGACCCACGACGCCAAGTTCGACATCCCGCTGCTGGAGCGCGCCCTGCGCCTACCGGTCGGCTACGTCGGCGCGATGGGCTCCCGCCGCACCCACCGCGACCGCAACGCCCGGCTGCGCGAAGTCGGCCTCACCGAAACCGAGTTGGCCCGCCTGCACTCCCCCATCGGCCTCGACCTCGGCGCCCGCACCCCCGAGGAGACCGCCGTCTCCATCGCCGCCCAGCTCGTCGCCGAGACCCGCGGCGGCTCCTGCCTCCCGCTCTCCGCCACCGGCGGCCCGATCCACCACGACCTCACCGCCGACCCCGGCTCCCCGCACGCGGCCTGAGAACCCCTACCGGCTGTCCCCGCCCCAGTCCCACCGCCGCGGATCCGCCGCCCGCGGCGCGTACCGGGAGGTACCGGCCCCGCCGTAACGCCCCAGGTGGGTGGGCAGGTCGGCGCCGTCCGCGAGGGTGTCGGCCGCCCAGCCCGTGACGTCCAGCAGCAGCCCGTCCAACGGCCCCCCGACCAACTCCCGGTACGCCCGGCCCGGCCGGGGGCCGGGGTCGTCGTGGTCCGCGCCGTAGACCCGGCCCCGCAGCAACTGCTCGCTGTCGCGTTCGTCCATGGGCTCAGGCTGGCACCCGGGACCGACAACCCGGGCCTCCGCACCGGGGAGCGTCACTCCACGACGGGGTGGAGCGCCAGCAGCACCAGGATCGCCGCGGTGAGGGCACCGGCGGCCAGCGAGGCCACGCCGTAGGCGATCCCGTGCCGGGCGAAGAGCGGGGCGAGTACCGGGGTCGGGCTCCCGGTGAGCCGGGAGCGTTCGAGCAGCGCGGTCCAGCGGGTGGCGAGCCGCGTGCGGACACCGCGGAAATCGGTGACCAGCACCAGCCCGTGGACGATGACCACCGCCACGAACATCCAGCCCACCACGAACCCGGCCACGGGTATTCCGGGCTCCGCCACATCCTCAGCAATGATCATGGCAGCTGATGATCGGGGTCAGCGCCCCCCGTGTCGATCCCCGACCGACCTCCGGGCGCACCGCCGTGACCAGCGCACTTACTGATCATTTCAGAATGAGGTTCGGAGCTTCCTCAGGCAGATGATGCCGCAGGCGAGTTGGAGCAGGCCCAGGTGAAGGTCGGCGTGTGTCTCGTAGCGGATCCGCAGGCGCTTGAACTGGTGCAGCCAGGCGAAGGTCCGCTCGACCGCCCAACGGGTCTTGCCGAGTCCGGAGCCGTGGGCGATGCCGCGCCGGGCGATCCTGGGGGTGATGCCGCGGCGCCGGAGGATGCGGCGGTACTTGTCGCAGCCGTAGCCGCGGTCGGCGAAGAGCCTGCGCGGCCGGTGTCGTGGCCGTCCGCGCAGGCCCCGGATTCGCGGGATCGCGTCCAGCAGGCGGCGGTGGCGTCGTTCGGGAGCGGGTGGCAGCAGTGACGCCACCCGCTCCCACCGGTCGTCCGGGGCAGGATCAGCACGCACCCGGATACCCTGCCGACCGAGATCGCCGAGGGCAGGTCCTGCGGTTCGGCTCGTTCTGTGGTGGCCGGTTACACCGATGCCTTCGGCGCCGTGGGGCGGCGGATCGGGCGGCCGGGGCGCGCCTCCAGGATCTCCTTGCCGTCCTGGATGATCGGGGTGCCGTTCACGATCACGTGCTGGAAGCCGGTGGAGCGTTGCGCGGGCTCGGTGAAGGTGGCGTTGTCCTGCACGGTGGCGAGGTCGAACACGACGATGTCGGCGTCCGCGCCGACCTGGACGCGGCCCTTGCTGCGCATCTGGGGCACGGCCTTCTCCAGGATCTGCGCGGGGATGAGGCTCGTCTTGCGGATCGCCTCGACCAGCGTCAGCTTGGGCTCGGTGCGCTCGCGGCCGCCGCGGGCCCAGCCCGCGAGGAAGCGGGCGTAGCAGCCGGCCGAACGCGGGTGGGCGAAGGCGTCGTCGGGCAGCGGCCAGGCGTCGCCCTCGATGATCGTGCCGTCCTTGCGTGCCCACGGCATCGCGTCGGAGGCGATCGCGGCCCCGGGGTGCAGGACGGAGAGGTCGAGCATCTCGGCGTCCTCGGCGTTGTCGTCCGGGTGCAGGAAGTGCATCACGATGACGGCGCCGGGGTCCTCCTTCTGCAGTTCGTCGATCCTCTCCTGGGTCAGGGGTTCGCCGTTGTACTCCATCGCGGAGGCGTCGTCCACGCCCCAGCGTGCGAGCCAGTCGTTCTTGAAGACCTCGGCGCCCACGGTGCTGGAGCACGCGCCGTAGGGGTAGGCCTCGACGGTGATCGGCAGACCGCGTTCCTGGGCTTCGGTGACGAGTTCCACGCAGGCTTTGACGTCCCGGCCGGCGACGCTGTTGAGGTGGCAGATGTGCATGTGCGCGCCGGTCGCCGCGGCGAGGGAGATGAGTTCGCCGAGTCCTTCGAAGCCGCTGTCCGGCTCCTGGACGGAGAGGTAGCGGATGTGGGTGAAGGTCGGCACGCCGTGCCTGGCGGCGAGCTGGGCGAGTGCGTGGTACTCCTTGCGGCCGTAGCCGGGCGCGTAGCCGCCGTTGATGCCGATGCCCAGGGCCCCCTGGTCCAGCCCTTCCTCGACGCCGGCGATGATGCGCTTCACCTCCTCCTCGTCGGCCAGGCTCTGCTGCCAGCCGTCGCGCTCGAACGCCTTCTGGAACCAGGTCAGTTCGGCCTTGGGGGGCGCCAAGTCCTTCTCCTTCTCCGCGATGCGCGCGTACGTCCACGCGGCGGAGGCGCCGTAGTTGATCGGGCGGCCCTCGGCGGCCACCTGGTCGTAGAAGTCCGCGATCGGCAGGAGTCCCGACTCCAGTTCGAGCGCGGTGGTCACCCCGTCGAAGGCCTGCATCCACGCGGCGGGCAGCTGCTGGCCGTGGGCGTGGAGGTCGATGAACCCGGGGGCGACGACCAGGCCCGTGGCGTCGATCACCGTCTCGCCCTCCAGTGGTTCGGCCGAGATCGCCGCGATCCGCTCCCCGGTGATCCCCACATCGAGGACCTTGTCGGTGCCCGTCTCGGGGTCGACCACTCGCCCCCGTGCGAGCACGACATCGTACGGACCGGGCTCGTTCGGCTGCTGGGGGCGCTCCGTGCGGATCTCTTGCGGGTTCTCGGTCATCAGTACATCCCTGGTCGCCGTAGTGGTTCGCATGCAGGGAGATCCTGACAGTCCATCAATTGGCCGGACTCGGGGCGAGGCCGGGATTCACCCGATGGGCGGAGCCCGACCCAGCCGGCACCCGCCCTCCGCCGTCCAGGAAGTCCTCGTCGTCTTCGGCCGACTCGCGCATTGATCGGCAGCCCCCCAGCTGGCCGGACCCTCTCGCGATCATTCTGGAACGATCAGTCACAGCCCCTCCCCCAGCGTCCCGCCCTCCCGCGCGCCCGGGAGGACCCAGCCGACCGCCGAGGCCGTGTGCGTCAGGAACGGGGTGAGCGCGTCGCGTTCGGCGAGGCGGGTCTGGACGCGGGTGAAGAGGGCGGGGTCGGGCATGAAGGCGAGGAAGAGGAGGCCGCGGTCGGTGGGGGTGTCGTCGTAGGACCAGCCGCGGCGGAGCATCCGGGCGCCGCCGTCGAGGCGGGGGCTGCTGAGGCGGACGTGGGCGGTGGCGGGGATGACGTAGGAGCCGTCGGGGTGCTTGGCGTAGATGTCGGGGTCGTCGTGTTCGGCGGTGCCGGTGAGCGGGGCGCCGGTGTCGGCGCGGCGGCCCGTCGCGAGGTCGCGGCCGTCGGCGGGGAGGGCGGCGAAGGCGGCGGTGTCCATCCGGATCCGGCGGTAGACCAGGACGGTGCCGTCCTGCTGCCAGAGGGCGGGGTCGGCGGGGTCGGGGTTGGCGGTGCCGTCCTTGAAACCGAAGAGGTTGCGCGGGGTCTGCCCGTCGGGGGCGGGGGGCAGGAAACCGGCCTGGTGCCAGCGGAGGGTGGCGCCCGCGGCGGTGGCGGCCGCGAGGAGGTGCTCGGTGAGGATGCCGGTGGTCCAGGGCTGTTCGGCGCTGACCTGGAGCAGCAGGTCGCCGCCGCTGCGGGCCGGGTCGAGGCGGTCGCCGGGGAAGGCGGGGAGTTCGGCGAGGGCGGCGGGGGCGGGCAGGTGGAGGCGGGCGGCGAGGGCCGGGCCGATCGCGGCGAGCGAGGTGGCGGGCGGGGCGCCGGTCAGCCGGGGGTCGGCGAGGCCGCCGTCCGCGGCCCGGGCGAGGACGTCGCTCGCGGCGGCGAGCAGGGTGCGCAGCGCGGCCCGGTCGGTGGCGGCGGGCAGGTCGAGGGCGAGCAGCCGGGTGGCGGGGAGCTGGCGGTGCAGGACGCCGGACTGCCGGGCGCCGTGGAACGGGACGGGCCCGGGGGGCGGCGGGGCGGCGGCGGGGCCGGGCCGGTCCTCGCGGGTGAGGACGGTCGCGGCGCCGGCTCCGGCGGCGAGCGCGGCTCCGGCGGTGAGCAGGGACCGGCGGTCGATCCGGGGGCGGGCGGGGGCGGCGGTGTCCTGCGGGTTCGCCCGTTCGGTGTGCATGGCGGCCATTGCAGACGATAGAACACGTTTCATGCAACTCCTCCTCTCCTCTTCACGGTTGATGCACCGTCAGCGCCGGACGGCCCGGCTGCTGCTCGGTGCGGCGCTGCTGCTGCTCCCGGCCGCGGCCGGCTGCTCCTCGGGCGGGGGCGGCGGCACGTCCGCCGACCGCCATCCGCCGGGGACGGTGCTGCGGGTGCCGGAGGACTTCCCGACGGTGCAGCGGGCGGTGGACACCGCGAACCCGGGCGACCTGGTGCTGGTCGGCCCGGGCACGTACCGGGAGAGCGTGCGGATCACCAAGCCCCGGGTGGTGCTGCGCGGGACGGACCGGGGCGCGGTGGTGTTCGACGGCGGGCTGAAGCTGGTCAACGGGATCACCGCGACCGGCGCGGGCAGCGTGGTGGAGAACCTGACCGTGCACGGCTACCTGGCCAACGGCGTGCTGTTCACCGGCGTCACCGACGAGAAGCTGCAGCGGCACGGCGCGGGCGGCTCCGCGTACGACCCGCTGGACACCACCCGCTTCCCCGCCGTGCAGGGCTTCCGGGCGACCCGGGTGACGGCGTACGGGAACGCGCTGTACGGCATCTACGCGTTCGACGCGCGGGGCGGGGTCATCGAGGAGTCGTACGCGTCCGGGCAGGCCGATTCGGGGATCTACGTCGGGCAGTGCAAGCCGTGCGACACCCTGGTGCGGGGCAACACGGTGGAGCGCAACGCGGTCGGGATCGAGATCACCAACGCGTCGGAGAACCTGACCGTGGTGGGCAACCGGGTGGTGGGCAACCGGGTCGGGGTGACGGTCAACTCCAACGACCTGGAGTCGTTGGCGCCGCAGCACGCCGCGGTGATCGCGGGCAACGTGGTGGCGGA
This sequence comes from Kitasatospora cineracea, assembly GCF_003751605.1. Lineage (NCBI taxonomy): Bacteria > Bacillati > Actinomycetota > Actinomycetes > Kitasatosporales > Streptomycetaceae > Kitasatospora > Kitasatospora cineracea. Next base: position 419,590 of record NZ_RJVJ01000002.1, read on the forward strand.
CAACAACGCGGCGGACTCGCCGGAGCAGGCCGACGGCGGCTTCGGGATCGGCATCGGGATCGGCGGCGGCACCGGCAACCGGGTGGAGCGCAACCTGGTGCGCGGCAACCGGGCGGCGGGCGTGGTGGTGACCGACCCGCCGGGGCACCCGGCGTCCGGCAACCGGGTCACCGGGAACAAGGTCACCGGCAACGGGGTGGACCTGGTCAGTTCGGCCGCCGACCCGGGCAACTGCTTCACCGGCAACGGGCCCTCGACGCAGAGCCCGGACGGGCTGGAGCGGTTGGCGGCCTGCGACGCGACCGGCGCGGGCCGCGTCCCGGCCGGGCGCGCGGCGGGCGTGCAGGCCCCGCCGGGGACGGCGTTCAACGCCGTGCCGGTGCCGCCCGCGCAGCCCTCGCTGGCCGACCCGCACGCCCCGGCGGTGCCCGCCGTCGACCTGCCCGGCAAGGTCGACCCGGACGCCTACCCGCTGCCGTCGGACTCCTGACGCCGACTCGGCGTGCCGTGGTCCGGGCACCGGTTCGGCGTGCCGCGGTCCGGGCACCGGTTCGGCGTGCCGCGGTCCGGGCACCGGTTCGGCGTGCCGTCGCGCTCCTGACGTCGCGTCAGCCGGAGGTGGCACCGGCTCAGCCCGCCGTCGCCCAGGGCGCCTCGGGGAGCTTCGCCCCGTCCCGCTTGCCCTCGAAGTCGAGGGTGGCGGGGGTGCCGATGCCCGCCATCCGCATGGTGACCCGGCGCAGGCCGCCCTCGGCGTCGATCCAGTAGGTGAGCGGCGAGGTGCCGTCGCCGGTGGCCGCCGCGGTGGTGGCGGCGTCGCGCGGGCGGGGGCCGGAGATCCGGTCGTGCTCGCGGCCGTCGATCCGGTCGCGGCCGAGCCAGCGGGGGCCGGCCTGGGCGAGCAGCAGCGGGTTGTCGGGGCGGTCGGCGCCGAGTTGGACCGCCAGGTCCAGTCCGGCGTCCAGCGGGTCGCTGCCGTAGCTGCGGGAGGCCCAGCCGGTGCGCGGGACGTGCTCGGCCTGCTCCCAGGGCTGTCCGGCCGCCCCGGCGGGGGCCTTGGCCAGGCCGAGGCCGCCGGTGTCCCAGACCACCAGTCCCTCGTCCAGCACCCCCTGGGGTCCGCGCACCCGGTAGCTGCCGGCGGCGTGCCTGGTCCGGTAGTCGATGACGCCGTGCACCTCGACCACCGTCCCGCCGCCCTCGTCGGCGGTGAGCGCGACCCGGACCGGGCTCGCCCCGTACAGGGTGAACCGGGAGAGCGCGAGCCGGGACGCCTCCTCGGTGCTGAGCGGACGGCTGCCGCCGTCCCGGCCGGACACCTGCCAGGCCGTCACCCCGCCGGCGGCGACCAGGACGGCGGCCACCACGGCCGCGACGGCGTACCGGCGGCGGTTCTTCTTCTGCGTTGCCACGGCTTCCTCTGCTGGGGGTTCACGGACATCCGGCGCTCGGTGCGGGGTTCACGGACGTCCCGCGCGCGGTGCGCGTGCGGCGTTCTCACGGGCGGGGGCCCCGGGTTGACGCCCGGGGCCCCCGGTGTGACGTCGGATCAGCTGCTGCGGCGCCTCCTCGCCACGATCACCAGGCCGGTGCCGAGCACCAGCAGCAGCGCGCCGCCGGCCAGCGCGAACGGGACGGCCCCGTCCATGCCGGTGCTGGCGAGGCTGCCGGAGGGCGCCGGGCGGGCCTGCGGCGGTGCGGGCACGACCGGGGTAGGCGTCGGGGCCGGGGTCGGGGTGGGCGTGGGGCTCGGGCTGGGCGGCGGGACGAGGGTGTTGACGGCGGTGGTGGTGATGCCGGCGTCCAGGTGCGCGTCGTCCAGCACGACCGGTCCGAGGACCGGCTGCTCGGGGGCCCGGTAGCCCTTGGGCGGGCTGACCTCCTGCCAGTAGTAGGTGCCGAGGTCGGCCTGCTGGGTGCAGGTGCCGTCCTCGCCGGTGGTGCACGGGTCGCCGACCTCGGCGTCGGGCTTGGCGCCGTCGGTCTGCAGGCCGTCGGTGCCGTTCGACTCGCGCCACAGCTGGAAGACCGCGCCGGGCAGCGGCTTGCCGTCCTGGTCGTGCTTGACCAGGCGCAGCGCGCCCTGCTGGCGGCTGAAACCGAAGTCGAAGCTGTGGTCGTCCTGGCCGGGCCCGCCGGTGGTGAGCACCCGCTCCACGTAGGTGCCGCCCTTGGGGACGGTGCCGTCGGAGTCGGTCAGGCGGTTGCCGCCGACGTTGTCCTTGGTCGGGACCCAGTGGTACAGCGGGCCGCCCTTGGCGTAGTCGGCGGGGTTGTCGAGCCGGATGGTGTAGCCGGTCCTCGGCTTGAGGCCGCCGGTGACATCGGTGTCGTCGAAGTAGTACTCGCCGCGCGCCGTGGTCGTGGTGGTGCCGACCAGCTTGCCGTCCGCGTCGTACAGGTGGACGGTCGCGCCGGGGACGGGCTGCTGCTGCGGGAGTTGCTGCCCGGAGCGCTCGGGGTCGTACCAGACCCGGTTGCCGATCTGCAGCGGGGCGCGGTCGCAGAGCACTTCGAGGTCGGCCATCGCGGCGCCCTTGCCGAAGCGTGAGCGGCCGTCGGACAGCTCCTGGCCGAACCCGGGGTCGGGTGCGCCGGTGCGCAGGGTGAACATGGTGCCGGCGGTGACGATGTTGTTGGACACGTCGTAGCCGGAGGTGGCGATCGAACTCTCCACCCGGGACAGCGCCATGCCCGCGAACGTCGGGTACGGGTGCCCGCCGGGGTAGGGCCGGCTCAGGTCGAAGAAGCCCTTGTTGCGGACGGTCTCCCCGCAGCCGAGGTTGACGTCCAGCACGTACGTGCCGCCGGACCTGCAGGCCTTGTTGAGGTCGGCCGAGGCCAGCACGTAGACGAAGCCGGGCGGGAACGGCTGCCCGTCCGGCGGGGCGGCGGCGGCCTGGTCGGCGTACCGGTCGCGGAAGGACAGCAGCATCGAACCGTCGGTCTCGAAGCCGACCTCGCCGAGCTCGGGCTCGGGGTTGAGGCCGCAGACCTGGCCGTTCTGCAGCGGCTGGTCGTCCTGCCACGGGTACCAGTAGTAGCCCGCGCAGATGTTCGCCGGGGTGCCCCGGTGGTCGAGCGGCTGGTCCAGGACCGCCGCCGCGAAGGCGCCGGTGGCCGGGTCGAAGGGCAGCACGACGGCCCGCAGGTCGGTGATCTTCCCGGTGGACTGGCCGGAGCAGACGCCGCCGACGTAGCCGACCCCGTCCTGCATGCCCAGGCCGTACGGGCGCCAGTCGTCGGCCGACGGGCAGCCGCCGGACGGGATGGGGTACACGGCCTTGGGCGCGGACGCGGTCGGCGCGGTGGCGTCGTACCGGTACAGCTTGCGGTCGTGCAGGTTGACCACGTACAGGTCGCGGCCGTCCTCGGTGAGCTTCAGCCCGCCGAGGCTCTCCTTGCCGACGGCCGGCAGGAACGCCGCGTCGTCGCCGCCGGCGTGGGCGGTGCTGCCCGCGTTCGGGACGGTGGCGAACAGCGAGGTGGTCTTCTTCGCCGGGTCGGTGACGTAGATCGCGCCCGGGCCGCCGGGGCCGTACGCGGTGGCGCGCTTGGCCTGGGCGGAGCTGAACAGCCGCTGGTCGTCGCGGTTCCAGGCGATGCCGAAGACGTTCCCGGTCTCGCCGCTGGTGCCGATGTCCGTGACGTCCTTGTTCACGCCGCGCGCCTCGTACGGGAAGGTCAGCAGGGTGTGCTGGCCCGCCGGGGCGCCGATCGGCGGCTGGCAGGCGGTGGCCAGCGGGGCGTTGCGCTGGCAGTAGTCGGACGGGTTCCACAGGCCGGTGGTCAGGGTGGCCTGCTTGCCCGCGGAGAGGTCGACGAACTCCTCGTTGCTGCTCAGCTTGTTCGGCGCCCCCGCCAGGCCCTCTCGGGCCGCGAACGCCGGGTACAGCACGCCCGGCTGCGGGTTGACCACCTCGACGCGGTACTTGCCGCTCGCGGTGTCCTTGGCGGGCTTGAGGGTCACCGTGCCGTCGGCCGCCGTCACCCCGGTCCGCACCCCGCCGTCCTCGCCGGTCAACGTCACCGTCACCCCGGCCAGGCCCGGCTCCAGCGCCGGACTCCACGTCCCGCTCTCGTCCACCGCCCGCACCACCCGCACCGTCACCGACCCGTCCGCCGGGGCGGGCGAGGCCGAGGGGGCGGCGACGGCGGTGGCCGCCGCGAAGGCCGCCACCACGGCGGCGGCCCGTTCGGCCCGCCGCCGACCGGCGCCCGGTACGGGCGCCCTGGTCTGTTGCTCTGTCTGGGTCATGCCCTGCTCTCGTCGTCGCTCCGGAAGGCGCGCCGGACCGCCGCGGAAGGATCACCGGAACGGCGCAGGACGCACCCCTTTTGGCCGAATGGTAAGCGGAATACGAACATCCGCGGTGCCGTACAAGAAAATTGACGACTCATCAGGAAGCACATCGATCACCGCCGCGTGCGCCTCGTGCGCCCCGCCCTGCGACCTCCTGACGCCCCGTCAGCTACCCGCCCCGCGGCTGGAGCGGCACCCGGCCGAGGGCCGCCGCCACGCCCGCCTCCGTCCGGCCCCCGGGTAGCGGCGCCGGGCCTCCGGGCGGGGTGGACGTTCCACCGCGACCGGGGCGGGCGGGGGCAGGAGAATGGAACGGTTCGCGGAAGCCCTGAGAGGCCCGGGAGGCGTGCGATGCGAACCCTGATCGTCGCGGAGATCGACACCGAGAAGTCCAACGAGCTGGTCACCAGCGGGCAGATGCCCGAGATGATGGGCCGGATGATGGAGCAGTTGCGGCCGGAGGCGGCGTACTTCTACCCGCTGAACGGCCACCGGGGGTTCACCCTCGTGGTGGACGTGGACCAGGAGTCCTCGCTGGTCGCCACCATGGAGCCGCTGTGGATGCAGCTCGGGGCCAAGGTCACGGTGACGCCGTGCATGTCGGCGGACGAACTGCGGGCCGGGATCGAGAAGCTGAGGGGCTGAGCCGGCGGGTGCCGCCGCGGCCCGGGGCCGCGGCGGTCAGTCGCCGAGGGCGAGTTTCGCACCGAAGCCGAGGACGGCGACGCCGGTGGCGCGGTCGAGCAGGCGGCGGACGGAGGGACGGCGCAGGCGGGTGCGCAGGGTGCGGGCGAAGGCGATCAGGGCGGCGGACCAGAGCAGGCCCTCGGCCACGTGGACGGAGGTGAGCAGGACGCCGGCCGCCAGGTGCGGGGCGCCGGCCGGGATGAACGGGGGCAGGACGGCGATGTAGAAGACACCGACCTTGGGGTTGAGCAGGTTGGTGAGCGTCCCGCGCCGCCAGCCGGCCCACCAACCGCCGGGGCGCTCCGCGCTGTCCTCGTCGGCGGGGTGGTCCGGTTGCGGGCGGCGGCGGAGCATCTGCACGCCCATCCACAGCAGGTAGCAGACGCCCGCCCAGCGCAGCGTCTCGTAGGCGAGGCGGGAGGCGGTGAGCAGCACGCTGATCCCGGCGGCGGAGGCGGTGCCCCAGATCAGGGTGCCGGTCTGGACGCCGAGGACCACGCCCCACGCCTGGCGCCGCGGGCCGAGCACGGCGGTGCGCAGGATCAGCGCGGTGTCGAGGCCCGGGGTGAGCGTGAGCAGGCCCACCACCAGGGCGAAGGAGGCGAGCGGTCCGGCCATCGTCGTCAGGTCCACGGCGGGCCAGTCTACGAGCCCGCGGGGCGGCCGAACCGGGCCAGGCAGTGCCAGACCTGCTTGAGGTGCTGCGGGTCGTGCTGCCCGGTGCGGGCGGCGGCGCCGATCGCCGCCGGGTCGAGCACCCCGTCGCGGGCGATCGCGGCGGCGAGCGCGGTGACGTGCGGGCCGCGGTAGTCGGCGTGCCGGGGCAGGTCGGCGGCGGGGAGGCGGTGGCCGGGGTGCCATTCGACGGGGCAGGGCAGGGCGCGGGCGGCGGTCTCGACCTCGGTGCCGCGGTAGCACGGGTCGAGGACGAGGGCGGCGACGTGCGCGTCGAACCGGACGGGGCCGTGCAGGTGGGCCTCGATGCAGTCGTCCAGGGCGTCCTGCTCGTCGGCCTCGGCGACCGCGAGCAGCGGCATGGCGTCGGCGGTGCCGAAGTCCTCGGGCTCGAAGACGCTGTCGGGGTAGCAGAAGGTGGCCCGGTGCAGGGTGCCGGGCATCAGCCGGAAGTGCGCGGATCCGAAGCGGGGGGCGCCGCCGTAGGGGCTGCGCCGGTAGTTGAGCGCGCCGTAGACGGGACGGCGCTCGGCCGGGGCCCCGTCGTAGGCGCCGCCGAAGATCCGGCTCTCCCACTTCCAGCGGTCGCCGCCGGGGTGGGCGGTGAGACCGCCGTTGCTGGTGCCGGTGCTGAACTGGGAGCGGTAGGCGCCGTCGCGGGCCATCGCGGCCAGGATGGGGATCCCGTCGGAACCGGTGCGGTCCGGGTGGAAGTTGAGCGTGACGTCGAGCCCGGCGGGCAGCGGGTCGCCGCTGCTGCGGGCGGCGACGTGCGAAAGGGCTGCGCGGGCTTCGGACGGCTGTTCCATGACGGGCAGTCTGCCCTGGTCAGGCATGCTCCCGCAGCTCCTTTTCCGGACCCGAGAGGCTGCGAAGCCTGGGAGGTGCAACCGGGGGCGCGGAAGGCTGCAAGGCCAGGGGCGCGGGGAACTGCGCGAAGGGGAACGGGGCTTCGGAAAGATCCGGCTTCCCCCGGCACCCGGATCCTGGTCGCGGCCCCCTGCGGAGCGTGCCACCCCCAGCGGCTCCGCCCACCCGCAACCGGCTCTCCGTGCACGGATCTTGCCCGCGTGCCGTTCCCCTGCGCGCAGTTCCCCGCGCCCCTGCTGTCGCAGGGTGTTCAGCCCGCGTTGATCCGGGCGGCCTTGCGCAGGAGGGCGGGGCTGAGGCGGCCGAGGAGGCGGGCGGCCTTGGCTTCGAAGGTGACGGGGACGACGGGCTTGCGGGTGCGGACGGCGCGGAGGATCTCGGCGGCGACCTTCTCCGGGGGGAAGCCCCGGCGGGCGTAGAGCTTGGAGACCTTGGCCTGCTTGGCGGCGAGGGCGTCGTCGTCGAGGCCGGAGAAGGTGGTGGTGCGGGTGATGTTGGTGTTGACGATGCCGGGGCAGATGGTGGAGACGCCGATGCGGTGCGGGGCTAGTTCGGCGCGCAGGCAGTCGGAGAGCATGAAGACGGCGGACTTGGAGGTGGCGTACGCGGCGAGCTGCTTGGCGGGCAGGTAGGCGGCGGCGGAGGCGAGGTTGACCAGGTGGCCCCCCGTACCGCGGTCGACCATGAGCCGGCCGAAGGCGCGGCAGCCGTGGATGACGCCCCACAGGTTGACGTCCAGGACGCGGCGCCACTCGTCCTCGGTGGTCTGCAGGAAGGTGCCGGAGTGGCCGATGCCGGCGTTGTTGACGACCACGTCGGGGACGCCGTGTTCGGTGGCGACCTGCTGGGCGAAGGCGTCGACGGCGGCGCCGTCGCTGACGTCGACCCGGTAGGCGGCGGCCTTGGTGCCGGAGAGTTCGCAGAGTTCGGCGGTGCGCTGGGCGGCGGGCAGGTCGCGGTCGCAGACCACGACCCGGGCGCCCGCGTCGGCGAAGGCGAGGGCGGTGGCCCGGCCGATGCCGCTGCCGCCGCCGGTGACGACGACCAGTTCGCCCGCGGTGGAGGGTTCCTGGCGGGCGGCGCCGTGGTCGCGGGCGGTGAAGTCGCGGACCAGGGCGGCGACGGTGGGGCCCTGTTCGAGCAGTGCGGACCAGTGGGTGGCGTTGAGGGTGCGGCGGGTGAGCCGGGGGACCCAGCGTTCCAGGCCCTCGGAGAGGAAGTCGGAGACGTAGTGGTCGCGTTGCAGGGTGATCAGCTGGACCGGTACTTCGGTGTGCCGTTCGCGCGGGGCCCGGACCCGGGGGCGCATGTTGGCCCGGTACAGCTCGATGCCGTGCACGGCGTCCTCGGCGAGGGTGGCCTGCGGGTGGCCGGGCCGGGGGCGGACGGCTTCCAGGTCGCGCAGGACGCGGGGCCAGAGCCGGGCCAGGCCGAGCTTCCAGGCGGCGGGGGCGAGGACGGGCAGTTGGAACAGCGCGATGTACCAGGAGTGGGCGCCCTGGCGCAGCAGTTGGGACAGGTGGCGGGGGGTGGGGCGGCGCAGCCGGTGCCGGATCCAGTACCCCATGTGGTCCAGGCAGGGGCCGGACATGGTGGTGTAGGAGGCGATCCGCCGGTACGCGCCGGGGGTGGTGACGGCCTCCCAGGACTGGACGCTGCCCCAGTCGTGCGCGACGACGTGCACGGGGCGGTCGGGGCTGACGGCGTCGGCGACGGCGAACAGGTCCTCGCCGAGCAGTTCGAGCCGGTAGTCCTCGCGGGTGGCGGGCACGCCGGAGGCGCCGGAGCCGCGGGTGTCGTAGCGCACCACGTGGTGGTCGGCGGCCAGGTCGGCGGCGACGTCGTCCCAGACCGAGTGGTCGTCGGGGTAGCCGTGCACCAGGACGACCGTGGGGTCGGCGGGGTCGCCCTGCTCGTACACGGCGAGGGCGAGCCCGCCGGAGTCGACGGTGCGGCGGCGGGTGTCGGTGCGGCGGCCGGTCATGCTGCGTCCTCCTGGAGTGCCCAGCGCCGCACGTGCGGCAGGTCGTCGTCGAGCCAGTACGCGTCCTCGTCGGTGACCACGAGGAGTTCCTCGAACTTGATGCCCACGTCGCGGAACCCGATGTGCGGTTCGACCGCCCACAGGCCGGGGGTCGGTGCGTGCCGGGAGGCCCGGCCGCCCGCCCACAGCGGGGACCTGCCCTCCAGGCGCTCCTTGACCAGTTCGCGTCCGAGGGTCTGCAGCGTACGCACTCCGAAGCCGAACAGGTTGACTCCGGCCGGACCGCGGGCGGTGTTCCTGGTCACCTGGTGGCCGATCACCCGGCCCGGGTAGACCTGGTGGCGGTTGTCGTAGCCGTGCGCGGCGAGTTGGGCGTCGACGGCGGCGTACACCTCGGCGAGCGGCTTGCGGGCCCTGACCTCGCGCAGGATCAGGTCGCGGTAGGTCTTGAGGTCCTTGGCGAGCAGGTCCCAGACGGCGTTCTCGCCGACCTTGCCGCCGTAGCCGATGTCGGCGGTGTAGCCGTCCACCACCGGCGCGCAGTCCAGCACGTACGGCATGCCCTCGGTGAGCACCCGGGAGCCGGCGAAGAACTGCAGCGGGGTGTGGAAGTGCCGGAACGCGGTGCGGTCGCCGAACCAGGCGAACGGCACGTGGAAGAAGTCCTGCACGCCGGCCTTCACCAGGCAGCGGCGCAGCTCGGCGGTGGCCTGACGCTCCGTCACGCCGGGTTCGATCCAGGCGGCGACCTGCTCGGCGCAGTGGTAGGACAGCTGCTGGACCTCCCGGAACTTCGCCAGGTCGCGCTCGTCGTACGGAAATCGGGGCACCTTCGACACCTCACACCTCCAGGACGAGGGTCTCGCCCTCGGCGGCCCGGGACACGCACGGCAGCAGCAGGCCGGCGGCCCGCTGCTCGGCGGTCAGTCGGCGGTCGCGGTGCTCGGGCGTCCCGGCGGCGACCTTGAGCACGCAGGTGCCGCAGAAGCCCTGCTGGCACGAGTACGGCAGTTCCGGGCGCACCTCGCGGGCGACGTCCAGCGCGGAGCGGTCCGCCGGGACGGTCAGCGTCTCGTCGCCGACCCGGATCCGGAACGGGCGCCCGTCCAGGATCGGCGCGGCCCCGAACCGTTCGAAGTGCAGCGAGACGGCGGGCGAGGCGGGCAGCGCGCGCTGCACGGCCAGCAGCATCGGCGCCGGGCCGCACACGTACGCGGCAGCGCCCCGGGGCGCGTGCGCCAGCAGCTCGGCGGCGTCCGGCAGGCCGTGCTCGTCGTCGGTGCGGACGGTCACCCGGGCCGGGTCGAGGGCGGTCAGCTCGGTGGTGAACGGGAGCGCCGCGGCGGTCCGGCCGGTGTGCACCAGGTGCCAGTCGACGCCCGCGTGCTGGGCGGCCCGGGCCATCGGCAGCAGCGGAGTGATGCCGATGCCGCCGGCCAGGAACAGCACCTTCTCCTCGCCGCAGAACGCGAAGCCGTTGCGCGGCCGGCGCACCCGCAGCCGCACCCCGACGTGCAGTTCGTCGTGGATCTCCACCGATCCGCCGCCGCCGTCCGCGATCCGGCGCACCGCGACCCGGTAGGCGTGCCGGTCGGCCGGGTCCCCGCACAACGAGTAGTGGCGCTCGCGCCCCGACGGCAGCGTCAGCACGATCCGCGCCCCCGGCTGCCAGCCCGGCAGCATCCCGCCGGACGGGTCGGCCAGCCGCAGCTCCACCACGTCCTCGGCGACCACCCGGTGCGACACCACCACCAGGTACAGCGGCGGCACCGGCCGGGCCTCCGCCCGCCGCGGACTCCGCCGCAGCCCTGGACTCCCCAGCGCGGGGCTGTACCAGTCGCCGAAGGCGGTCAGCCGGGCGAAGAAACGGTCGGCCCGCGGGCGTCCGTACAGGTCGGGGGGCGGGGTTTCGAGATCCATGGCGGGTGCGGGCTCCAGGGAGGGTGGGGTGCAGGACAGGAGGGCTACGAAAGCTGGAGGCTGCGGAAGCCGGGGGCTGCGGAAGCCGGGGGCTGCGAAGCCGGGGGCGCGGGGAACTGCGCGGTGGGGGACGGCAGGCGGGCAAGGTCCGTGGACGGAGAGCCGGTGGCAGGTGGGCGGAGCCGCTGGGGGTGACACGCTCCGCGGGGGGGCCGCGACCAGGATTCGGGGCCGGGGGATACCGGATCTTCCCGAAGTCCCGTTCCCCTGCGCGCAGTTCCCCGCGCCCCTGGCTTCGCAGCCGCTCGCGCCCCAGCCTCTCGGGTTGCGCCGGCCTCTCGCGGGAGCCCTCAGCGGGTGGCGGCGGCCTGCGCGGCCGGGGATTTGGCGAGGTAGGCGAGGGCCTGGGAGGAGCTGCCTTCGCGGGTGGGGTGGTAGCCGGGGCTGAAGTACCTGGCGGCGGAGCGCAGGAAGCGGGCGGGTTCGGGGAGGAGGCCGCGGCGGGCGGCGCGCTGGGCGTCGCGCCAGGTGGGGGCGAGGCGGCCGTCCAGGGTGGGGTCGGCGGCGAGCATGAAGCGGGTGCCGCGGATCCAGAGGTGGACCAGGAGCGGGCCGGAGACGAACATGCCGCGGACGCGGCGCAGGTAGCCGGGGTCGAGGTGGCGCATCAGGTCGTAGGCGACGCTGCGGTGTTCGACTTCCTCGGCGCCGTGCCAGCGCAGCAGGTCGAGCATGGTGGGGTCGGCCTTGGCACGGTCGAGGCCGGGCGAGTTGAGGGCCCAGTTGCCGAGGAAGGCGGTGAAGTGCTCGATCGCGGCGACGAAGGCGACGCGTTCGATGACGTTCTCGCGGCGCCTACGGGCGGTCAGGCCGGGCTTGTCGCCGAGGACGCGGTGGAAGAGCCAGCTGATCTGCCGGACGTAGGGGCGCGGGTCGAGGCCCTGGCCGAGCAGGTGGTCGAGGACTTCCTGGTGGGCCTCGGCGTGGATGGCCTCCTGCCCGATGAAGCCGAGCACCTCTTCGCGCAGCTGTTCGTCGCGGATCAGCGGCAGCGCCTCCTTGAACACCTTGACGAACCACCGCTCGCCCTCGGGCAGCAGCAGGTGCAGCACGTTGATGGTGTGGGTGGCCATCGGCTCGTCGGGGATCCAGTGCAGGGGCAGCTCGGACCAGTCGAAGTGCACGTCGCGCGGTTCGAGCACCAGGCTGTCGTGCACGGTGACGGGCGGGGTGGGGCGGGGCATGGGTGCCTCCTGACACGCGGCGGACGAGGGGGCGGACCGGGGTGGGGGCCCGGCGGGCACACCGGCAAACTACTCGCGGGTAGCGGGTCGGACAAGGGTTTCGACCACTCTTATCAACATCGAGTCTAATAAGCCGCCCGATCGGGTGACACCCCCCTCCGCGAACCCGCTTGTCCCGCCGCCCCGCGAACCGTCAGGCTGGACCCCATGCCCGGTCAGCACAGACGCAAACGCAGGCAGGAAGCAGCGCAACGGCGCCAGGCCGCGCAGTACGAGGGCTGGCAGTGGCACCCGCTGTACTCGACGCAGGACTACGCCGAGTTCACGGCGTACGTCCGCCGACTGCGGGCCGAGCGCACCCACGACGCGGAACGCCTGCGGCTGGACACGTTCTGCGGGCGGCTCACCCACCCGACGACCTACCGGATCAGCGTGCTGATGCCGCCCGACGCCCCGCCAACGCCCGACGCCCCGCCACCGCCCGACGCCCCGCCCCCGGAGACCCCGTGACCGACTCGCCCACCCCCCTCGTCCGCGCGCTGGTCGCGCACCCGGTGCTGGCCGCGCCCGCCTACCCGGCGCCGGACCACGCGCCCGCCGGCCCGGCCGAGCTGTTCACCGCCTGGCTGCTGGACGCGCTGGCCGCGGGCGTCCCGGACGCGCAGGTGCTGACGCTGGCCACGGTGGATGCCGAGGGGCGCCCGGACGCCCGGGTGCTCGTCCTGCGGGACGTCGAACCCGCCGCCGCGGCCTGGCACTTCTGGACCGAACCCGATTCCCCCAAGGCCCGCCAGTTCGCCGCCCGCCCGGACGCCGCACTGACCGTCTACTGGCCGGCCCGCGGCCGCCAGGTCCGCCTGCGCGGCCCGGTCCGCCCCTCCCCCGGCTGCGCCACCCCCTCGCCCGACCTGCGCTGCTACGCCCTGCACGCCGCCGAGGCCGAGTTCTGGCAGGCCGCCCCGGACCGGCATCACCTGCGCCGCCGCCACACCCGCACCGCCACCGGCTGGACGGACACCGGCTGGACCGGCACCCGGCTGCCGGCTAGCTGAACAGCCGCCGCAGCCAGTCCCGGCGGGCCGCGAGCGCCGTCCGGCTGACGGCGGCTCCGGGGGCCAGGGTGTCGAAGCCGTGCGGGGCGCCGGGCCAGACGTGCAGTTCGGCGTGGGCGCCGCTGCGCCACAGGATGTCGGCGTAGGCGGTGACCTCGTCGCGGAAGGTCTCGGCGGAGCCGACCTCCAGGTAGGCGGGCGGCAGGCCGGAGAGGTCGTGGGCCCGGGCGGGGGCGGCGTGCGGCGGGAGGTCGGGGGTGCCGTGCAGCGGGCCGAGGGCGGCCCGCCAGGCGGTGGCGTTGGAGACGGCGTCCCAGGTGTCGTGCCCGGCGGCCTGCCGGGCGGAGGCGGTGGCGCCCCGGTCGTCCAGCATCGGGCTGAGCAGCAGTTGGCCGGCCGGCACCGGCCCGCCCTCGTCGCGCAGCAGCAGGGCGAGTGCGGCGGCCAGGCCGCCGCCGGCGCTCTTGCCGGCCAGCACGATCCGGTCCGGGTCGATCCGCAGCCGTCCGGCGTGCGCGGCCGCCCAGCGCAGGGCGGTGCGGCAGGCGTGCAGCGGGGCCGGGTAGCGGGCGGCGGGGGCGAGCGGGTACTCGACGGAGAGCACGGCCAGGCCGAGCGGCTCGGCCAGCTCGCGCAGCACCCGCGGCAGGACGGCGTGCGCGTTGCCGCCGATCAGCCCGCCGCCGTGCAGGTAGAGCAGGGCCGGGAGCACTCCGGCCGCCGCGGCCGGGCGGCCGTGGACGACCGGGACGCCGTCGGCGTCGTGCTCGGCGGCCGCGAACCGTCCGCCGTCGGCGAGTTGCCGCAGGGTCGGGCGGGGCCGCCGGGCGGCGTCGTGCCGCTGCCACTGCGTCAGGTCCTCGGGCGTCAGCGGGGCGGGCACGCCGCCCCGGGCGGCCAGCGCCGCGGCCAGCTCCGCGTCCAGGTGGGGCTTGTGCACGGGGGCTCAGATCATCGGGGGGCAGGGCGCGGGCACCGCGTCCGCGGGCAGCAGGTCGAGGACGGCGGCGAGGGTGGCCGCGAGGCCGTCCGCCTCGCGGACCTCCCGGCGGCCCGCGCCGTGCCGGATCTCGTAGCGGCCGCCGCCGAGCGCGCCGACCATCGGGAGGTCGCGGCAGAGCGGCGGTTCGGCCCGGCGGCTGAACGTCACCCAGAACATCGACATGCCCGGGGAGAGCGCCCGCAGCCGCGGTTCGGCGTGGGCGGCCTCGATGAACGCGTGCAGTTCGTCGGCGTGCCGGAGCCGGATCCGGGAGGCCCGCAGCTGCGCCCAGCGGGCCGGGACGGGGTCGCCGCACTCGTACCCCTCGGCGAGGCTCCCGGCCGTCAGGAAGGGCCACCGGTCGGTGAGTTCGCGCACCGGACCCGGCCGCAGCCACTGCTCCACCGCCCCGGCCGCCGCCGCCAGGTCGTCGGTGGTGCCGCCGGCCATGTGGATCGTCCGGGCCCAGCACCGGACCCGGAAGCCGCGTTCCCCGGCGACCGCCACCACCGACACCCCCCGCTCGCCCGCCTCGGCCCGCACCGAGTCCGGGTGGCGGTCGGGCGTGTCCGGCGGCAGGGCCGTCCCGAGCGCGGCGCGCAGCGATCCGGCCCGCACCAGGTCGGGGTAGTGGCGGGCGTGGTCGGTCGCCGGTTCCTCGGTCATGCGGTCGAGTATGCGCGAAGTGCGGGCCGCCCGCGGCGGGTTCGCCGGGGCGGCCCCGCGGGGGCGGTCAGCGCAGGACCGCGAGCTGCCCGGTGGCGCGGGTCATCGCCACGTAGCGGTCGACGGCGCCCTCGATGCCGTCGCCGAACGCCTCCGGGTCGACGATCACCACCAGGTCGAACTCGAGGCCCTTGACCAGTTCGGGGCTGAGCGAGCGGACCCGGCCCCCGCCGAGGAAGGACGGGTCGCCGATCACGCAGGCGGTGCCCTCGGGGTGCTCGGCCAGCCAGGCGTCCAGCAGCGCGTCGCGTTCGGCGCGGGCGCCGTGGTGGACGGGCAGGCCGCTGCGGCGGATCGAGGTGGGGACGTTGGCGTCGGGCAGGGCGGCCCGGATCACCGGCTCGGCCTCGGCCATCACCTCTTCCGGGGTGCGGTAGTTGACGGTCAGCGAGGTGAGGGTGACCCGGTCCAGGCCGGCCCGCTCCAGGCGTTCGGTCCACGACTCGGTGAAGCCGTGCCGGGCCTGGGCCCGGTCGCCGACGATGGTGAAGGAGCGGGACGGGCAGCGGGCGATCAGCATCTGCCACTCGGCGTCGGTGAGTTCCTGCGCCTCGTCGACCACGATGTGGGCGAACGGCCCGGCCAGCAGGTCGGGGTCGACGGGTTCGGCCTCGGTGTGGTCGATCAGCGCCTCGCGCAGGTCGGCGCCGCGCAGCATGGCGACCGCGCCCTCGCTGTCGTGGTCGGCGTTCAGCAGGTGGTCGACGACGCCGTCCATCATCTCGCGCTCGGCGGCCAGCCGGGCCCGGTGGGCGCGCTGGCGGCGGTCGGCGTCGGTGTCGCCGAGGCGGCGGCGGGCGGCGTCCAGCAGCGGCAGGTCGGCGAGCGTCCAGGCGGCGGGGTCGGTGCGCTGCAGGGTGCGGATCTCGTCGCGGCTCAGCCAGGGCGCGCACAGCCGCAGGTAGGCGGGGACGGTCCACAGGTCGCCGACCAGGTCGGTGGGCTCCAGGATCGGCCAGGCGCGGCGCAGCGCGCCGAGCAGTTCGGGGTCGCGGCGCAGTTCGCGGCGCAGCACCTCGGGCGAGATGCCGTCCTCCTCGTCGTCGAAGGAGTCGGCGTTCTTGTCGAGCAGGATGGTGATGAGTTCGTCGAGGATCTGCTGGCGGGCCTCGTTGTGCGGGACGCCGGGGCCGGGGGCGGCGAACGCCTCGGACCAGTCCTGGGGGTCGATCCACAGCTCGTACCACTCGGTGGAGAGCTTGCGGCCCTCGGCGGGCGGCTCCTCGTAGACGGCGACGGCCTTCTCGATCGCGCGCACCATCCCGGCGGCGGCCTTCAGCCGGGCGACCTCGGGGTCGGGTTCGGGGGCGACGGCGGCGCCCTCGGGCAGCAGGTCGCGCAGCGTGCAGGTCTGCACGCCCTCCTCGCCGAGGCTGGGCAGCACGTCGGCGACGTACGCCAGGTACGGCTGGTGCGGGCCGACGAACAGGACGCGGCCCTTGCGGTGGCCCAGGCGCGGGTCGGAGTACAGCAGGTGGGCGGTGCGGTGCAGGGCGACCACGGTCTTGCCGGTGCCGGGGCCGCCGTCGACGACCAGGGCGCCGCGCGAGCCGGCCCGGATGATGGCGTCCTGGTCGGCCTGGATGGTGGCCAGCACGTCGCGCATCCGCTCGGAGCGGGAGCTGCCGAGGCTGGCGATGAACGCGGACTGGTCGTCCAGGGCGGCGTGGCCCTCCAGGCCGTCGGCGGTGAACACCTCGTCCCAGTAGTCGCCGACCCGGCCGCGCTGCCAGCGGTAGCGGCGGCGGCTGGCCAGGCCCATCGGGTTGGCGTGGGTGGCGGCGAAGAAGGGTTCGGCGGCGGGCGAGCGCCAGTCGACCAGCAGGCGGCGGCCGTCGGCGTCGGCGAGGCCGAGGCGGCCGATGTAGACCGGCTCGGGGTCGTCGGCGCGGACGATCCGGCCCAGGCACAGGTCGTGGCCGAAGCGGCTCAGGGTGCGCAGCCGGGCGGAGAGCTG
Source organism: Kitasatospora cineracea (assembly GCF_003751605.1). NCBI lineage: Bacteria > Bacillati > Actinomycetota > Actinomycetes > Kitasatosporales > Streptomycetaceae > Kitasatospora > Kitasatospora cineracea. The sequence continues at coordinate 435,990 of NZ_RJVJ01000002.1, forward strand.
GTGCACCTCGTTGTCGCGGTCCATCGCGGCCTGCCCGGCCCCGCCGGGGCTGCGGCGCACCTGTTCGAGGCGCGCGGTCAGCTCCGCGGTGTCCCGGCTCAGGGTGTCGGCGACCTCGGCGAAGTGCCGGTCGTCGGCGGCGATCAGGGCCGGGTCCGCCTTGGCGGCGAGCCGCTCGGGCAGGTCGAAGGCGCTGGTCGTCGGCTGGTTCATGGGTGGTGACTCCGATCCGCTGCCGGGTGGGCCGCGCTCCGTCCGCGTGCTGCTCGCGGTCTGCCCCGTCTGTGCTGTTCGCGCGGGTTCCCCGGTTCAGATCAGCGATTGTGCGGCATCGGGGGGGCCTTGCGGCAAGGCCCCCCTTGCGGTATAAGTTTGATAACGGCAGGAGAGCTTCGGCTCCCTGCCTTTCGTGCGTCCGGGGCCGGTCGTCCGCCGCGGTCCACGCACCGTACCGGGTGCGGCCGGTCAGTTCCCGTCCTCGCGCCGGGCCCTGATCAACTCGGCGATCCGGCGGACGAGTTCGCTGTCGCTGCGGGCGGCGCCGCTGCCGACGAGTTCGCCGAGCCGTTCGGCGGTGAGGGTGTCGTAGGCGGTCTCGGTCTCCTCGCCGGGGACGTGCTGGTACTCGGCGGCGGCCCGGAACCCGACCACCGCCTCGACCAGTTCGGCGAGCAGCCGGGTCAGGGTGAAGGAGAACGCGGCGACCGCGAGGACGGCGAGCGCCTGCTTGCCGAACAGGCTCCAGCCGCCGCCGTAGAACAGGCCCTCGGTGCCGCTGATCCGGGCGGTGGCGAACAGGCCGACCATGAGCAGGCCGGTGAGGCCGCCGACGCCGTGCACGCCGACCACGTCGAGGGTGTCGTCCACGCCGAAGCGGTACTTGAGGGTGACCGCCCAGGCGCAGACCGCCCCGGCGACCAGGCCGGTGACGACGGCGCCGAGCGAATTGATCTCGCCGCAGGCGGGGGTGATGGCGACCATGCCGGCCACGCCCGCGGAGACCACGCCGGTGGTGCTGACCCTCCCGGTGCGCCACTTCTCGACCAGCGGCCAGGTGACCATGGCGGCGGCGGCGCCGAGCTGGGTGTTGAGGAAGGCCGCGGCGGCGGTGCCCTGGTCGCTGAGCGCGGAGCCGGAGTTGAAGCCGAACCAGCCGAACCAGAGCAGTCCGACGCCGATCACCACCAGCGGGATGTTGTTGGGCCGCTCCTCGCACCGGGCCCAGTCGCGCGGGCCGCGCAGGGCGAGCGCGACGGCGAGGCCGGAGGCGCCGGAGCTGAGTTCGACGGGCAGGCCGCCGGCGAAGTCGAGGGCGCCGAGCCGGTCGTGGATCCAGCCCTGGGAGTCGAACACCCAGTGCGCGGTGGGCGCGTAGACCACCAGCAGCCACAGCGGGACGAACACCAGCCAGCCGCGCATCCGGGCCCGGTCGGCGACCGAGCCGCTGATCAGGGCGACGGTGACGACGGCGAAGCCCATCTGGAAGGTGGCGAAGATGTAGGTCGGGATGGCGCCGGTGAGGGTGTCGAGTTCGACGCCGCGCAGGAACGCCCGGTCGAGGTTCCCGATGATCCCGGCCCCGCCGGCGTCCGGTCCGAAGGCCAGGGTGTAGCCGAGCGCCCACCAGACCAGGCTGCCGAAGGCGAGCGCGGCGAAGCTCATCTTGATCATCATCAGGACGTGCTTGAGCCGGACCATCCCGCCGTAGAAGAACGCCAGTCCGGGCGTCATCAGCAGGACCATGGCGGTGGAGGCCAGCAGCCAGGCCGTGTCGCCGGCGTTGTAGGCCGGGGGCATCGGCGGGGGCGCGCAGAGCACGGGGTTACCTCCGGGGGTGGCGGGTGGTCAGGTCTTGCGCAGGTCGGGCGCGGGCGTGCCGGTGAGCAGCAGCCGGACGGCCCGCCAGGCGGCGGCCAGCGCGGCGGCGGTGCGCACGGGGCTGTCGTCGAGCAGGCGCAGCCAGGCGCCGCCGTCCTCGGGCAGGGTGGAGACGCCGTGGCGCAGGCCGCGGCCGTCGAGGGCGCGGTGCAGGGTGTCGGCGATCTCGGCGGCGGGGCGCAGGTCGCTGACCACGAACAGGGTGGCGAGGTGGTCGTGCCCGGCGAACACGGCGGGGCCGGTGACGGTGCGCCGGTCGCCGCCGGGGACCAGCCGCAGGGTGTCGACGGCGAGCAGGGTGCCGTCGGGGCGGGCGATCTCCAGGTCGGTGGCGAGCACCCGGTAGTCGTGCCGTTCGCCGCGGGCGAGCCGGCCGGCGGTGAGGGTCTCGCCGAGCACGACGGTGGAGCCGGGGGCGGCGGTGACGGCGGTGCGCTGGTAGAACCGGGCGCCGCGGAACGGGATCAGCGGGTCGGGCAGGTATTCGAGGTAGGCGCCGGGGGCGGCGGTGAGGTGGACCAGTTGGCTGGCGTAGTCCTGTTCCATCCGGAACACCTTGGTGGCGGCCTGGGTGGTGAGGTGGACCCGGGTGCCGGGGCCGCAGCGGACGTCGATCCGGTAGCGGTCGGCCTGGGTGACGCCGCCGCCGGTGGCCATCAGGTAGACGTGGGCGGCGTCGGGCCGGGCGGGGTCGATCCACAGCGGGCGCATGATCTGCAGCGGGGTCTTCTGGTACCGCTCGACGAGTTCGGTGCGGCCGCCGCGGACGGCGAAGCCGAGGTCGAGGATGCCGACCTTGGCGGGCGAGCCGGGGGCGAGGGTGTCGGGACGGGCGGCCAGGCCGGCCACTTCCGGGGGGAGGCGGCCGGCCGTCCAGTGCGCCGGGTCGAGCCGGTCGGCGGCGGCGGTCTCCGCGGTGCGGAGGAGCACGGGGGCCACGGTCAGATCAGCGCCTTGCGGCGGGCGCCGAGGAACGCGGCGAGCTCCTCGATGCCGGTGCCGTCGAGCGAGTCGGTGAGGATGACGGGCTTGCCGTCGCGGACCTTGTGGGCGTCGGACTCCATCACGGCGATGTCGGTGCGAACGTACTGGGCGATGTCGATCTTGTTGATGACGAGCAGGTCGGACTCGGTGATGCCGGGGCCGCGCTTGCGGGGCATCTTCTCGCCCTCGGCGGTGTCCAGGACGAACACGAACACGTCGACCAGCACCGGGCTGAAGGTGAGGGTGAGGTTGTCGCCGCCGGACTCGTAGAACAGGGTGTCCACGTCGGGGAAGCGCTCGAGGAGTTCGGCGCCGGCGGCCAGGTTCATCGTCGGGTCGTCGCGCACGGCGGTGTGCGGGCAGGCGCCGGTCTCCACGCCGACCACCCGTTCCGGGTCGAGCACGCCGGCCAGGGTGCGGCGCACGTGCTGGGCGTCCTCCTGGGTGTAGATGTCGTTGGTGATCACGGCGGGGCGGTGGCCGCGGGCGATCAGCACCGGCACCAGCGCCTCGATCAGCGCGGTCTTGCCGGAGCCCACCGGGCCCCCGATGCCGATCCGCAGGACGTTGTCGTCCACGGGTGTCTCCTTCGTGGTGGTTTCAGCTCATGAACAGCCGGGCCTCGGCCCGCTCGTGGCGGCCGGACATGATGTCGGCGCCGAAGGCGGTCGAGCCGAGGTCGGCCTCCGGGCGGGCGAGGGCCGCCCGGACGGTCTCCTCGATGACGGGGGCGGCGCCGCGCAGCAGCACCTGGGCCTTGCGGTGGTCGGTCAGCCGCAGCCGCAGCGCGGCCCCGGCGAAGCTGGCGCTGAACGCGAACAGGTCGCCGGCCACGGCCTGTTCGACCGGCACGCCGGCGGCGGCCTGCACGATCCCGGCGGCGACGGCCTGGCAGCCGGGGGCCCGGCGCTCCCGGACCAGCCGCAGGTGCCCGGCGATCGCGGGCTGTCCGAAGACCTCCGCGGCCAGGTCGAGCAGCTGCCGCCCGGTGCGGGTGGCCGCCTGCCGGACCTCGCGGCTCAGCTTGCCCGCGTACAGCCGCCGGTCGACCCGGACCACGGTGTCGGCGTCCCCGGCCAGCACCGCCCGGTGGGCCAGCGCGAGGGCGGTGGCGTCGGACGGGCCGACGCCGTGCCGCAGCAGGTCGGCGAGCAGGTCGGGCAGCGTGTCGGGGGTGACGGCCCCGGCCTGGGCGTAGCCCTCCAGGCCGTGCGAGAGGGTGTAGAAGCCGCTGGGGAAGGCCGAGTCGGTGAGCTGGAGGCTGACCAGCAGCGCGGGCAGTCCCCCGGGCCGGGGCTCGGGGGACGGGCGCGCCGGGCGGTCGTCCGGGCTGAGGAACATCCGCTACACCACGAAGTACAGCTGGTTGAGCGGCAGCGACCGGGCGGGTTCGATGGTGGCGACCTCGCCGTCCAGGGTGACCTTGAAGGTCTCCGGGTCGACCTCGACCTTCGGCAGCGCGTTGTTGCGCACCATGTTGTGCTTGCCGATCACCCGGGTGCCGCGCACCGGCAGCACGGTGCGCTGCAGGCCGAGCTTCTCGGGGACGCCCGCGGCGATGCCGGCCTGCGACATGAAGGTGACGTGGGTGGCCTGCTGGGCCCGGCCGAACTGGCCGAACATCGGCCGGTAGAGCACCGGTTGGGGGGTGGGCAGCGAGGCGTTCGGGTCGCCCATCTGGGCCCAGGAGATGATCCCGCCCTTGATGATCATCTTGGGCTTGGCGGCGAACGAGTGGATCGGCCACAGCACGATGTCGGCGAGCTTGCCCGCCTCCAGCGAGCCGACGTGGTCGGCGATGCCGGTGGCGACGGCCGGGTTGATGGTGACCTTCGCCAGGTAGCGCAGCACCCGCTGGTTGTCGTTGCGGGCGCTGTCGCCGTCCAGCGGGCCGCGCTGGTCCTTGCAGTGGTGGGCGATCTGGAAGGTGCGGGTGACGGACTCGCCGACCCGGCCCATCGCCTGCGAGTCGGAGGAGACCATGCTGATCACGCCGAGGTCGTGCAGCACCGACTCGGCGGCGATGGTCTCGGCCCGGACCCGGCTGTCGGCGAACGAGACGTCCTCCGGGATGTCCGGGTTGAGGTGGTGGCAGACCATCACCATGTCGAGCAGCTCGTCCACCGAGTTGACGGTGTAGGGCAGCGTCGGGTTGGTGGACGAGGGCAGCACGTTGGGCTCGCCGGTGACCCGCAGGATGTCGGGGGCGTGGCCGCCGCCCGCGCCCTCGGAGTGGAAGGTGTGGATGGTGCGGCCGTCGATCGCCGAGCGGGTGTCCTCGAAGAACCCGGACTCGTTCAGGCTGTCGGTGTGGATCGCCACCTGCACGTCGTGCCGGTCGGCCACCGCGAGCGCGTTGTCGATCACCGCGGGGGTGGCGCCCCAGTCCTCGTGCACCTTCAGCGCGCAGGCCCCGGCCGCGATCTGCTCGTCCAGCGCGCCGGGCAGGCTGCCGTTGCCCTTGCCCATGATGCCGATGTTGACCGGCACCTCCTCGACGGCCTGCAGGAAGCGGGCGATGTTGAACGGGCCGGGCGTGCAGGTGGTGCCGTTGGTGCCGTCGGAGGGGCCGGTGCCGCCGCCGATCAGGGTGGTGATGCCGTTGGTGAGCGCCTGCTCGGCCTGCTGCGGGGAGATCAGGTGGACGTGGGTGTCGATCGCGCCCGCGGTGGCGATCAGGTGCTCGCCGGAGATCGCCTCGGTGCCGGGGCCGACCACCAGGTTCGGGTGCACGTCGTCCTGGGTCTGCGGGTTGCCGGACTTGCCGATGCCAGCGATGAAGCCGTCCTTGATGCCGATGTCGCACTTGACGATGCCGATCACCGGGTCGATCACCACCACGTTGGTGATCACGGTGTCCAACGCGCCCTGGGCGGCGGTGGCCTGCGGGTCGGCGCCCATGCCGTCGCGCATGGTCTTGCCGCCGCCGTAGACGATCTCGTCGCCGTACAGGCCCTCGCTGTAGTCCTTCTCGACCTCCACCACCAGGTTGGTGTCGGCGAGTTGGAACCGGTCGCCGACGGTGGGGCCGAACATGTCGGTGTACTGCTTGCGGGTCATGATCGGCATGTCAGTTGCCGCCCTTCTTCTTCGCGGAGCCCTTGCCGCCGGTTCCCTTGCCGCCGGTTCCCTTGCCGCCGGCCCCCTTGTCCCCCGTCCTCTTGCCGCCGGTCCCCGTGCCGTCCGTCCCCTTGCCGCCGGGGCCCCGGTCGCCGGAGCTGTTCTCCGCGCCCTGGAAGCCGTCCGCGTAGGCCCGGCGGAACGCCTCGATCCGGGCGGGGTGGGAGACCGTGCTGCCGTTGAGCAGGCCGCTGAAGCCGACCAGCCGGCCGGTGCCGCCGTACTCGCACAGCTCGACCACGCGGGTGCCGCCCGGCTCGATCCGCACCGAGGTGCCGGCCGGGATGTTGAGGTGCGTGCCGAGCGTCCGGTCGCGGTCGAACCGCAGCGCCGGGTTGACCTCGAAGAAGTGGTAGTGCGAGCCGACCTGGACCGCCCGGTCGCCGGTGTTGCTGACCGTGACGGTCAGGGTGCGGCGGCCGGCGTTGATCTCGATGTCGCCGTCTCCGTACAGGTACGTGCCGAAACTCACTGGTGACTCCTTGCCGCCGTCAGCGGGGACGGGTGGGTGTGCCGGGCGTGCGGGCCGTGGCTGTGGGAGTGGCCGGGCCCGTGGTGGTGGTCGTGGCCGCCGTCGGGGCCGTGGCTGTGCGCGGGCCCGTGCTGCCCGGCGGCGGCCAGCGCGGCCGCCAGGCCGTCCTCGCCGCTGTCGTGCAGCCGCCGGACGGCGGTGGCGGCCCGGGCGGCGAGGACGGCGGCCAGCGCGGCGGGGCCGAGCAGCGGCCCGGCGGCCAGCACGGTGGTGCGGGCGGGGGCGGGCGGCGGGGCGGGCGGCAGGAAGGACGCGGACAGCACCGCGACCTGCCGGGCCCCGAGCAGGACGCAGCGCCGCACGCCCTCGGCCGGGTCGGGGTCGCCTCCGGTCAGCGCGACCTCCACCAGCCGGTGCCGCCCGCGGCTGCGCACCAGGTGGGCGACCCGGTGCAGTTCGGCGTCCTGGTAGGGGTCGCCGGCGGGGGCGGTGAGCAGCAGCGCGGCCCCGGCGGGGACGGTGGCGGCGGCGGCCCGCAGCCAGCCGACCAGGTGCTCGGGGTTCCCGAACGGGTCGGCGACGGCGACGGTGCGGTGCGGTTCGGGCGGCAGGGCGCGGACGGTGCGGGCGGTGTCGGCGACCAGTTCCGGGTCGCGGCCGAGCGTCATCGGGACGACGGCGGTGTCCGTCCCGGCGGGGCGGGCGGCGAGCGCCCGGTGGAGTTCGCGGCCGCTGGTGACCACGGTGGTGTCCGGCCCGGCGAGGTGCCGCAGCGCGGTGCCGTGCCCGGCTTCGCGGCCGCAGACGGCGAGGACGTGGACCGGGGTGCCGGGCACCTTCAGCCGCCGATGGGGTCGTGCACGGAGACCAGTTTGGTGCCGTCCGTGAAGGACGCCTCGACCTGGAGCAGCGGCAGCATCTGCCGCACCCCGTCCATGCAGGCGTCGGGGCCGACCACGTGCCGGCCCAGTTCCATGCAGTCGGCGACGGACTTGCCGTCCCGGGCGGCCTCCAGGATGGCTTCGGTGATCAGCGCGACGGCTTCGCTGTAGTTCAGCTTGAGGCCGCGTCCCTGGCGCTTGCGGGCCAGGTCCGCGACCACGTAGACGACCAGTTTGTCGAGCTCGCGGGGCGCGAGGTTCATCGGTGGGTGCCTTCCTCGGGACGGGGACGGGGGTGCGGAGAAGGGCCTCGGGCGGTGGCGGCCCGCAGCCGGGGCAGTTGCGGGACGGCGGCCAGCAGCGCCCAGGTGGTGAGGATGAACGGCCAGGTGAAGGTGTGGCCGTCGAAGGGGGTGAAGAGCGAGGTGATCGCGGCGGTCAGCCCGGTGGACAGGGCGGCGCCGAACAGCGCGTAGCCCGCGTTCCAGGGGGTGGCGGCCAGGAAGACCGCGCCGAGCGCGATGCCGACCAGGACCGCGTTGTAGCCGTAGATCCCCGAGGAGATCTGCGCGGTGGGTGCGCCGAGCGCCCAGGCCGCGACGATGCCGGCCACCGAGCCGAGCGCGGCGGCGAGCAGCACCCGGAGGCCCGCGCAGGCCAGTCCGGCCAGCATGATCAGGCCGACGTACCAGCTGTTCACCAGGAACACCTGGGAGACGTTGGTGAAGAAGGCGTGCCACAGGTCGGAGAAGGTGATGCCGGTGTCGCCGCTGGTGGGGTCGGCGACGGGGGCGGGGGCGCCGTGCCAGATCCGGGCGAAGGAGGGGGCGCCGAGCACCATCACCCCGGAGACCAGGCAGAACGGGGCGGTCAGCGGGGTCAGCCGGTAGGGCGCCAGCAGGGTGGCGAGGGTGGCGGTCAGCACGGTGGTGACCGCGCAGCCGACCACGGTGAGGACGTAGGTGGCGGGGTGGTGGCCGAGCGAGCCGACCAGGGCGATGCCGGTCAGGCAGCCCGAATAGCCTTGCAGCCCTTGGCCGATGGAGCCGCGGTCGACGTCGAGGGCGTAGGCGGTGGCGGTGGCGATCAGCGTGCCCAGGGTGGCGAACAGGCCGACCTGCCAGCCCGCCGCCCACAGTGCGGCGAGGATCAGCGCCCCGGTGAGCGGCTGCGGTTGCAGGTCGACCTGGCCGACGCCGCGCAGCGAGGCAACCAGGTAGGCCGCCGGCTGCCGGGCCGGGGCCCGTCGGAGGCCGGGCCCGGCGCCGCTCGTCACGCTCTCTCCCGAATGTCCACAGATCGCCGGTTTCCGTGAAATACGCTGGTAGGTACCGGAACTGACCGGCAGTCACTGTTTAGCCCGGTACGGCCGGTCGGCCGGTCCGGCGCCCCACGTGTTCGCCCTTTTCGCCCGATCGGCCCACGACGCCCCGCGGAGCAGCCCGATGACCAATCCGTACCTCGACGCGGGGGCCCGTCCGGCCCGACCGCCGGGCCACGCCCACTCCGAGCACGCCCCGGGCCGGCAGCTGCCGGTGGTGGCCGCGGTGGCGGTGGGCGGGGCGCTCGGCGCGAGCGCCCGCTACGGGGTGGAGCGGCTGTGGCCGACCACCGGGACGGAGTTCCCGTGGCCGGTGCTGGCCGTCAACGCGGTGGGCTGCCTGGCGATGGGCGCCCTGACGACGGTGCTGGCGGCGCGCTTCCCCCGGCAGAAGCGGCTGGCGGGCGCCCTGCTGGGCACCGGTTTCCTCGGCGGGTTCACCACGTTCTCCCACTACGCGGACGGCGTCCGGCAGTTGGTGCGCGACGACGCCTACGGCACCGCCGCGGCCTACCTGCTGCTGACGGTGGCGGCGGCGCTGGCCGGGGTGGTGCTGGGCGTGTTCGCGGCCCGCGCCGCGGTGGGCGTCCCGGCGCACCAGGAGGCGTCCGGTGGCCGTTGACTGGCTGCTCGTGCCGGCGGGCGGCCTGGTCGGCGCACCGGTCCGCTACCTGACCGGGCTGGCGGTCAAGTCCCGGGTGCACAGCCCGTTCCCGTACGGGACGCTGGCGGCCAACGCGGCGGCCTGCCTGCTGCTCGGCTTCCTCACCGGGGCGGCGCTCCGCGGCCACCTGGACCACGACGCGCAGCTGCTGCTGGACACCGGTTTCTGCGGGGCGCTTTCGACCTGGTCGACCTTCTCCTACGAGGTGTTCACGCTGGGCTCGACCCGGCGGGTCGCGCTGTCCGGGTTGTACCTGACGGTCTCGGTGCTGCTCGGCACGGCGCTGTGCTTCGCGGGGGCGGGGGTGGCGGACGCGCTGTGGTGACGGCCCGTCGGGCGCCCGCGGCGGACGGGCGCCCGGCGGGGCGTCAGGAGCGGTGACCGGGTTCGAAGCGCAGGCCGCGGCGGTCGTAGTAGCGGGTCGTGCCGAAGCCGAAGGCCGGCGCCACCACGACGCCCAGCACCTGCCCGGCGTCGGCCGACCGGTCGGGGGCGTCGGGGGGTGTCCCGGTGTTCGCCATGGTGCTCCGCACGCTCGTGGGCCGCGGCCGGCGGCCCGCGGTCGGGTCCGACCCCTCGCGCCCCGGCGGGGCACGGAAGCGACAATATGCGCAAAACGGAAAATCGCCGGCCAGGAGTGCACGGCCCGTCAGTTCGGCTCCGCTCGAAGCGTTCTGACCGGCCGTCAGGACCGGTCGGCCGGGCGGTCGCGGCCGGGCGGGGACCGGCGTTCGGGCAGGTCGGAGCACCTGGCATGCTGGGCGCGCCGTCGGGGGACCGCGCGGCACGGAGCAGGAGGTGGGCGGGAGATGACCGCGACGACGGGGCCCGGGAACCCGGACGGGGAGCCCGGAGCCGGCGGGAAGGCCGCGGCGGCCGAGGCGGAGGAGCGGTTCGAGAGCTGGCGGGACCTGATCACCCTGACCAGGGAGTGCGAGGCCAGCACCCCGCACACCGACGGGTTCTCGGCCGGCCTGCGGCGGCTGGAACTCGGCCCGGTGACCTTCCTCGGCACCTCCTTCCCGTCCTCCCGGTTCCGGCGCACCGCCGCCCGGGTGCGCTCCTCCGACCCGTCCGTCTTCCACCTCACCCTGCTGCTCAACGGGGGGCTGGACCTGTCCGGCCCGCACGGCAGTGGGTTCGCCTCCGGGGCCGGCGAGCTCAGCGTGCTCGACAGCTCCCGCCCCTACGACCTGCGGGCCTTCGGCGCCCGGACCGCCGGGTCGCCCCGGCCCCGGGTCGACGCCCTCGGCCTCGACTTCCCGCGCGCGCTGCTGCCGATCGCGCCGGACCGGCTGCGCCGCCTGCTCGCCCGCAGCTACCGGCCGCAGAGCGGCACCGGCGCGCTGCTGGCCGACTTCCTGCACAGCCTGGACCGGCAGGCCGACCGGATCCCGCCCGCCACCGCGGAACGGCTCGGCCCGGTCCTGGTCGACCTGGTCAGCGCCTGGCTCGCCGAGGAGTCGGAGGCCACCGACGCCCTGGAGCCCGACACCCGGCGGCGCGTCCTGGTCGAGAACGTCCGGGCCTTCGTCCGGCGCAACCTGCACGACCCCGCGCTGACCCCCACCGTGATCGCCGAGGCGCACCACGTCTCGGTCAGCTACCTGCACCGGGTCTTCACCGGGGAGAACGACGGCGAGACCGTCGCCGCGTGGATCCGCCGCCGGCGCCTGGAGCAGGCCCACCGCGACCTCGCCGACCCGGCGCTGCGCGCCCTCCCCATCCACGCCCTGGCCGCCCGCTGCGGCATCCCGCGCCCCGACGACTTCAGCCGGGCCTTCCGCGCCGCGTACGGGCTCTCCCCCCGCGACCACCGCCGGCAGGCCCGGAGCGAGGACGAGTGGACGCAGCGCCAAGCCGCCGTGGACGCACCGCCAACCCGCGGGCACGGCGGCCAGCTAGCGTGATCCGCGTGCAGGGCCCCCGCCGCTCGGGGCCCCGCACGGTCGACGTGACGGCCGCCGGAGGGGGTTCGCCGGGGCGGAGGGGGTCCGCCGGGGGCGGAGGGGACGCGTCGAACGGTGCGGACCGGCCGGCCGGGACGGCTCCGTTCCGGCCGGCCGGTCTCACGGTCCCGGTGCGGCCGGTGCCGCGAGGGCGGCGCGGGCGGCGCGGGCGGCGGCGGTGCCGTGGTGGTCCGGTCCGAAGTGTTCCGTCCAGTCGGCGAGTGCGGTGGTGAGCGTGGCCTCGCCCCGCCCCTGGCGGGTCTCGGCGGTGCCGAGGGCGGTGCGCAGTTCCAGGGCCCGGTGGGTGGGGCGGTCGCTGGGCGGGCACAGGGCGAGGCCCGCGCGGGCGGCGCGTTCGGCGGCGGCCGGGTCGCCCTCGGCGAGGTGCAGGGTGGCGGCGGCCAGGCCGAGCGCGGAGCGGTCGGTGTCGGGCAGGGCGGGCAGCCGGTCGGCGAGGGACAGCGCGGCGTCCAGTTCCGCGTGGGCCTCACCGGTGCGGCCCCGGCCGAGCAGCGCGCGCACCAGGTTGACGTGCAGGATCAGCGCGAACGTGTCGTCGGCGGGGATCGCGGCCTGCGCCCGGTGCAGGAGTTCCTCGGCGTCGGCGTGCCGGCCGCGCAAGGCGAGGCTGACCGCCAGGCTGTTGTTGGCCGAGACCCTGGTCCAGGTGGCGTCGGGTTCGGGTGCCCGGGCGGAATCCTCCTTGAGCCGGACGGCGCCGTGTTCGACCGCCTCGTGCTCGCCCAGGTAGGTGAGTTGGGCCAGCCGGTTGCTCTCGGCCAGCAGGGCGAAGGACGACCGCTCCCGGCGGCCGACGGCCACGAGCGCGGCGTACTGCTCGGCCGCCTCCCGGTGCCGGCCCAGGTCGGCCAGCAGCGCCGCGTTCACGTTCCGGGCCTGCGTGGCGGGGGCGAACGAGGCGTCCGCCACCAGGGCGCGGCCGATCTCCTCGACCGCCTCCGGGTACCGACCCTCGCTTTCCAGCAGGGAGGTGAGCGCGGTGCGCAGCAGCGCTTCCGCGTCGGGCTCCAGGCTGCCGGCGGCCAGCGCGGCCCGCAGTTCGCGTTCCGCTTCCGCCGTGCGGTCCTGGTCGCGCAGTGCGTAGCTCACCGTGACGAGCGCGCCCGCGGTCTGCGCCGCTCCGGGGCCGGCCGCCCGGCCGTACAGGTCGGCGGCCTGCCGGGCGAGGCGCTCGGCCTCGGCGGACCCGCCGCCCCTCTCGGCCCGGTGGGCCTGCTCCAGCAGTTCGGCGGCCTGCTGGAGCTTGCGGCCCGTGAACAGCCTCGTCCTCATCCTCGTCCTCCCCTTCGATCGGCGGTGATCGTAGCGGGGCGGGCGGACGGCGGGGTTCAGCGGGTGGTGGGGCGGCCCAGGTAGGTGAGGGGGCCGGGGTCGGGGACGGGGATGGGGTGGAAGCCGAGGCGGTCGTAGAAGGCGCGGGCGGCGGTGTTGGCGGTGACCATGCCGAGGTGGACCTTCGGGACGCCCTCGGCGGCCAGGGCGTCGAGCAGGGTGTGCATCAACTGCCGTCCGTGGCCTGCCCGCTGGTGGCTGGGGAGCAGGTCGATGTGCAGGTGGGCGGGGTGGTCGGCGAGTTCGGGCAGCAGGAGCCGCTCGGGGGTGTGCAGCAGTTGGACCATCACCTCGCTGGGGGTGGCCGGTTCGCCGGTCGGCGGCGGGTAGCGGTCGGTGACGGTGGGCAGCCACTCGTCGCGGAAGCGCCGCACGAACGTCGGGGTGTCGGCGGTGGCGAGCACGTAGCCGACGGCGCGGCCGGTGCCGTCGTCCAGGACGAACGCCAGGTTCGGTTCGAGTACGGCGTAGGGGGCGGCGAAGATGGTCGGCAGCAGGTCGTGGTCGGGGTAGGTCTGCCGGGAGTCGCCGCCGAGTTCGCCGGTGCGCACGCAGATGTCGTACAGCGCGGCCCGGTCGGCGGGCCGGTACGGGCGGACGGCGGGCCGTCGGGGATGGTCGCTCATCCCCGGCATCCTTCCGTCGAACACGCCGTTCGACAAGCAGGTTGACAGCTGGTCAGACCGCCATCGCCAGCATCAGCGGCGTCGCCCGGGCGGCCAGCAGTTCGGCGGCCTCGCGCAGCCGGTGGGCCTGGGCGACCGGCAGCGAGGTGGCCAGGCAGCCGACGGTGCTGCCGGCCACGATCGGGACGGCCGCGCAGACCGTGTCCATCGAGTACTCCTGGAGGTCCAGCACCGGGACGGTGGCGGGCTGCCGGTCGAGCCGGTGCAGCAGGCGGTCGGTCTCGGTGATGGTGCGCGCGGTCAGCCGGGCGGCCGGGTGCCGGGCGAGGTGGTCGAGCCGGGCGTCGTGGTCGAGTTGGGCGAGCAGGCACTTGCCGATCGCGGAGGCGTGCGCGGTGGCCCGGAAGTCCGCCCACTCGTGCACGGCGGGGGCCTGCTCGTCCGCGCAGACCGCCTCGACCGAGAGTTCGCCGTCGTGGTAGCGGCTGAAGTAGACGGCCGCGCCGAGCTCCTCGCGCAGTTCCTCCAGCCGGTGGTGCAGCCGGGCCCGGACCATCGGCTCCCGGTGCTGGGTGCCGAGCAGGGTGAACGCGCCGCCGAGCGCCCAGCCGCCGTCCAGCCCGACCAGGTACCCTTCGGTCTCCAACTCCTCGGCCAGCAGCCGCACTTGCTCCTGCGGAAGGGTCAGTTCCCGGGCCAGTTCGGCCAGCGTCGCGCCGTCCGGCCGGCGGTCGACCGCCTCCAGCAGCCGCAGTGCCCGCCGCAGCGTCCCGAACGGCCCGCCGCCGGGGCCGCCCGACCCGAGCAACCCGTCCTCCCGGCCCCTGCTCGCCGTCGACATGGCCTCGCCCCCTCCGTCGCCGGTCCCGCCTCCCGTCCAGCGTAGCCAGCCCACCGCGCCCGCACCGTCCCCTCACCGGATATTCGCCCCGGCGGAGGGCCGCGCCCTTGACACGCATATGCCGGACCGGCCCCGGCGCACCACGCGCGCCGGGGCCGGTCCCGAGGGGGTGACGGGGGGTCAGTCCTCCTGGGCGGAGCGGAGCTCGGCGACGGCGGCGGCGAGGCGGCTGCCGTAGTCCGGGTCGGCGGCGTGGAAGTGGGCGAGGTTCTTCTCGACCACGTCGTCGCGGCCGACCTGGGCGAGCGAGCCGGCCAGGTTGGCGATCAGCCGGGACTTCTCGTCCTCCGTCATCAGCCGGTAGAGCTCGCCGGCCTGGAAGAAGTCGTCGTCCTTGCTGTGCGCGGGGGTGGTGTAGGTGCCGGTGTGGCCGGTGAGCGGCTGCGGGGCGTGCAGCGGCTCGTCGGTCTGGGCCGGGCCGCCGTACGAGTTGGGCTCGTAGTTCTTGTTGCGGCCGTTCGGGTTGAGCGCGGCGTAGCCGTCCTGGCCGTAGTTGGCGGCCTCGGCGGCGCGCGGGGCGTTGACCGGCAGCTGGGTGTGGTTGACGCCGAGCCGGTAGCGCTGGGCGTCGGCGTAGGCGAACAGGCGGCCCTGGAGCATCTTGTCGGGCGAGGGGCCGATGCCGGGGACGAAGTTGTTCGGCGAGAACGCGGCCTGCTCGACCTCGGCGAACACGTTCTCCGGGTTGCGGTTGAGCACCAGCCGGCCGACCTTGACCAGCGGGTAGTCGGCGTGCGGCCACACCTTGGTCAGGTCGAACGGGTTGAACCGGTAGTCCGCGGCGTCCTCGACCGGCATCAGCTGCACGTACAGCGTCCAGGACGGGAACACCCCGCGCTCGATCGCCTGGTGCAGGTCGCGCTGGTGGCTGTCGGCGTCGCCGCCGGCGGTCTGCGCGGCCTGCTCGGCGTCCAGCGAGCGGACGCCCTGGTTGGTCTTGAAGTGGTACTTCACCCAGTGCGCCCGGCCCTCGGCGTTGACCCACTGGTAGGTGTGCGAGCCGAAGCCGTTCATGTGCCGGTAGGAGGCCGGGATGCCGCGGTCGCCGAACAGCCAGGTGATCTGGTGGGTGGAGGCCGGCGAGTGCGCCCAGAAGTCCCAGACGTTGTCGGGCTCCTGGATGCCGGTGTACGGGTCGCGCTTCTGCGAGTGGATGAAGTCCGGGAACTTCAGCGGGTCCTTGATGAAGAACACCGGGGTGTTGTTGCCGACCAGGTCGTAGTTGCCCTGCTCGGTGTAGAACTTCACCGCGAAGCCGCGCGGGTCGCGCACCGCGTCGCTGGCGCCGAGCGCCCCCGCCACGGTGGAGAAGCGCAGGAACAGCTCGGTGCGCTTGCCGACCCGGGAGAGGAACGCGGCCCTGGTGTACTGCGAGACCTCGTCGGTCACCTCGAAGTACCCGTACGCGCCCGACCCGCGGGCGTGCACCACCCGCTCCGGGATCCGCTCGCGGTTGAACCGGGCCAGCTTCTCCAGCAGGTGCTGGTCCTGCACCAGCAGCGGGCCGTACTCGCCGGCCGAGGCGCTGTTCTGGTTGTCGGCGACGGGCGCGCCGGACTCGGTGCTGAGGGTTTTGGGCATGGGTGATCCTTCTCGGGCGTGCAGAGAACAGGAGGAGTGCGGGGGTGGTGCGCCGTCGGCGCGAGCAGTGGCGCGCCGACGGCGCGGGGGGGGGGTGACGCGCCGTCAGTGCGCGTACAGCGGCCGGATGGCCGTCGCGTCGGCGAGCGGGCGGGCCTCGGCGAGGTCGTCGGCGAGGCCGACCGCGGCGAGCGCCTCGCGGGCCTCCCGCGCGGGGAGCGCGTTGAACCAGCGCAGCGCGAGGGCGTCCTGGCCGGCGGGGGTGAGGCGGCCGGTGAGGCGCAGGCGGGCGAGGCCGCCGTCGGGGTAGACGTTGATCCGGACGTGGGTGACGGGGGTGCCCGCGGGGAGCCGGAAGCGGTGGCGGGTGTCGGGCTGCAGGCGGGTGCGCGGCAG
Source organism: Kitasatospora cineracea (assembly GCF_003751605.1). Taxonomy (NCBI): domain Bacteria; kingdom Bacillati; phylum Actinomycetota; class Actinomycetes; order Kitasatosporales; family Streptomycetaceae; genus Kitasatospora; species Kitasatospora cineracea. Next base: position 452,116 of record NZ_RJVJ01000002.1, read on the forward strand.
CAGGACGGTCTCCCCCTCCCCGTCGGTGCCGACCAGTTCGGCCCAGCCGGGGGCGTTGGCGACGAAGCAGGAGGTGTCCACCTCCGCCGCCAGGACCTCGCCGCCCCCGGCCAGGGCGATCTGCACCCAGTCGTTGGCCTTGTCGCGCCGACGCCGGGTCTCCCAGCCGTCGCCCATGACGGTGGCGCGACCGGGAGCGTTCAGGTTGTGCGGGGAGGAGAAGTAGCGGTCCGAGGCGGCCTCGGCGACGCCGCCGTGCTCCTGGGCGGCCAGGTCGAAGGTGAGGCCGGCCAGGTCGCGCGGGTCGGGCAGCACCTCGCCGTGCACCCGGAGCCTGGCGACGCCGCCGTCGGGCCAGATGTTCAGGCGGACGTGGGTCCAGCGGGTCGGGTCGTCGACCGGGAACAGGTGCGCGGTGTCGCCCTTGAGCGCGGTGCGCGGGACCAGGTCGGTCCACTCGGCGGCGGCCAGCTCCTCGGGCGAGGGGTGGCCGGGTACGGACGCGGCCTGCACGGACGCGGTCTCGGGGTAGTTGCCGGTGAAGTGCGCGGTGTCGACGACCACGCCGCGGATCCGGCCCGCGACGCCGAGCCGGACGACCGCCCAGTCGTGGTCCTCGTCGGTGGGGTGCGGCTGCTCGGCGCTCGCGCCGCGGCGGCGGCGGGACTCCCAGCCGTCCATGATCTGGCCCTTGTGGCCGAAGGTGTGCGGGCGGAACTCGGCGGGCTGGGCGACCAGCAGGTTCTCGGCGTCCGCGAAGGTGTCCTCGTTGGTGGCGACCACGCCCGCGCCGAGCAGCCGGGAGGCCAGGTCGACCAGCTCGGTGAACGGCGCGTTCGAGGTCAGGTCAGTACTCAACTGGTGCTCCTTCTATCGGCGTTGGACTGTCAGGGTCGGGTGATCTGTCGGCCGTGCGGGGCGCCTTCGGGGTCGACGGTCCGTCCCCGCAGCCAGGTGTGCCGGACCAGACCGGTGAGGGTGCGGCCCGCGTAGGGGGTGACCGGGTTCTTGTGGTGGAGGCGTTCGGCGCGGACGGTGAGTTCGCCGTCCGGGTCGAAGGCCACCAGGTCGGCGTCGTACCCGGGCGCGATGGCGCCCTTGGTGCCGGTCAGGCCGACCAGTGCGGCGGGTCCGGCGGCCATCCAGCGGACCACGTCCGCCAGGGTGTGGCCGCGGCGGCGGGCCTCGGTCCAGACGGCGGGCAGGCCGAGCTGGAGCGAGGCGATGCCGCCCCAGGCGGCGGCGAAGTCGCCGCTGCCGCCGTGCCGGGTGAGGAGTTTGAGGTCGGGGGTGGAGGGCGAGTGGTCGGAGACCACGGCGGTGAACTCGCCGTCCGCGAGGGCCTGCCAGAGCAGGTCGCGGTTGGACTCGTCGCGGATCGGCGGGCAGCACTTGAAGGCGGTGTCCCCGTCGGGGACCTCCTCGGCGGCCAGCGTCAGGTAGTGCGGGCAGGTCTCGGCGGTGACGTCGACGCCGTCGGCGCGGGCCTGCCGCAGCAGCGGCAGCACGGCGGCGGAGGAGACGTGCAGGACGTGCACCCGGGCGCCGGTGCGGCGGGCGGCGGCCAGCAGGGCGGCGACCGCGGCGGCCTCGGCGCCGTCCGGGCGGGAGGCCAGGAAGTCGCGGTAGTGGGTGCCGGGGACCTGCGGGGCGGCGGCCAGCACCGCCGGGTCCTCGGCGTGGATGATCGCCAGCGCGCCGATCCGGGCCTGCTCGGCGAGCGCCGCCTCCAGGTCGGCGGGGGTGGCCAGGTGCGGGAACTCGTCCACCCCGGACGGGGCGAGGAAGGACTTGAAGCCGAACACGCCGGCGCGGTGCAGGGGTTCGAGGTCGGCGGTGTTGCCGGGGACGGCGCCGCCCCAGAAGCCCAGGTCGACCCAGGTCTGGCCGTCGGCGGTCTTCCGCTTGGCGGCCAGGCCCTCGACCGTGGTGGTCGGCGGGATCGAGTTGAGCGGCATGTCGACGACCGTGGTGACGCCGCCGGCCGCGGCGGCCCTGGTCGCGGAGGCGAAGCCCTCCCAGTCGGTGCGGCCGGGCTCGTTGACGTGCACGTGGGTGTCGACCAGGCCGGGCAGCAGCGCGGTGTCGCCGAGGTCGGTGAGCTGCCGGTCGCCGGCGAGCAGGGTGCCGTGCGGGGCGACCTGTTCGATCTTTCCGGCCCGCAGCAGCACGTCGGCGGGGCGCTCGCCGTCCGGCAGGACCACCCGCCGGGAGCGGATCACCGCGGTGTCGCCGATGGACATGAGGGGACCTCCGAGCGTCGTGAACAGCGAGGGTGGGTCGAAGGAGTGGTGGGAGCCTAGGCTCGCCTTCAACAAAACGTCAATGTGTGAACGTACGAGAATTCAACAAACCGTCAGGCCAGCAGCGCGGCCGCCAGCCGCTCCCCCGCGAGCTCCGCGAGCTCGCCCGCCCGGGCCATCGACTCCGCCGGATCGCCCGCCAGGTCGGCCAGCGCCAGCGCCGACACGAAGCCCGCCGCCCGCCACTCCCGCTCCGCCAGCTCCAGCCGCCCGGCCACCGCCGCGACCGGCACCCCGGCCCGGGCCGCCGCCGCGGCCACCCCCGCCGGGGCCTTGCCGTGCAGGGTCTGCTCGTCCAGGCAGCCCTCGCCGGTCACCACCAGGCGCGCCCCGCGCACCGCCCGCTCGAAGCCCAGCAGCTCCAGCAGCAGCTCGATGCCGGGCCGCATGGTCGCCCCCAGCAGCGCCAGGGCGGCGAAACCCACCCCGCCGGCCGCGCCCGCGCCCGCCGCGCCCCGGACCTCACGGCCCGTCAGGTCGGCGACCGCGTCCGCCCAGCGGGTCAGCCCCTCCTCCAGCACCACCAGGTCGGCGGCGTCCGCGCCCTTCTGCGGGCCGTACACGGCGGCCGCGCCGCGCGGGCCCAGCAGCGGGTTGTCCACGTCGCACGCGACGATCACCTCCACCCCGCGCAGCCGCTCCGCGAGCGGGCCCGGCTCCACCCGGGCCAGCCGGCGCAGCGCGGCCCCGCCGGGCGGCAGCAGGGCGCCGTCCGCGTCGTACAGCCCGACGCCCAGCGCCTGCACCATGCCCGCACCGCCGTCGGTGCAGGCGCTGCCGCCCAGGCCCAGCACCACCCGGGACGCCCCGAGCGAGACCGCCTTGGCGATCAGCTGGCCCACCCCGTACGAGCCCGCCGCCAGCGGCGCGGTCCGGCCGCCGGGCAGCCGGGCCAGGCCGGAGGACTGCGCCAGCTCGACCACCGCGGTCTCGCCCTTCACGGCCAGCCCCGCGACCACCGGCAGGCCGGTCGGCCCGGCGACCTTCACCTCGACCCGGGAGAAGCCCGCCGCGAGCGCCGCCGCGAGCGTCCCCTCGCCGCCGTCGGCCACCGGCAGCTCCCGCACGTCGAGGCCGGGCACCACCCGCCGGATCCCGGCGGCGATCCGCGCGGCGACCTCGGCGCCCTCCAGCGACCCCTTGAACTTGTCGGGGGCGACGACCACATGACCTCGCACGGCGGACCGGCCTTTCACGGGGAGGAACTGTCAGGGAGCTGGGGGATGCGGGAGCGGGGCCCGGGGCGGCCGGCGGTTCGCCGCCGGTCGTCCCGGGGCGGCCGGCGGTTCGCCGCCGGTGCGCGCCGTCCCCCGGACCCCTGGTGAGGAGTCTCCCTCCCCGCCGACCTCCCGTCCCGCTTCCGACGTGCGGGAGGCTCCCCTCGGCGGGGAGGGGGTGGTGCCCCCCTGGCGACGCGGGCGCGACCGGACAGGTACACGCCGCCAGGGGGAGTCCGTTGTTCGGCCTCCGGCGGCCCGGCCTCCAGTGGCCCGGCCCCCGGCTGCCGGCCCGTCGGCTACTTGACCTCGCGGCCGGAGAGCCGCTCGACGCCGCGCAGCAGGGCGGAGTGGTCGAGCGAGCCGTCGCCGTTGGCGCGGGCGGAGGCGACGAGCTGGGCGGCGACCGCGCCGAGCGGGAGCGCGGCGCCGACGGCGCGGGCGGCGTCGGTGACGATGCCCATGTCCTTGTGGTGGAGGTCGATCCGGAAGCCGGGGGCGAACTCGCGGGCGAGCATGTTGCCCTTCTTGCGGTTCAGCACGGTGGAGCCGGCCAGTCCGCCGCCGAGCACGTCGAGGGCGGCGGCGAGGTCGACGCCGGCGTTCTCCAGGAACACCACGGCCTCGGCCAGCACCTGGATGTTGACGGCGACGATCAGCTGGTTGGCCGCCTTGACGGTCTGGCCGGCGCCGGCCGGGCCGACGTGCACGACGGTGGTGCCGAGCGCGTCGAACAGCGGCTTCGCCTCGGCGAAGTCGGCGGCCTCGCCGCCGACCATGATGGAGAGCACGGCCTCGACCGCGCCGGCCTCGCCGCCGGAGACGGGGGCGTCCAGGGTGCGGACGCCGCGGGCCCTGGCGGCGGCCTCGACCTTGATCGAGGTCTGCGGGGTGATGCTGGACATGTCGATGACCAGGGTGCCGGCCTTGACGTTCTCCAGGACGCCGCCCTCGCCGAGGACGGCCTGCTCGACGTGCGGGTCGGCGGGGACCATGGTGATGACGACCTCGGCGTCGGCGACGGCCTCGGCGATCGAGGCGGCACCGTGGCCGCCGGCCGCGACCAGGGCGTCGATGGGCTCCTGGGTGAGGTTGTAGCCGGTGACGTGGTGGCCGGCCTTGACCAGGTTGACGGCCATGGGCTTGCCCATGATGCCGAGGCCGATGAAGGCGATCTTGCGGCTCATCGCGTGCGGGTCCTTACGTGTGAGGGTCTTGCGGAAAGGGGGGAGCGCGCGGGGCTCAGCGCCCGGGGCTCAGCGCGCGGCGCGCAGTTCGCGCGGCAGCCAGTCGAAGCTCTCGGCGCTGACGCCGCCGGCCGGGCGGTACTCGAGGCCGATGCGGCCCCGGTAGCCGGCCGCGGTGAGGCGGGCGAACAGGTCCTCGAAGTCGAGTTCGCCGGTGCCGGGTTCGTTGCGGCCGGGGGTGTCGGCGATCTGCACGTGGCCGATCCGGTCGGCGTAGGCGTCGATGACGGCGGCCGGGTCCTCGCCGTTGCGGGCGAGGTGGTAGAGGTCGCAGAGGAACTTGGCGTTGCCGAGGCCGGTGGCGGCGTTGACCTTGTCGACGACGTCGACCGCGGCGGCGGCGGTGACCAGCGGGTAGTCCGGGGACTCCGCCTTGTTGAGGGTCTCGACCAGCAGGACCGCGCCGACGGAGTGGGCGGCCCGGGCGGCGAGGGTGAGGTTCTCCAGCGCGAGGGCGTCCTGTTCGGCGGGGTCGGCCTCGGGGACGCGGTTGCCGTAGAGGGCGTTGAGCGCGCCGGTGCCGAGGCGTTCGGCGAGGGCGGTGGCGACCGGGATGTTCTCCCGGAAGCGCTCGCTCTCGGCCGGGACGGAGAGCGTGCCGCGGGCGCCGCGGGTCAGGTCGTCGACGAAGTTGAGGCCGGTGAGCTGGACGCCCGCCGCCTCGAACGCGCCTGCCAGGGCGTCGAGTTCGGCGTTGCCGGGGGCGTGGTCCTCGCCGAACGGCCACCAGAGCTCGGCGGCGGTGAAGCCGGCCGCGGCCGCGGCGGCGGGCCGCTCCAGCAGCGGCAGTTCGCCGAACAGGATGGACAGGTTGACCGTGAAGCGGTGCTGGGCGGCAGCGGTCACGTCGTTCACCTTTGTTCTCCCAGGATGTCCCCGGCTTCAGCCGGGGGAGAAATTGGTCCTTGGCCCGGAGCCGCAAAGCGGCGGAGTGATCTTCGAAGGTACTGACGTGAGCTGTTGTCAGTGCCTGTCGGTAGATTGATCCCGTGTACCTTCGGTACTCCTATCGCATCTATCCGACAGCGGGTCAGCGTCAAGCGCTGGCCCGTACGTTCGGCTGTGCTCGGGTGGTGTACAACGATGCTCTGGCCGCGAGGAAGGAAGCCCGCAAGGCGGGGCTGCCGTTCCCGAAAGCCGGAGATCTGCAGAAGCAGGTCATCACCGCGGCGAAGCGCACCGCCGAGCGGGCATGGCTCGCGTCGGTGGGTGTCGATCCGCTGATCCAGTCCATCCGTGACCTGGACAGCGCGTACCGGAACTTCTTCGAGTCGGTATCGGGCAAACGAGCCGGCCGCAAGGTCGGGCTGCCCCGGTTCAAGTCCCGCAAGGACACCCGGCAGTCGCTGCGGTTCACCCGCAACGGGTTCCGCATCCGGGGTAATGGCAAGCTGAACCTGGCGAAGATCGGCGATGTGCGGGTGAAGTGGTCGCGGGCGCTGCCCGCAGACCCGTCGTCGGTGACGCTGGTCCTCGAACCGTCGGGCCGCTACCACGTCAGCTTCGTCGTGGACGTGGAACCCGATGTGCTGCCCGAGTCGGACACCGAGGTCGGCATCGACCTCGGCCTGACCACCTACGCCGTCATGTCCGACGGAACGGTGATCGACAACCCGCGCTTCCTGCGCAAGGCCGAGAAGCGGCTCAAAGCCGCGCAGCGGGAACTGTCGCGCAAGGCCGAGGGCGGCAAGAACCGGGCGAAGGCCCGGCGCAAGGTCGCCAGGGCGCACGCCAAGGTGGCCGACACCCGCAACAACTGGCTGCACCAGCAGACGACCAGGATCATCCGCGAGACTCAAGCGGTGTACCTGGAAGACCTGAACGTGCGCGGCCTGGGACGGACGCGCCTGGCGAAGTCCGTGCACGACGCCGGATGGTCCACGTTCCGGCGCATGCTCGTGGAGAAAGCCGCCCGCTACGGCCGCCACGTCGGCATCATCGGCCGGTACGAGCCCACCAGCCAGGTGTGCTCGACCTGCGGGGTCCCGGACGGGCCCAAGCCTCTCGCCGTGCGCGACTGGATCTGCGAGGCGTGCGGTGTGCTGCATGACCGTGACCTCAATGCTGCTCGGAACATCCTGGCCGCCGGACGGGCGGACAGGCTAAACGCCTGCGGAGGGCCGGTAAGACCCGGCGTGGCAATCCCACACAGGGCACAGCCCGTTGAAACAGGAACCCACCGGAACGCCGACGGATCAGGGCGCAAGCCCCGTGCCGAAGGCGCGGCCGGAATCCCCGCGCTTCAGCGTGGGGAGGATGTCAACTCAATCGCTCTCTGACCGCGGGCGACGCCCGCCAGACAACTTCCACGATCCGGAAGCTGGATTTTGCTTGATGGAAGCTTCTCCGCCGCCCGGCCGGACTGTCAAGGACGCCGCAACAATTTGTTGAAGCAGCCGAACTCCCGGCCGCCCGTCCCGGCGGCACTGTCCGATCGACCAGACCGGGTGGGTCGATAAGACCGACCGACACATGGAGGGTGGGGGAAGAAGGGGGCACCTCCCGGCCGAAGGCTGGGGGAGGGTCGAGGGCCGAGTCCGGGCGGTGCCGACGAGGGAGCCGTGGCGGAGCCACGGCGACCGAGGAGAAGCCGTCCGGGCGAGAGCCATCGGCCCGCGACGCCGCCCTCCATGTGCCGGTCGGTCTAAGGTGGGCGGGTGCGATTGATGGTGGAGTTCACGACAGAGCCGTTCGAACTGGACGGGTTCCCCGAGCACGCCAAGGCCGCGCGCCGGGTGGTGGACGAGGCGGGTCTCGCCGTCTCGGTCGGGCCGTTCGGCACCAGCGCCGAGGGCGACGCCGAGCCGGCCCTGGCCGCCGTCACCCGGCTGCTGCGGGAGACCCTGGCGGCGGGGGCGAGCCGGATCTCGGTCCAGGTCAGCGTGCTGGACGAGCGGCCCGGGACGCCCGGGACGCCCGGGCCGGAAGGATCCGAAGGAGGGGATAAGCAGTGAGCGACGCCCTGAACCACCCGCTCACCGCCGCCCTGCGGCCACTGCTGGACGCGGTCGGCGCGACCGCGGTCGCGCCGACCGAGGCCCGCGCGGAGGACGTCGTCCTGGAGTGGGACGGCGCGCCGGCCCTGGCGGTGCGGCTGCCGCACCTGAGCAGTGCGCTGGACCGGCTGCTGGCCGAGATGGTCCGGCAGTTCGACGGGCGGCCGCTGACCGAGCTGGACCGCGCGGACAAGCAGCGGGTCGTCGCCCTGCTGGAGGAGCGCGGCGCGTTCACCGTCCGCCACGGGGTGGAGACGGTCGCGTCGGCGCTCGGGGTCAGCCGGTTCACCGTGTACAACTACCTGAACCGGCAGGAGAAGGACTGACCCGCCGGGCCCCGTCTTGGCGGATCGCACACGGCGCCGGGTCGCGGACCCGGCGCCGTGTGCTGTCAGCACAAACAGTTCAACAAAGTGTTGACGGCCTGTTGCGGCCCATCTAGCTTGTGCGGGTGGCACCAACCCTCAGGAGGTCCACCGTGACCCAGCCACCCCCTGCCCTCCCGGCCCTGGCCGCCACCGGCGCGTCCGGGCTGCGGGAGATCCTGCTGGAGGTCTGCTCCAGCCCCACCTGGGCCGCCGCCGTCGCGGCGTCCCGCCCCTGGCACGACCGCGCCGAGCTGTCCGCCGCCAACGCGAAGGCGATGGCGGAGCTCTCCGCGGACGACCTGCGCGACGCGATGGCCGGGCACGCCCGGATCGGCACCCCGAAGGCCGGCGACGCCACCTCCGAGCGCGAGCAGGCCGGCATCCGGGGCACCGCCCCGGCCGTGCTGGACGAACTGCGCGCGGCCAACGCCGCCTACGAGGCGAAGTTCGGCCACGTGTTCCTGATCTGCGCGACCGGCCGCACCGCGGAGGGCATGCTCGCCGCGCTGCGCGAGCGGTACCCGAACGACACCGCCACCGAGGCGGAGAACGTCCGGGAGGAACTGCGCAAGATCAACGAGATTCGCCTCGATCAACTGCTTGACGTCAAGCAATGAATTGACGGACAGTCACTTCCTGCCATTCAGTGAGGTCTTCCCCACCATGACCGGCATCTCCACGCATGTGCTCGACACCAGCCTCGGCCGTCCGGCCGAGGGCGTTCCGGTCGAGCTGGCACTGCACACCGAGGGTGGCTGGCAGGTGCTCGGCACCTCCGCCACGGACTCCGACGGCCGGGTCAAGGACCTGCCGGCCGCGGAGGCGGGCTCGGTCGTCCGGCTGCTGTTCGACACCGCGGCGTACTACGCGGGGTCGGCCGAGCAGCCGTTCTTCCCCGAGGTCTCGATCGTCTTCACGGTCGCGCCCGCGCAGCACCACTACCACGTGCCGTTGCTGCTCAACCCGTTCGGCTACTCGGTCTACCGCGGAAGCTAGGTAGACCGTCTGGAACCCTAGGAGCCACGTCATGGCCCACGTGCTCGGTCAGAACCAGTACGGCAAGGCGGAGAACCGCATCGTCCGGGTCTACCGCGATTCCACCCGCCACGAGATCAAGGACCTGAACGTCTCGGTCGCGCTGCGCGGCGAGTTCGACGACGTGCACCTCACCGGCTCGAACGCCAACTGCCTGCCCACCGACACCACCAAGAACACCGTGTACGCCTACGCCAAGGAGCACGGCATCGAGTCCGCCGAGGGCTTCGCGGTCCGGCTGGCCCGGCACTTCGTGGACGACACCGAGCGCGGCGTCGTGCACAGCGCCCGGATCCGGGTCGAGGAGTACGGCTGGGAGCGGATCAAGACCCCCGACTCCTCCTCCCGGTTCATCGGCTCCGAGGAGGTCGGCCACTCCTTCGTCCGCAAGGGCCAGGAGGTGCGCACCACCGAGGTGGTGTACGACGGCGACCGGTTCCGGGTGATCTCCGGGCTCAAGGACCTGGTGGTGCTGAACACCACCAACTCGGAGTTCTGGGGCTACATCAAGGACCAGTACACCACCCTCCAGGAGGCGTACGACCGCATCCTGGCCACCCAGGTCACCGCCCGCTGGGCGTTCGGCTTCCACGGCCGCGACGACCAGCCGGAGCCGAACTGGAACCGCTCGTACCAGCAGGTGCGCCGCCACCTGCTGGAGGCGTTCGCCGAGACCTACTCCTACTCGCTGCAGCAGACCCTGCACGCGATGGGCACCCGGGTGCTGAACAACCGCGCCGAGGTGGACGAGGTCCGCCTCGAACTGCCGAACAAGCACCACTTCCTGGTCGACCTGGAGCCGTTCGGACTGAAGAACGACAACGAGGTCTACTTCGCCGCCGACCGGATGTACGGCCTGATCGAGGGCACCGTGCACCGCGAGGGCGTCACCCCGGTCATCCCGGTCGCCTGACGCTCCGCCAACAGCCTTACGCAGCACCGAAGTTCCACTCTCTCCCTCCCCCCACCGTTCGGAGACCGTGCCCGCCCTCACGGCGGCAGTCCCGGGAGCTGGAGAGCAGTCCGGAGGGACTCTGCACCGTCGTCCCGCCCTCCGGCCGATCCACACCCTCTCCAGCGCCCGGGTTGCGCCGAGAGCCTGGGGCAGCAAAGGGGCTACTTCCATGGCACTCCGCACCACCCCCACCACTGACGACGGTTCCACCCCCACCCACCCGGTGGACGAGGTGCTCTCCCCGCCGAAGCTGTTCGGCACCGGGCTGCAGCACGTCGCCGCGATGTACGCCGGCGTGGTCGCTCCACCCCTGATCGTGGGCGCGGGCGTCGGGCTGACCCCCGGCGAACTCGCCCTGCTGATATCGGCCAGCCTGTTCACCGCCGGACTGGCCACCCTGCTGCAGACCCTGGGCGTCTGGCGGATCGGGGCCCGGCTCCCGTTCGTCAACGGCGTCTCGTTCGCCGGCGTCGCACCGATGCTGGCGATCGCCAAGGAGCACGGCCCGAAGGACGCCCTCCCGGTGATCTTCGGCGCGGTGATCGTCGCGGGGGTCCTGTGCTTCCTCGCGGCACCGTACTTCTGCCGGCTCGTCAGGTTCTTCCCGGCGGTCGTGCAGGGCACCGTGATCACCCTGATCGGCGTCTCCCTACTGCCGGTGGCGGTCAACTGGGCGCGCGGCGGCTCGCCGGGCGCGCCCGGCTACGGCTCCGCGAAGGCGGTCGGCCTGGCCGCGTTCACGCTGGCCGCCGTGGTGCTGGGCAACCGGCTGCTGCGGGGCTTCTGGCAGCAGATGTCCCTGCTGATCGGACTGGCCGTCGGCACCGCCGCCGCCTTCCCGCTCGGCCTGGCCGACTTCTCGAAGGTCGGCGAGGCGCAGGTGTTCGCGCTGCCCTCGCCGTTCCACTTCGGCGGGCCGCAGTTCGACGCCGCGGCCATCGTGTCGATGTGCATCGTCATGGTGGTCTCGATGACCGAGTCCACCGCCGACATGCTGGCGCTGGGCCGGATCGTCGACCGCGAGGCGGACGAGCCGACCCTGGCGGCCGGCCTGCGCGCCGACGGCCTGGCCACCGCGGTCAGCCCGGTGTTCAACGGCTTCGCGTGCAGCGCGTTCGCCCAGAACATCGGACTGGTGGCGCTCACCAAGGTCCGCAGCCGGTTCGTGGTCGCGGCCGGCGGCGGGATCCTGGTGCTGCTGGGCCTGTTCCCGGTGCTCGGCTCGGTCGTGTCGCTGGTGCCGCAGCCGGTGCTCGGCGGCGCGGGGATCGTGCTGTTCGGCACGGTCGCGGCGTCCGGCATCCGCACCCTCGCGGAGGCCGGGATGGAGTCGACCTCGCACACCATCCTGGTGTCGGTGTCGCTCGGGGTCGGGATCATCCCGATCGCCGTACCGTCCTTCTACGACGGGTTCCCGGAGGCCGTCCGCACCCTGATGCACTCCGGCATCTCGGCCGGCTGCCTGGCCGCGGTGCTGCTCAACCTGCTGTTCCACCACGTCGGCTCCGCCGGCCGTTCCCTCCAAGGAGTACCCCCATGGCAGTCCAGCCCCCCGCCGCCGACCGGCGGATCGTGATCGAGAACGTCGCGATCGCCACCGTCGACGCCCAGGACACCGAGTACGCCCGCGGCCACGTGGTCGTGCTCGGCAACACCATCGAGTCGGTCGGCGACGGGCCCGCGCCCGCCTGGCTGGACAACGTGGCGCGACGGATCAACGGCGAGGGGCACCTGCTCACCCCCGGGCTGGTCAACACCCACCACCACTTCTACCAGTGGATCACCCGCGGGCTGGCCCAGGACAGCATCCTGTTCGACTGGCTGGTGGCGCTCTACCCGACCTGGGCACGCATCGACGAGGACCTGGTGCACGCCGCCACCCAGGGCTCCGCCGCGGCGCTGCTCAAGTCGGGCTGCACCACCGCCTCCGACCACCACTACGTCTTCCCGCGCGGCGGCGGCGACGTGCTGGGCGCCTCGGTGGCCGGCGTGCAGGAGCTGGGCCTGCGCTTCACCGCGCTGCGCGGCTCGATGGACCGCAGCAAGAAGGACGGCGGCCTGCCGCCGGACCACGCGGTCGAGGACACCGACGAGATCCTCGCCGCCTCCGAGAGCGCCGTCGACAAGTGGCACGACGCCTCGTTCGGCTCGATGCTGCAGGTCGCCATCGCGCCCTGCTCCCCGTTCTCGGTCTCCACCGAACTGATGCGGCAGTCGGCCGAGTTGGCCCGCCGCAAGGGCGTGCGGCTGCACACCCACGGCTCGGAGACCGCCGAGGAGGAGGAGTTCTGCAAGCAGCTGTTCGGGATGGGCCCCACCGACTACTTCGAGTCGACGGGCTGGCTCGGCGAGGACGTGTGGATGGCGCACTGCGTCCACATGAACGACTCCGACATCGCCAAGTTCGCCGAGACCGGCACCGGCGTCGCGCACTGCCCGTCCTCCAACGCCCGCCTGGCGGCCGGCATCGCCCGGGTCCCCGACATGCTGAAGGCGGGCGTCCCGGTCGGCCTCGGCGTGGACGGCACCGCCTCCAACGAGTCCGGCGAGCTGGGCACCGAACTGCGCAACGCCCTGCTGATCAACCGCCTGCACGGCCGCCCCGACGCCCTGACGGTCCGCCAGGCGCTGCGCCTGGGCACCATGGGCGGCGCCCGGGTGCTGGGCCGCCAGCGCGAGATCGGCTCGATCGAGGCCGGCAAGCTCGCCGACCTCGCCCTGTGGAAGGTCGACGGCGTCCTGCACTCCTCGATCGCCGACCCGGTCGCCGCCCTCGTCCTGGGCGCCCTCCCCCCGCTGGCCGCCCTGTTCGTCAACGGCAACGCGGTGGTCGAGAACGGCCGCCTCACCACCGCCGACGAGGACCGCATCGCCCTCGCCGCCGCCCGCGCCGCCCGCGACCTCGCCGCCCGCGGCTGACGCCCCCTCACACTCCGGGGGCCCGCCGCCAGGGACGACGGCGGGCCTCCGGACCCACGGCCCCGGACCCACGGCGAAGGGTCCGGGGCCGACTCCGCGCTCCGCTCACGCCACCGCCGGGCGCACCGCCGCCCCGCGCGCCACCGCCCGGATCGCCAGCCCCGCCGCGGCCAGCAGGGCGCCCAGGACGGCCCAGCCCGCGACGCCGTGGGTGAGGACGGTGGCGGTGACGACCAGCGGGCCGATGACGTGCGAGCCGGCCTGGCCGCTCATGAACACGCCCTGGTACTCGCCGTGCCGGTCCGGGTCGGCCAGGTCGAGGCTGAGCGTCCAGCCGCCCGCGGAGGTGAGCAGTTCGGCGAGGCTGTGCAGCAGCACGCCGGTCAGCACCAGGGCCACCGCGAGGACGGCGCCGTGCCCGGCGGCGGCCGCGTACACCAGGCAGGCCGCGCCCAGCAGGACGCCGCCGCGGGCGCAGGCCCGGGCGGCCGAGCGGAGGTCGGTCACGCCGCGGCCGGCGCGGACCTGGAACAGCACCACGGTCAGGCAGTTGACGATGCCGACCACCGCGACCAGGGCGCGCGGCGCGGCGGTGCGGGTGGCGATCCACAGCGGGATGCCGATCTCCAGCATGGCGAACTGCAGTTCCAGCACGGCGTGCAGGAAGGCCACCAGCAGGTAGCGCCGGTCGGCGAGCGCGGTGCGCGCCCGGCCGGCGCCGGTCCGCCGCCCGGCGGGGACGTCGGCCTCCGGCAGGCCGCGCAGCAGCAGCGAGGTGGCGGCGAAGCTGGCGGCGTCCACGGCCAGCGCGGCGGTGTAGCCCCAGTGGCTGTCCGACTGGAGGGCGAAGACCGCGCCGGTGGAGCCGATCACCAGCCCGGCGTTCATCACCGAGCGCAGCACCGCCCGCGAGCGCACCTGGTCCTCGGCGGGCAGCAGGTGCGCGATCAGCGCGCTGCGCACCACGACCGCGCCGCGTTCCAGCACGGTGGCGGTGACGACGGCGGCGACGAACGGTGCGAAGCCGTCGACGAAGGCGTAGGTGAGGACGGCCAGGCCCTGCAGCGGCCCGAGCAGGTACAGCAGCCGGCGGTGGCCGACCCGGTCGGCGAGCCGTCCGAACGGGACGCCGGCCAGCATCCCGGCGACTCCGGCGGCGGCCAGTCCGGTGGCCAACTGTCCGGCGCTCAGCCCCACTTGGCGGGTGAAGTAGAGGGCGCTGACGGAGTAGTAGAGGCCGTTGCCGACGGTGTTGACGGCGGTCATCACGGCGAGCCGACGCAGGATCGGGTCTGCGGGCAGGAGGGAGCGGCGCCCGGCGGGCGCGGCGGCGGCGGTCATGCGGGCCAGGACACCAGGGTTCCCGACGGCCGGGAATCCTTTTACCGTTGGGGTCAATGTTCGAGTTCGCCTTCGGCGTGGACGACCTCGCCACCACCTGGATCACCTACTCGCCCCTGCAGGAGGCGGTGTTCAGCCTGCGGGCCCGCCGCCGCCCGGCGGCGTACCCGCACTACCGGCGCTGGACGGCGTCCTGGGAGGCCGAGTACCGGGAGCTGGACTCCGCCCTGCTGGACGCGCTGGTGACGCCCCGGGTCTGGGTGCCGGACTTCCTGACGCCCCGCCCGTCCTCCCGGCGGCCGTCCTTCGAGAGCGAGTTGGCGCTCCTGGCGCGGACCGCGCCGGAGACGGTGGCGAAGGACTTCGCGGCCGCGTACCGGGGCGACGGGGCGCCGCTGCCGGAGGCGGTGGCGTCCCGGCTGGACGATCCGGAGCGGCTGCTGGCGCACTGCACGGCACAGCTGCGCGGGTACTGGGAGCGCTGCCTGCTGCCGCGCTGGTGGCCGCGGGCCCGGGCGGTCCTGGAGGCCGACCTGGCGTACCGGGGGCGGCTGTTCGCGGAGCACGGCGCGGAGGGACTGTTCGCCGAACTCTCCCCTCAACTCTCGTGGAACGCCGGGGTGTTGAGGCTGGACGACCCGGATCCTCGGGTGCGTGCGCTGGGCGGCCGACGCACCCGGGTGGCGGGGCGCGGCCTGGTCCTGCTGCCCACCCTGTGCGGCCGCAGCGCGCACACCGTCATCGACCCGGGCGAGCCGCCGGTGATCAGCTACCCGGCCCGCGGCACGGCGCTGCTGGGCGAGCAGCAGCCGTTCCCCGAAGTGCCGGACGCGCTGGCCGAGTTGATCGGCCCCCCGCGGGCCCGCCTACTCCTGCTGCTGGCCCACCCCGCCACCACCACCGCCCTGGCCCACCGCCTCGGCGTCACCCCGGGCGCCGTCAGCCGCCACCTGTCCGCCCTCACCGCCGCGGGCCTGCTCACCCGCACCCGGGCCGGCCGCAGCGTGCTGTACGCCCGCTCCCCCTTGGGCGCCGCCCTCGCCTCCGGCGGCCGGTGAAGTCCCCGGCCGGTGCGGGGACTTCGCCGCCCGGGTCGCCGCGCCTGCCGGTCCTGTGCACCGGGACGGCTTCGCCCCGGCCCGGACGGCCCCCTGCCCGCACCTGCTTTTTTTCTCGGCGGCCGGTCAGGCCTCGCGGCCCAGGGTCGCCAAGTAGGCGCGCCAGCCGCCGTGTTCGGTGATCTCGCGGTGGGTGCCGCGTTCGAGCTGGCCGCGGGCGAGGACCATCGAGAGGGAGGGGGTGCCGTCGGCCAGCTCGATGACGCCGAGCTCGAGTTCGAGGGGTTCGCCGGGGAGGACGGCGTCCCGGAGGTGTTCCAGCGGGAGGTCGTACAGTTCGCCCTCGATGGCGGTGTCGACGTTCGGGTCGGCGAGCAGGGCGGGGCATTCGTCGCGGATGGAGAAGAAGCGGTAGCCGGGGGCGGTGCTGACCGGGCCGACCAGGTGGCCGTGGACCTTGGCGTGGAAGGGGCCGCCGGTCATCGCCTGGCCGTTGAAGAAGATGCGTGCCATGGTGCTCCTTTCGTTGGGCCGCCCCGTACCGCGGCCGGTGTGAGGGTGCCGGCGGTACGGGGCGGGGCGTGCGGGGCGTGGGCCCGGTCGACGGGGGCGGGTCAGTCGATGAGGGCGAGCGCCGGGAGGGTGAGGAAGTCGGGGAAGTCCTCGGCGAGGGCGACCTGTTCGAACAGCGCGGCGGCTTCGGTCCAGCGGCCGGCGGCGTACCCCTGTTCGCCCGACTCGCCCTGCAGGGCGGCGAGTTCTTCGGCGACCAGGCGGCGGACCAGTTCGGCGGTGGTCTTCTCGCCGGTGTCGGCGAGGACCACGCCGTTGTGGATCCACTGCCAGATCTGGGAGCGGGAGATCTCGGCGGTGGCGGCGTCCTCCATCATGTGGAAGATGCCGACGGCGCCGAGGCCGCGCAGCCAGGCCTCGATGTAGCGGATGCCGACCTGGACGGCGTTGTGCAGTCCGGTGTGCGTGCAGCTGCCGCCGGCCGCGGCGACGTCGAGGAGCTGGGCGGGGGTGACCGGTTCGGGCGCGCCGGGGTTGTCCTTCTGGTGCGGGCGCTCGCCGAGCACGGCGTCGAAGCAGGCGCGGGCGACGGGCACCAGGTCGGGGTGGGCGACCCAGGAGCCGTCGAAGCCGCCGTTCGCCTCGCGCTCCTTGTCGGCCCGGACCTTGACCAGGGCGGCGGCGTTGACCTCGGGGTCCTTGCGGGAGGGGATGAACGCGGCCATGCCGCCGATGGCGTGGGCGCCGCGCTTGTGGCAGGTCCGCACGAGCAGGCGGGTGTAGGCGGCCATGAACGGGGAGGCCATGGTGACGGTGTTGCGGTCGGGCAGCACGTAGCGCTCGCCGGCGTCCCGGAAGTTCTTCACGATGGAGAACAGGTAGTCCCACCGGCCGGCGTTCAACCCGGCGGCGTGCTCGCGCAGTTCGTAGAGGATCTCGTCCATCTCGAAGGCGGCGGTGATGGTCTCGATCAGCACGGTGGCGCGGATCGTGCCGTGCGGGATGCCGAGGGCGGCCTGGGCGTGGGTGAAGACCTCGTTCCAGAGCCGGGCCTCCAGGTGGCTCTCGGTCTTGGGGAGGTAGAAGTAGGGGCCGGAGTTGGGGTCCTGCTCGCCCTTGGCGAGCAGCCGGGCGGCGTTGTGGAAGAAGTACAGGCCGAAGTCGACGAAGGCGCCGGCCACCGGGTCGCCGTCGACGGTGAGGTGGCGCTCCTCGATGTGCCAGCCGCGCGGGCGGACCACGACGGTGGCGAGTTCGGCGGCGGGCTTGAGCGCGTACGCCTTGCCCTGGGGGCTGGTGAAGTCGATCCGGCCCTCGAAGGCGTCGATCAGGTTGACCTGGCCGGAGACGACGTTCTCCCAGGTGGGGGCGGTGGCGTCCTCGAAGTCGGCGAGCCAGACCTTCGCGCCGGAGTTGAGCGCGTTGATGACCATCTTGCGGTCGGTGGGGCCGGTGATCTCGACCCGGCGGTCGGTGAGGGCGCGCGGGGCGGGGGCGACCTGCCAGTCGCCGGAGCGGACGTCGGCGGTGTGCGGCAGGAAGTCCAGCGTTCCGGTGCGGGCGATCTCGGCGCGGCGCTCGCGGCGGGCGGCCAGCAGTTCGCGGCGGCGGCCCTCGAACGCCCGGTGCAGGTCGGCGACGAACTGCAGTGCTCCCGCGGTCAGCACCTCCTCGGCGCGCGGCACCGGCGGACCGGAGACCGTGACACCGGGGACGGAGGGGGACGAACCCTGATCTGCGGCGGCCATGGGCAGGACTCTCCTTGGGCTGTTCCGTTCTGTACAGTGGAGACTAGTTTCCGCGATACAGAATTTCAACGGTTTGTTGATGAATCGCGTGGACTCTACTCCTCCCCGGACATTGAAGGGAACGCCCGTGGCCAGCACCTCCACCGAACGCACCACCGGCTCGGTGCAGTCCGTCGAGCGCGCCTTCCAGCTCCTGGAGGCGCTCGCCGACTCCGGCGGCGTCGCCACCCTCAGCGAGCTGTCCGCCAGCTCCGGCCTGCCGATGCCGACCATCCACCGCCTGGTCCGCACCCTGGTCGCCCAGGGCTACGTCCGGCAGGACACCGCCCGCCGCTACACCCTCGGCCCGCGCCTGATCCGCCTCGGCGAGACCGCCGGCCGCCTCCTCGGCTCCTGGGCCCGCCCCTACCTGGCCGAACTCATGGAGGCCACCGGCGAGACCGCCAACCTGGCCGTCCTGGAGGGCGGCGAGGTGGTCTACGTCGGGCAGGTCCAGTCCCGCCGCTCCATGCGCATGTTCACCGAGGTCGGCCGCCGCGTCCAGCCCCACTGCACCGGCGTCGGCAAGGCGCTGCTCGCCCAGCTCCCCGAGGACGAGGCCCGCGCCCTGCTCGGCCCCGGCCCGCTCCAGGCGCACACCCCGCACACCGTCACCACCCCCGCCGCGCTGCTCACCCAGCTCGCCACCGCCCGCGAGCTCGGCTACGTGGTCGACGACCAGGAGCAGGAGATCGGCGTCCGCTGCATCGCCGTCGCCGTCCCCGGCGCCCCCACCCCGACCGCCCTCTCGGTCTCCGGCCCCGAGGCCCGCATCCAGGCCCTGGAGGCCCAGTCCGGCGCCGCCGGCCTGGTGCCGCTCATGCAGGCGATCGCCGCCCGCCTCGGCGAGGTCCTCTGACGGTGCGTCAACTCCCTTTTCCCGCCTAGCTGTTGTGCAGGTGACCCATCAGCCGGTGCCAGAACCCGTCCGGGTCGGCGGCCGCCTCCGGGTCCACCCGCCGCAGCAGCGCCGTGAAGCGCCGCTCGACGCCCGCCGGGTCGAGGTGGTCGCGGTAGCGGAGGCCGGTCTCGTAGAAGGGGCGCTCCGCCTCCAGGGCGTGCAGCGCCAGGACGAACGCGTCGATCCGGGTCGCGGCCAGCTGCGGGGGCCCGCCGTCCGGGACGTTGTGGACCCGGCCGGTGACGGTGTCCAGGTGGAAGTCGTCCGCGCCGAACCGGCCGAGCGCCAGCCGGTCGGCCCCACCGGACGCCGCCGGGTCCGCGCCCCCGATCCGCACCTCGCCCCACCGCAGCTCCGGCTGCAGGGCCAGGAACGCGGCGTCGTCCGGCAGCCCGACCTCCCGCAGGAACACCCGGCTCGGCCGGTGCGCGACCGCGGCCGCCGAGCGCCCGTCCAGGGTGACCATCCCGTCCGCGCCGAACACCGCCCGCGCCGCGCCCCGGTCGAGCAGGAAGCCGTGCACGAGCGCGTCGTCGGGCCCGGGCGGCGCCGCGAAGTCGACGGCCGCCAGGCAGGTCCGGAAGCGCTCGGCCGCCAGCCGAAGCCGGTCCTCGTGCCGGTCCAGCGCCACCGCGCAGCGCTCCACCTCCGCCGGGTCGAAGCGGTGCTCCGGGCCGAGGTCCTCGCCCCGGTCGAGCGCGGCGAGCAGTTCCGCGGAGCGCGGCCGCTCGGGCCCGCGCGACGCCTCGGCGACGATCGCCGCCAACTGGTCGGCCGCGACCTCGCTCACCTGGTCCAGCGCGTAGTGCTCCAACTGCCGCTGCAGGTAGGCGATCTGCTTCTCCGCCGCGGCGGCCCGGTCCGCCACCGGCCGGCCCTCGTCCGCCGCCAGCGCCGCCAGTTCCTCGACCACCTCGTTCTGCATGCCGGCGATCACGTCGGCCGCCACGTGCAGCCGCCGCGCGCACGTCCGCGCCCCGGCCACCATCCGGGCCATCCGCCCCCGGGCCGCGTCCCGGTACTCGGCCAGCAGCGCCTCGTACACCGGCCCCCGGTAGTGCTCCCCCAGCCCGGTCAGCACCCGCAGCCCCTCCCGCAGGTTCTCCTCCAGCGCGTCGGCGAACTCCCCCACGTACCGCCCGAAGCGCCGTACCGCCCCGTCGTTCGACGGCTCCCACCCCACCCCGGCGCCGTCGAGGAACGCCCTTGCCGCACCCGGCAGTTCGGCCGTCCACACCGCTGCCCCGCCCGCATCCCCCGCAGTTCCCATGCGCCCCACGCTACCCGCCGCCCGGCGTGGTCCGACGGGGCGGTCCGGGTGCCGCGGCTACGCTGGGTGCACGACTGACCGCGCTCCGCCGGAGGCCCCCCGTGCACCGTCTCCCCGCCCTGCTGGCCGCGCCCCTGCTCGCCCTGGGGGCGCTGGGCGCGGCCGCCGCCCCCTCGGACTCGGACCTGCGGGTGGTGCGGCTGGATCCGGACCCGGTGGCGCCGGGCGGGGTGACGACGGTGCACGCCTTCGTCGCCAACGGCGGTCCGCAGACGACGGGTTCGCCGTTCACGGTGGTGGTGGAGCTGCCGCCGGGCTTCGCCCCGGAGGGGCCGTACTTCCCGTCCTCGTGCACGGCCGCCGGGCGGACCGTCAGCTGCGTGTTCCCGGCGGGCCTGCCGCCGCTGCGGTCGGCGACGGCGCTGGTGCCGGTGCGGGCGGACGCGCAGCTGCCCCACGGCCTGCGGACCGTGGGGCAGCTGCGGGTGGTGAGCGCGGACGACCGCGTCCCGGCGAACGACCGGACGGCGTTCGCGCTCACCGTCTCGTGAGGGACCGTCAGCGGTAGACCCGCAGGTAGTCGGCGCTGAACGAGACCGGCGCGCTGCCGCTCGCCGCCGGGTGGTACTGGCCGGCGCTGAGCGACAGGTTGAGGATCGGGTAGGCCGACCAGTTCGCGCCGACGCCGGTGCCGTCGGAGAACACCTTCGCCCCGTTGACGTACCAGTCGACCGAGTCGGCGCCGTAGTAGGTGCCGACGGTGACCCAGCGGTCGGGGGCGATCGCGTTGGCGTCGGTGTGGTACTTCAGGCCGGAGCGGATCCGGTTGGAGAGTTCGAGCAGGTTCGGGTTGTCCGGGTGGTACTCGAAGCTGTCGATCTCGTTGTTGCCGTCCTTCCAGGTCCACAGCGCGGGCCAGGCGCCGGTGCCGGCGGGCAGCTTCACCCGGGCCTCGATGTAGTCGCCGGTGCGGACCTGGAAGCCGTCCTTGCTGTACTCGGTGGTGAGCAGGCCGGTGTCCCAGGCCTGCTTGCCGTTCTCCAGGGTGTGCGCGGAGGGGGTGGCGGTGAAGGTGGCGACGCCGCCGGAGACGGTGACGGCGGACGGGGCCAGCCAGTCCAGCTTGTTGTCGTCGGGGTTGTGGCTGCCGTAGCGGTAGGCGCTGCTGCGGTCGCCGGTCCACTTGCTGCCCCAGGCGATCGGCCCGGAGAACTCCTCCGACCAGGTCAGCGACTTGCCGGGGACGGGCGCCTGGCCCGGGGCCGGGTCCGGCGCCGTCGGCGTGGTGGGCGTGGTCGGGGCCGTCGGCGCGGTCGGCGCGGTGGTGGCGCCGGCGACGGTGAGGGTGCGCGAGGGCAGGTTGTGCCAGCCGCCCGCGGTGTCCTGCCAGAACCCGAACTGGGTGTAGGTGCCGGCCGGCAGGGTGCGCGCGCCGGTGGTGACGGTGACGCCGCCGGAGCAGATCCGGACGTTGCTCGCGCTGCCGGGGAAGTCGAGGTTGGCGCCGGCCGCGTCGCGGATGCCGACGCCGACGGTCTTCGCGGTGAAGCAGCGGTTCGCGTGCAGGGTCAGCGAGGCGGTGCTCGCGCTGCCGGCGGTCATCCCGGCCGGGGCGAGCCGGTCCTGGACGACGGTGGTGGCGGTGGCGGCGCCGGCGGGTCCGGCGGCCAGCGGCACGCCGACCAGCGCGGCGGCGCCGGCCAGCACGCCGAGGCGGGCGGGGGTGGCAAGGGGCATGGGTCGCATGGGACGGGTTCCTCCGCGACGCCTGCGAGGTGAGCTGTCGGGTTCGGGCGCCGAGGCCGCCCGGCCGCGCGCAGGCGCGGCTTCACCCCGAGGCCCTGTCCGGTCGATCTTGTCGGATCGGCGCGCGACGTCGGGCGCCCGGCTGGGAGTGCCGGCCCGACGCCCTCGTACTGGATGTACTCGGGTGTTGGGCCGGTGCTTCCAGCCGAAGGGGGCACCTCCCAGCCCCCCTTGGGGCTGGGGGAGATCCGGCGTCGCGCGCCCGGCAAGATCGGCCGGACAGGGCCGAACCGCACCCGGGCCCGCCGGGCAGGGGCGGGGGAAGGCGCGGCGTACTGCCGTGGGTCCCCCGCTCCCGCCCGTGGTCTGTTGCTGTGGGACGACGCCGTCGGTCGGGCGGGATTCGGCGTCCCGTCGGCGGGTGCGTCCGGTCCTGGACGCACCCGCAGGCTAGGCAGATTGTCGCTTTGTCTCCAAGGGTCCGGGGCCCGCTGAGAGCACTCTCACATCGCGGTCCGTCATCCCAGCCAGGCGCTGACCTGGGCGGTCGCGGCGGGGGCCCAGGCGAGTTCCAGGTGGTTGAGGCCGCCGAGCAGCGCGGTGCCGCCGACCGTCGGGACGCCGGTGGTGTCCAGCGCGCTGGCGGTGAGCACCAGGCCGTCGCTGGGGCCGCGGGTCTCGTTCAGGATGCCGGGGATGTCCGCCGAGCCGCCCGCCAGCAGGTAGCCGGGCACGGCGGCCGGCACGCCGGCCCGCTGGAGCGGTGCGATCAGCGAGCCGGCGTCGATGGCGGCCTGGATGCCCTGCCCGGAGGTGTAGTAGCCCTGGCCGCCGTAGTACGTGGTCCACCAGTCCTGCATGGCGGTGTCGAGGCCGTAGCGGCCGTCCCAGCGGGCGAGCAGTTGGCGCTGGCCGGGGAAGCAGTCGTAGCCGCCGGTGGGCAGGACGCCCAGGCAGGGCTGGGCGGTGTAGGTGCCGTAGCAGGTCATGTACAGGTGCGGGGAGGGCGCGTTGGCGGTGCCGCCGCAGGCGGGCCAGGTGGCGAGGGAGAACGCCCAGCCGTGGGCGTAGCTGTAGTCGAGGCCGCCGTTGGGGCCGCCGAGGGTGACCAGCCGGCGGACGTCGCCCGCGTAGGCCCGGCCCCAGGACGGCTTGACCGAGGAGACGTAGGCGCGGGCCGCGACCTCGCCCTTGCTCCAGGCGACCAGGTCGACCTGGGCGGCGCCGGTGCGGGCCCGGACCAGGGCGAGCGCGTCGCCGACCGCCTGAGCCTGCTGCAGGTTGTCGCCCTGCTTGTGCGCGAAGCCGATGGCGAACACCCGGTGCCCGGCGGCGGCGAGCGCCTGCGCCATGCCGGTGGCGGGGCAGTTCGGCGCGCCGCAGCCGCCGCTCTCGCCGGGGTTCGCCCAGGCCCGGTCGGCGTTGTCGTTGGCGCCGTGCACCAGCAGCACCGGCGTGCCGGGGGCGGTGTCCCAGCCCTGGGCGCTGTACAGCAGGAAGCGCCCGGAGTAGGGGCGGGCGGCGCCGAAGTAGGTGACCCGGGCGCCGTCCTGGTCGCCGCGCCCGTCGGCGGGGTACTGCTCCTGCCGGAAGCCGGTGGTGGTGTCGAGGTAGCGCTCGACCTGGGCCCAGCCGTTGCCGGGGGCGGGGAACGCGGCCTCCCGGGTCAGGTAGCCGGGCGCGGCGGTGGCGGCGTGCGCGGGTGCGGGGCCGAGCGCGAGCAGCGCCGCGGCCAGCAGTGCGGCGGACAGGGACCTGAGCGGGTGGCGCACCGGGCCTCCTCGGACGGGGGTGACGGGGGGTCAGGTCACGGTAGGGGCGGTGGCGTCCGGGCCCCATGTGTCAGGACCACACCCCGCGGACGCCGCTGGTGGCGGTCCGGCACGCGGCGGCGGGGTGGTGCGGCGGTGGCCCGGGGATGAAGTGTTCGCGCCAAGGGTTCCGCCGGACCCGACGGGGCGTCACACTGCTGGCATGCGAATGACTCTACGCGCGTTGAAGATCCGTGCCGTCTCGGTCGCCGCCCTCGGCCTGCTGACCCTCGCCCCGACCGCCGTGGCCGCCGGCCAGGCGCACGCCGCCGTCAGCGGGAACATCTGCTACACGGCGCTGCCCAGCCAGGGCCGCGACACCATCCGCCTGATCGACGCGGGCGGGCCGTTCCCGTACTCGCAGGACGGCGTGGTGTTCCAGAACCGCGAGGGCGTCCTGCCCGCGCAGTCCACCGGCTACTACCACGAGTACACCGTGATCACCCCGGGCAGCCCGACCCGCGGCACCCGGCGGATCATCACCGGCAAGCTCCACCACGAGGACTACTACACGGCCGACCACTACGTGTCGTTCCGCCGCGTCGACTTCGGCTGCTGACCGGAGCCCCGGTCCGATAGGTTGGGCGGGTGCGGCCGGCCCGGTCGCGCCCGCCCGCCGATCCGACCCGCCCGAAGGACCGAGGACCTCCATGAACGCCCCCCTGCCGGGCTTCGCCGGCCGCACCTACCTCTTCGAGGTCGACAACGGCGCCTCCTTCCGCAACTCCTACTCCGCGGACGGCACCCGGCTGCGCTGGGAGGGCCTCGGCGAGTCGGCCGGCCAGTACGAGGACGTCCCGCTGCACGTCGCGGCCGTCGCCCCCGGCGTCTGGTTCGTCTCCTGGACGGAGCGCAGCGGCATCACCGTCAGCCACGTCATGGACCTCACCGCCCTGACCGTGAAGGTCTTCTGGACCTGGGAGGGCGAGACCGGCCGGGTCGGCGAGCTGCACACCGGCACCCTCACCCCGGCCTGACCCTCACCCGGCCCCGGCCCTCCCCCGGGCCCGACCCTCCCCCCCCGGCGCTCAGGCTTTCAGCCGCTGCGACAGGAACCGGAACCCGGCCGGCAGCAGCTTGATCCAGGTCGTGTAGTTGTGCCCGCCCTCGGGGACGGAGGCCACCGCGGTGGCCAGCGGCGGCTTCGCGGCGGCGGTGAACGCGTCGGCCTCGGCGCGGAAGTCGCCGTCGCCCTTCTCGGCGCCGCTGAGCATGACCCCGGTGGCGGGCATCGGCAGGTTGCGCAGCCGCCACAGCAGGTCGGCCTCGTCGCGGCGCTGCCCGCTGCCCTTGAACAGGTCGCCGGTGGTGACGTCCTCGGCGGCCTTCAGGTAGCCGGAGATGGAGACGCCGCCCGCGAACACCTCGGGGTGGCGCATGGCGAGCTTGGCGGCGCAGTAGCCGCCGGTGGAGTTGCCCATCACGCCCCAGCCGCCGGGGCCGTCGGAGGTCCGGTAGGTGGCGCCGATCGCGCGCGGGACGTCCGCGGCGAAGTAGGTCTCGGCCTGCGTCCCGCCGGGGACGTCCTCGCACTCGGGGTCGGCGGGCATCGCGGGCGAGGGGCGCATCAGCACCAGGACGGTGGGCTGCATCCGGCCCGCCCGGATCTCGTCGAGGGCGACGCCCGGGTAGTTGAAGCGGGTGATCAGGGCCTTGGCGTCGCCGGGGAAGCCGGTCATGGCGATGACCGCGGGGAACTTGCGCCGCTCGTTGCCGGGCTGGAAGTACTGCGGCGGCAGGTAGACGTACCCGTCGGTGCTCAGGCCGGTGCGGGCGCCGGGGATCCGCACCGCGCGGATCGCGCCGACCCGCTCCGGGTCGCGCGGGCCGCCGGTGTTGACCGGTTCGCTGCCGGTCTCCTGGGCGGGCAGCACCGGGAGGTCCGGCGGGTCCGGCTGCCGGGAGGGCGCGGCGGACGGGGCCGGGGCGGCCTGGGCGGCGGGTGCGGCGGCCCGCACGGCGACCGGGGCGTCCGGTCCGGTGCCCAGCAGGTCGTTCCAACTGCTGTAGAACGAGAAGTAGTTGTTGGCCAGCAGGCCGATCACGGCGAGCAGCGCGAGCTGGCTGCCGAGCAGCATGCCGATCCGTCCGAGCACCGCCCGCCAGTGCCGCCGGGCGAGGGCGGGCCACCACCAGACGGTCGCCCCCAGCGCCGCCACCGCGACCTCGATCGTGAACAGCAGCAGTGTCGTGCTGGTCAGCCCCATGCCCCGTGCTCCCCGTGCCTTCCGCTCGCGGTGTTCCCCGCGCGGCGCGGCCGGGCCGGTGGGCGGGGTGGCGCGCGCGGGGGTGCGGCAAGCAGTATGCCCGCCGCCGGGGTGACGCCCGCACCCGCTCCCGCGGTTCCCCCGCTCCGGGCCGGGCGGTCCGGGGCGGGGGCGGGGGGCGTCAGGCGTGGGTGCCGCCGTCGATCCGGACCTCGGTGCCGGTGACGAACGCGCCGTCGTCGGAGGCCAGCATGGCGATCACGCCGGCCACCGTCTCGGGGCCCGCGAAGCCCTGGCCGATCGCGGGCTGCAGCTTGGCGAACCACGCCATGTCGGCGTCCGCGGGCAGGCCCGGGTCGGCGGTCATGCCGGAGGCGATCGAGCCGGGCGCGACGCTGACGGCGCGCAGGCCCTGCTTGGCGTACTCGGCGGCGATGGCGTGCGTGAAGGACTGGATGCCGCCCTTGGACGCGGCGTACGCGGCCATGTAGGGGTGGGCGAAGGAGGCGGAGGTGGAGGAGAAGTTGACCACCACGCCGCGGCCGGTGGCCAGCAGCGCGGGCAGCGCCTCCCGGGTGACCAGGAAGGTGCCGGTGAGGTTGACGGCCAGCATCCGGTTCCAGAACTCCAGCGTGGTCTGCCCGGTGTGCGCGGAGCGCAGGATGCCCGCCGCGTTGACCAGTGCGTCCAGGCCGCCGAGGGCGGCGACGGCGCCGCCGATGCCGTCCCGGACGGACGCCTCGTCGGAGATGTCGACCACCGCGGTGGTCAGCCGGTCGGCGGTGCCGTCGGCCTCGGCCTGCTGCCGGGTGGCGGCGAGGCCGGCCTCGGCCACGTCGGCGGCGACCACGGTGCCGCCCTCGGCGAGGATCCGGTGGACGGTGGCCCGGCCGATGCCGGAGCCGGCGCCGGTGATCAGGACGCGGCGGCCTTCGAAACGCTTCATGACGGGGGTCTCCCTGCGGTGCGGGTGGATCGGGAGGTCGGCTCGGCCTCTCGCCCTGCACGGTACGCCTTGATGGCACGTTGTGCCACATCCGCATTCTGTGACGTTCCCGGGCTAGGCTGGACCCGCCCGCACCACCGGCCGACCGCACCCACCGGGGGACCCGCAGAGATGTCCGCGCCCGACCGACCGCAGCCCGACCGTCCGCAGCCCTCCCTCACCGAGCGCCGCAAGGCCGCCACCCAGCAGGAGATCGCCCTCGCCGCCGCCCGCCTGTTCGCCGAGCACGGCGCCGAGGGCACCACCGCCGAGGACGTCGCCCGCACCTGCGGCATCTCGCTGCGCACCTTCTACCGCTACTTCCGCACCAAGGAGGACGCGGTCGCCCCGCTGCTCGCCGAGGGCTCCCGCCAGTGGATCGCGCTGCTCGCCGGCACCGCCCCCGGCACCCCGCCGCTCACCGCCCTGCTGGACTCCGCCCGCGCCTCCCTCACCCCCGCCCCCGGCCGGGCCGCCGAGGCGCTGGACTGGACCCGCGGCCTGCTGCGCGCCATGCCCGCCGACCCGGCGCTGCGCGACGTCTGGCACCGCATCCACCACGACGCCGAGACCGCGCTGCGCCCCGTCCTGGCCCGGCTGGCCGGCCTCGACCCGGAGGGCCTGGACGCCCGCCTGCTGGCCGCCGCCGCGAACACCGCGATGCGGCTGGCCGTCGAGACCTGGGCCGCCGGGGACGCGCCCCCCGCCGGGGCCGCCGCGCTCGCCGACACCGCCTTCCGCCGCCTCGCCGGACCGCTCCTGCCGCCCGCCTGACGGGCCGCGGCCGCCGGGCGCCCTCAGACCGGGACGACGGCCACCGGGCAGTGCGCGTGGTGCAGGACGGCGTGCACGGGCGTGCCCAGTCGCAGGCCGAAGCGCGGCGCGGGCTCGTGCCGGGAGAGCACCACCAGGGCGGCGGTCCGGGACTCCTCCACCACCGTCGCGGCGGCGGAGCCGGTCAGCTGGTGGCTCTCCACCTCGACGTCCGGGTACTCCGCGCGCACCGGGTCGCAGGTGCGGCGCAGCAGCTGCTCGTGCAGCCGGGACTCCTCCCCCAGCTCGTCGACCATCGGCGCCATCCGCCCGACGTCGGCCACCACCGGCGACCAGGTGTGCACGGCCCGCACCGGCAGGCCCCGGCGGGCGGCGGTCTCGCAGCCGAAGCGCAGCGCGGCGGCGTCCCGCTCGTCGTGCAGGGCGACCAGCACCGGCCCGTCGGGGTGGTCGGTGCCGCGGACCACGACGACCGGGCAGGTGGCGTGCGCGGTGACCCGCAGGCTGACCGAGCCCAGCAGCAGCGAGGCGAACCCGCCGTGGCCGCGGGTGCCGAGCACCGCGAGCGAGGCGTGTTCGGCGGCGGTCAGCACCGCCTCGGCGGCCTCCCGCGGCACCACGTCCCCGGTGATCCGCAGCCCGGGGTGGGCGGCCTCCAGGGCGGCCTGCACCGCCTCCAGCAGTTCTGCGGCCTCCCGCAGGATCAGGTCGGTGACGGTGGCCCCGGTGCGCGGCGAGAGCGTCACCGTCCCGGTGTTGACGGCGTGCACCAGGTGCAGTCCCGTCCCCCGCCACTCGGCCTCCCGGGCGGCCCACTCGGCGGCCTCCGCCCCGGGCACCGACCCGTCGACCCCCGCCACCACCCCGTTCGCTGCCCTGATCTCCATGGCGCACTCCTCCGGGCCGGGTCGCCCCGGCCGCTCCCTTCCAGCATGCGCCGCCCGCCCCGGCCCGGACAAACAGGGACGGCCGGGCCCCGGCGGCGGGGGCCGCCCGGGCCCGGCCGGGACGGGCGCGGGCGTGCCTGGCGGGTCGTCAGTTGCCGGTGGTGGCCTGCCATTCGGCGCGGTAGTCGTCGAAGATGGTCTTCAGGTGGTGGCCGATCTTGAGGTAGTCGAGGTCGTCGAGGTTGGCGAGGGAGACCCGGACCGACCACTCGGGGCCGTCGAAGCCGCCGCCGTTGAGCAGGACGACGCCGGTCTGCTCGGCGAGCCGGAAGAGCGGTTCGGTGGGTTCGTAGTTCTTCTGCAGGTGGGCGGCGAACTCGGGGCCGGAGGTGCGTTCGGCCTCGGCGAGCAGGTCGAGTTCGACGTAGTAGCCGGCCCGCTTCGGGTCCTCGGAGATCTTCATGCCGGAGCCCTCCAGCAGCAGGTCCAGGCGCTGCTTGACGACGGCCTGCACCTTGGCCTTGTACGCCTTGCCCTCGGGGAGCATCGCGAAGAGCGAGAAGAGGGTGAGCTGGGCCTGCTGCGGGAGGGAGAGCCCGGCGGTGTGGTTGAGGGCGACCTGGCGGGAGTCGGCGACCAGGCGGTCGATGAAGCGGATGCTGCCGGGGTCGAGGCTGAGGCTGCCGTAGCGCTTGGCCAGGCGGTCCTTCTCGGCCTGCGGGAGGGCGGCGATGGCGTCGTCGATGACGTTGTCGCGCTGCAGGCCGATGACGCCGAGGCGGTGGCCGGTGGCGCCGTAGTGCTTGGAGTAGGAGTAGACGAGCAGGGTGTTGCGGGGCAGGTCGGCGGCGATGCTGCGGAAGTGGTCGACGAAGGTGCCGTAGACGTCGTCGGTGACGATGATCAGGCCCGGGTTGTCGGTGGCGACGATGGACCTGATCTGGTCGGCGACCCGCTGGGAGAGCGCGAGCGAGGGCGGGTTGCTGGGGTTGACCAGGCAGACCAGTTTGACGGCGGGGTCGGCGAGCTTGGCGACCTCCTCGGCGGGGTAGCGCCACTCGCGCACGCCGGCCTCGGCGAAGGAGGACGCCTGGACCGGGACCACGTCGAACTCGTAGGTGTCGAGTTCGGGGATCTCGATGTAGGGGGTGAAGACCGGCACCATCAGGGCGATCTTGTCGCCCTTGTGCAGGATGCCGTTCTTCATCAGGGAGTCGAAGACGTAGCACATGGCGGCGGTGCCGCCCTCGGTGGCGAACAGGTCGAGCTGCCCCTCGGGGGGCCGGCGGTCCATCAGCTCGTCCTGGAGGTAGCCGGTGACGATCTGCTCGGCGCAGGTCAGCATCCGGTCGGGGACGGGGTAGTTGTCGCCGATCGCGGCGTCCGCGAGTTCGTGCAGGAAGTCGTCGCGGTCGAGGTCGAAGCGGTCGACGGCGAGGCTGGTGCAGGCGGTGAGCAGTTCGATGCCGGGCAGTTCGGGGTGCGAGCGGGCGAAGTGGTCGTAGCGGGCGGCGATGCCCCGCCGTTCGGGCATGCCGCCGAGGTTGTCGGCGGTCCAGACCCGGCGGGACTCGGCGAGCGCGAAGTGGCCGAGCGCGAGCATCGCCTCGCGGGGGCCGGTGCAGACCCAGTTGGGGTTGCCGCGGCCCGCGTTGAGCATGTGGACGGTGGTCTTGTCCTTCTGCCCGGGCCGGTCGGCCTGGTAGTGCTGGGCGAGTTCGATGAACTCGCCCTTGAGCTCGAACGGGCTGAGCCGGGAGAGGCGCTGGATCTCCTCGCGGCTGATCGACGGCTTGCTCATGGTGCGGGTCCTTCCGGGAGGGGGCTAGCCGAGCAGGGCGACGATGACGGCGCCCCAGATGGTCAGCAGGACGTTCCCCGCGGCGTACGGGATGGTGTAGCCGAGCGTGGGGATCTGGCTGCGGGAGGCTTCGTTGACGGCGCCGATCGCGGCGGTGGTGGTCTGCGCGCCGGCCACCACGCCCATCAGGATCGGCGGGCGCATCCGGAACACGAAGTGGCCGACCAGCAGGCCGACCACCAGCGGGACGACGGTGGCGACGGCGCCCCACAGCAGCAGGCCCCAACCCGCCTGGGAGAGGCCGCTGGTGAAGCTCGGCCCGGCGTTGATGCCGACGATGGCGACGAACGCGCACAGGCCGAAGGTGTCCATGAACCACTGGGCGCCGGGCGGCACGTTGCCGAAGGTCGGGTACTTGCCGCGGATCCAGCCGAACACCAGGCCCATGATCAGCGCGCCGCCGGAGGTGGAGAGGCTGATCGGCACGCCGCCGAGGGTGAGCGCGGGGATGCCGATGCAGCCGCCGAGGAAGATGCCCAGGCCCACCCAGGTCATGTCGGTGGCGAAGCTGGTCGGCACCGGCTTGCCGATCGCCTTCCCGGCCGGTCCGACCAGCCGCTCGGGGCCGGACAGCAGCAGGGTGTCGCCGCGTTCGACCTGGGTGGTGAGCAGATAGGGGAACTCGGCGCCGGAGCGGTAGACCTTGTCGACGAACACCCCGACCATGAACGGCTCGCGCCGCAACTGCGCGATGGTCTTCCCGAGTTGGGCCTTCTCGGCGGCGACGACGTGCAGGTGCTCGGTGCGGTAGCCGAGCAGTTCGACGTCGTCGGTCTCCGGGCCGATGGCGGTGGCCGGGTCGAGTTCGACCAGGTCGTGGCGGAGCGCGCTGACGGCGAGCACGTCGCCGCGTTCGACGACGGTCTGCTGGTCGTGGTCGAGGATCCTGCCGTCCCGGCGGATCCGGGTGAGGTAGACCCGGCGTCCGGCGGCCTGCTGGCGCTGTTCGAACTGCTCGACGGTGGAGCCGATCGGGCCGTTGACGGCGGTGTAGGCGCGCAGCACGACCTCGTAGTAGCCCTCGGAGAGGTCGGGGTCGTCGGCGGGGGCGTCGAGTTCGGCGGCGAGTTCGCGGGAGTCGGCGGCGAGGTCGCTGTGCAGGAAGCGGGGGGCGATGTTGGCCAGCAGGATCGCGCACAGGACGGTGCCGAGCGGGTAGGTGACGGCGTAGCCGATCGGGACGAGGTTCTGCTGGGCGGTGATCTGGTCCGCGCTGAGGCCGGGCAGGCCGCCGATGGCGTCCTGGGCGACGCCGATCACGGCGGACTGGGTGAGCGCGCCGCCGAGCAGTCCGGCGCCCAGGCCCGGGCCGTAGCCGAGCATCTCGGCGAAGCCCCAGCAGATCGCCAGGCCGCTGAGGCAGACCGCGAGGGTGACGGCGACCTGCGGCAGGCCGTCCTTCCTGAGGCCGCGGAAGAACTGCGGGCCGACCTTGTAGCCGAGGGCGAACAGGAACATGATGAAGAACACCGACTTGACGGTGCCGTTGACCTCGACGTCGGTGAGCCAGCCGGTGAACAGCCCGGCGACCAGGCAGCCGGTGACGGCGCCCAGGCCGATGGCCTTCCAGTGCAGCCGGCCGACCAGGAAGCCGATCGCGACGGTCAGGAAGATCAGCAGTTCGGGGTAGGGCTTGAAGACGTGGTCGGTGATCCAGTCCACGGGTCCTCACCCCCCGCCCAGGCCGACCAGGCCGACCAGCAGCGGTCCGGTCAGCGGCAGCAGGAAGTTGGAGATGGTGTAGGTGATGGTGTAGCCGAGCATCGGGACGCTGCTCTGGGCGACGTTGCCGACGGCGGTGATGGCGGGGGTGGAGCACTGCTGTCCGGCGATCGCGCCGACCAGGATCGGCGGTTCGATCTTGAGGAAGCGGCGTCCGATGAACAGGCCGAGGAAGGCCGGGATGACCACCATCAGGATGCCGGAGACCGGCAGCAGCACGGGGTACTGCTTGAGCAGCGGCCCGGCGTCGGGGCCGGCGGCCATGCCGGTGACGGCGATGAACATGGCCAGGCCGAGGTCCTTCATGGTCTGCGCGGCGGCGGGCGGGTAGGCGCCGAAGGTGGGGCGCAGCGAGCGCAGCCAGCCGAAGACCAGGCCGGAGATCAGGCAGCCGCCGCCGGTGCCGAGGGTCAGGTTGACCTCGCCGAAGTGGAGGTTGACCTTGCCGAGCAGGACGCCGAGGCAGATGCCGAGCGAGATGTAGATGTAGTCGGCGGTGTCGGAGCGGACGGTGGCGCCGACCTTGCCGGCGAACTTCTCGACCCGGGAGCGGGCGCCGACCACGGTGAGGGTGTCGCCGCGGTGCACCTCGGTCTCGCCGACGGCGGGCAGGTGGTGGTCGACGCGCTGGATGTCGGTGAGGAAGACGCCGCCGGTGACGTCGTGGTCCCGGTCGCGGACGGCGTTGAGGGTGTGTCCGGCGACCTCCTTGTTGGTGACCACGATCTGGCGGACCGCCATCGGGCTGTCCAGGCCGGGGACGCCGCTGGTCTCGGGGCCGAGTTCGTGCCCGGCGTCCAGCACGGCGGCGCGGCGGCCGACCACCAGCACCTGGTCGCCGCGGCGCAGCACCGGGTCGTCGTCGACGCCGAGCTTCTTGCCGCCGCGCTGGACGGCCTCGACGGTGACCAACTGGCCGGAGCGTTCCTGGACCTGGCTGACCCGGGTGCCCTCGCCCTGCGAGACCAGGTAGGTGCGGCCGACCAGGGCGGGCAGCGAGGGGGCTTCGCCGGCCTCGAGTTCGCCGTCGCCGCCGCGCATCTTCTCCCAGACCTGCCGGGAGGCTTCGGGCAGCTTGATCCGCATCAGCATCGGGAACAGCTGGCTGGTCAGCAGGACGATGCTGATCAGGCCGAACAGGTAGCAGACCGAGTAGGCGGTGGCGACGTGCGCCTGCAGCTGGGTGGTCTGGTCGGCGGTGATGCCGGGGAGTTTGGCGATCGCGTCCTGGGCGGTGCCGACGGCGGCGGACTCGGTGGCGGCGC
The DNA here is from genome assembly GCF_003751605.1 of Kitasatospora cineracea. NCBI lineage: Bacteria > Bacillati > Actinomycetota > Actinomycetes > Kitasatosporales > Streptomycetaceae > Kitasatospora > Kitasatospora cineracea. The sequence continues at coordinate 485,284 of NZ_RJVJ01000002.1, forward strand.
CGGCCAGGATGCCGGCGGCGGTGCCGACGTCCAGGTCGAAGCCCTTGGCGATGCCGAGCGCCATCAGGACGACGACGACCGCCTCCATGACGGACAGCACGCCGAAGCGCAGGCCCTTGGCGTTCATGTTGGCGAAGAACTGCGGGCCGGCGATGTAGCCGAGCGAGAAGATGAACAGGGCGAACGCCACGTTCTTGACGTCGGCGTTCACCGAGACGTGCTGGGCGCCGACCAGCATCGAGACGATCAGGACGCCGCAGATGCCGCCCAGTTGGATCGGTCCGACGCGCAGCTTCCCGACCAGGTAGCCCAGGCCCAGGCAGAAGAAGAGGGCGAGAACGGCGTTCTCACGCAGGAGGCTCATGGGCGTATTAGACCGGTTTCTCACTGTTCGCCCGGAGCTAACACGCCGTCATGATCACCCGGCTCGATCCAGACGCTCCAGCAGCACCTCCACGTGGCTGTGCTCCGGCTCCTTGACCGCGGTCAGCAGCACCAGGTCGTCCTGCGCCGCCAGTTCCCGCAGTTCGGCGAGTTCCTGCTGCACCCCGGGGGCGTCCAGTTCGGCCCGGTAGCGGCGGGCGAACTCCCGGTACTCCCCCTCGGGGCCGTGGAACCAGCGGCGCAGTTCGGTGGAGGGCGCCACCTCCTTGGCCCACCGGTCCAGGTGCGCGTCCTCCTTGCGCAGCCCGCGCGGCCACAGCCGGTCCACCAGCACCCGCACGCCGCCGTCCGGCGCCTCGTACACCCGCTCCACCCGTACGCTCATGCGCCCCACCGTAAGCACCGCGGGCCCGGGCGGGCGGGAGCGGCGCGAACGGCGGGGCGCGGGGGCGCACCGGGCCGGGCCGGGCGGGTCAGGCGGGGACCGGTTGCGGGACGGGGGCGGGGGCCTCGCCGGGTTCGACCCGCAGTTCGGGGAGCAGGCGGTCCAGCCAGCCGGGCAGCCACCAGTTGCGGTGGCCGAGCAGGGTCATGGTGGCGGGCACCAGGACCATCCGGACCACGGTGGCGTCCACCAGGACGGCCGCGGCCATGCCCACGCCGATCATCTTGACGGTGATGTCGGGGTCGATGGCGAAGCCGGTGAAGACCGCCACCATGATCGCGGCGGCGCTGCTGATCACCCGCCCGGTGGAGGACAGCCCGCGCACCACGCTGCCGCGCGCGTCGCCGGTGGCCAGCCAGTCCTCGCGGACCCGGGAGAGCAGGAACACCTCGTAGTCCATCGACAGGCCGAACAGGACGGTGAACATCAGGATCGGCACCCAGCTGGAGACCGGCACCGCGTGCGGCAGCCCCAGCAACCCGGCGCTCGCGTCGTGCTGGAAGACCGCCGTCATCACGCCGTACGCGGCGGCCACCGACAGCAGGTTCATCGCGGCGGCCTTGACCGCGATCACCGGCGCCCGGAACAGCACGGTCAGCAGGATCAGCGAGAGCGCCACCACGAACGGGACCACCACCCACAGCCGCTGCGAGAGCCGGTCGGAGATGTCGGAGAACGCGGCGACCGTGCCGGTGGCCTCGACCCCCGTCGGGAGTCCGCCGCCGCCGCGCAGCCGCTGCAGCAGCTTCGCGGTCGCCCGGTCCTGCGGGCCGGTGGTCGGCTGCACGCTGATCACGGCCGCGTCCCGGGCCGCGTTGAACCGGGCCGGCTGGACCGCGGCGACCCCCGGGTCGGCCGCCATCCGCCCCTCCAGCGCGGGCAGTTCGGACTCCGGCAGCTTCCGCAGGTCGACGGCCAGCAGCAGCGGCCCGTTCGCGCCCGGGCCGTACGCCCCGGCGATCAGGTCGTACGCCTTGCGGGTGGTGTTGCCGGACGCCTGGCTGCCCGCGTCCTGCGGCCAGGTGCGCATGCCGAGCATCGGCGCGGCCAGGCCGAGCAGCACCGCCAGCGAGAGGACGGCCGCGGCCACCGGGCGGCGGCCCACCAGGCGGGCCCAGCGCTCGGTCCGGGTCGGGCCGGGCCGGGCGCCCGCGCCCCCGGCAGCGGCGGGCGCGGCGGGGGCGGCGGGGGCCCGGCGTTCGGCGCGGCGCAGCAGGCGCGGCCCGGCGAGCGCCGCCAGCGCGGGCACCAGGGTGAGCGCGGCCGCCATCACGGCGCCGACGGTGGCGAAGGTCGCGTAGCCGAACGAGGCGTACACCGACAGGCCCGCCAGCTTCAGGCCGAACAGCGAGACCAGCACGGTGGCCCCCGCCACCACCACCGAGGAGCCGGCCGTGGCGTTCGCCTCGGCCGCCGCCGCCCGGGCGTCCAGGCCCCGGCGCAGGCCCTCCACGTGCCGGGAGACCAGCAGCAGCGCGTAGTCGATGCCGACGCCCAGCCCCACCATCGACGCCACGGTCGGCGCGATCCCGCTGATGTCGGTGACGGCCGACAGCAGGGTGATCAGCCCGGTGCCCGCACCGAGGCCGGCCAGCGCGACCAGCAGCGGCAGGCCCGCCGCGATCACCGTGCCGAGCGCGAGCACCAGGATCACCAGCGCGGCGACCATGCCGATCGCCTCGGCGGTGCCGTTGGGCGCGCTGAAGTTCTCCGGCAGTTCCCCGCCGAACTCCACCTGGTACCCGGCGTCGGTGGTGGACCGGGCCGCCGCCCGCAGCGCGTCCAGGCCCGCCGAGCCCTTGAAGTCGGTGACCTTGACGTCGTAACCGACCGTCAGCAGCGCGGTGTCACCGGCCCGCGAGGGTATCGGCCCGGTCACCGACAGCGCGTGCGGCAGCCCCGCCAACTGCTCCCGCAGCCCCGCCAGCGCCCCGGCCGGCAGCGCCCGGCCGCCCCGGTCGTGCACCACCACCCGGGCGCTGGTGCCGGAGCTGTCCGGGAACCGCGCGTTCAACAGGTCCATGCCCGCGGTCGAACGCGTCCCGGGCACCCGGTAGTTGTCCCGCGGTTCCCCGCCGAACGCCTGCGCCAAGCCGAAGATCGCGCCGATCAGCAGCACCCAGGCCGCGACGGTGCGCCAGGGCCGGGCCGCCGCGGCCCCGCCGAGGCGGCCGAGGAGTGTGGACATTGCGGAAGCCTTCCGTTCTACGGTCGATGCGGTGTCGAACCCCAGTGTGGAAGGCCGCTCTTGGAGCCCACTTGGCGGCCCGGTTCCAAGTCCCGTACCGGGTGCGGGTACCGGGTGCGGGTACCGGGGGTGGAGCGGCTCCGGATCTCCGGGCCGGTCCCGGGGTCGTTCCCGAGGCCGGTCCGGGCGGGTCAGTCCTGCGGGGAGGCCAGGGATGCCAGCCCCGCCAGGGCCTCGGCCGCCCAGCCGGGGGCCTCCCAGCGGTGGGCGATCTCGTGGGCCTGCCGGAAGTGGGCGGCGGCCTCGGCGGGGCGGCCCAGGTGGCGGGCGAGGTCGCCCAGGGTGAGGGCGATCGGTCGGGCGGCGATCGAGGTGGAGGCGGCGCCCGCGACCAGGTGGGCCAACGGGCGGAGCTGGTCGAGGAGTTCGGCGGCCTCCTCGCGTTCGTCCAGGGCGATGACCAGGTCGGCGCGCAGCTGCAGGAAGAGCGAGCGGAAGTAGTCGGCCTGGATCTCGCGGCGTTCGCCCCGGGCCCGGCGGGCCTCGTCCGGGCCGTGGCCGGCGGCGAGCAGGGCGAGGGCGGTGACGTCGGCGATCAGGTGGCCGTACTGGGCGCGGTGCTCCTCGATCAGCGGGAGGATCTCGGCCAGCCGGCCCTGCCGGTGGGCGATCACCACCCGGATCAGCGCGCCCAGGCCGCCGGCGTGCAGCGAGGCGCGGGCGTGCAGCCCGGCCAGGCCCCGGTCGTAGAGGGCGGTGGCCGCGTCGATCCGGTCGGCGACGAGTTCCAGCATGCCGCGCTGGAACAGGGCGACGTCGGCGAGTTCGGCCAGCCCGTAGCGGTGCGCGATCTCCTCGCCCGCGACGAGGTGGCGGCGCAGCGCGGGCAGGTCGGCGCGGGCGGCGGCCGCGGTGGCGGCGAGGTGTTCGGCCTGCCAGCGGTAGGCGGGCAGGTCGTGTTCGGCGGCCAGCGCGGCGAGTTCGGCGGCGGTGCGGCCCCGTTCGGCGGAGGCCAGTTCGTAGTCGCAGGCCCGGGCCCGGGCGGTGAGGGCGAGGCAGAGCAGGCGCGGGTCGCCCTCGGCGCGGGCGATCGCCACGGCTTCGGCTCCGGCGTCGGCGAGTTGGGCCGAGTCGACGCAGTCGAGTTCCTGGGTGAGGGCGTCGAGGAGGCGGCAGCGGGTGACGGGCGGCAGGTCGGTGCGGCGCAGCAGCCGGGTGAGCTGGTCGACGGCTTCCCGGTCGAAGACGCCGTAGGGGTGGGTGACCCAGGGGGTGGGTTCGGTCCAGGCGGTCCAGGCGGCGATCAGGAGTTCCTCGCGGCCGCTCTCCCGGGCGGTCCGCAGCGCCCGGTCCTTGGTGGCGATGGCGGCGGTGACCTGGCCGGCCCGGACCTGGGCCCGCAGCAGGGCGCCGAGCAACTCGATCCGGCGGGCGGTGCGGTCCTCGCCGGGCTGTTCGGCGGCCCGTTCGAGGTTGTCGACGGCCTGCCGGAGCAGGCTGACGGCGCTGGGGTGGGCGTAGCGGCGTTCGGCGGCCTCGGCGGCGCGGACGCAGTGGTCGACCGCGAGGGCGGCGGTGGCGGTGGTCGCGGCCTGGGTGAAGTGGTGGGCCAGCGCGGTGAGTTCGCCGGGGCGCAGGTCGTGCAGGGCGTGGCCGATCCGGCCGTGCAGGCGGGCCCGGCGCAGGCCGCCGAGGTCGGCGTACAGGGTGTCGCGGACCAGCACGTGCGCGAACCGGACGGTGCCGGGCCGGGGTTCGAGCAGCAGGCCGCCCGCGACGGCGGCCTCGACGGCCTCGGTGGCGGTCTCCTCGTCCTGTTCGCCGGCTCGCAGCAGCAGGTCGACGTCGCTCTCCCGGCCGGCCACGGCGGCCAGCCGCAGCAGGTCGACGGCGGGGGCGGGCAGCCGCTCGAACCGGCGGCGCAGCACGTCCCGGACGCCCTGCGGGACCTGCCGCAGCGCGGTCGACTCGTCCTCCAGCGCGAGGAGTTGGGCGCTCTCGGCGAGGTAGAACGGGTTGCCGCCGGTGCGTTCGGCCAGCGCCCGGACGGTCTCGGGGCGGACCGGGGCCGCGCACACCGCCTCGATCAGCCGGCCGGCGTCCGGCTCGGCGAGCCCGCCGAGCGGCACCCGGACCGGCGAGCGGCGGGCCAACGTGGCCAGCACGTCGGCGAGTTCGCCCTCGCCCGGGCGCAGCGCGGCCACCAGCAGCAGGCCGCCGCCCGCACCGAAGGACGCCCGGTCGGCGGCCAACTCGCCCAGCAGTTCCCGGGTTTCCGGGTCGGCGGCGTGCAGGTCGTCCAGCAGGACGGCGAGCGGCGCCGCCCCGGCGGCGGCGTGCAGCCGGGCGACCACCGCCCGGTGCAGCCGGAACCGGCCCGACAGCGGGTCCTGGCGGTGCGCCGGCTCCTCCGCGGCGGCGAGCAGCGGGGCCAGCAACGGGTCGGTGGCGGTGGCCGGTTCGTGCCGGGCCAGCTCGCGCAGCACCTCGGTCCACGCCCAGGCCGCGGGGGCGCCCGCGCTCTCCGGACAGCGCCCCGTCAGCACCCGCCAGCCGTCCGCCACCAGCTGCTCGCGCAACCGCCCCAGCAGCGTGGACTTCCCGGCCCCGGCCTCTCCGCTGACCAGCGCGAACGCCGCCGCACCGCGGGCCCGCGCCGCCGCACCCCGCAGGGCGGCCAGCTCCTCCTCCCGCCCGACGAACACCTGCGGGCGGCCGTCGGTGCCGGGCTCGGCGCGGCCGGGGCGCTCCGGCCGCGAGGCCGGGCCGGAACCGTCCACCGGACCGGAAGCGTCCACCGGGCTCGCCCCGCCCGCGCCGGTACGGGCCACCGCCCCGCCCACCGAACCGGCCTGACGGGGCGTCAGCTCCTCGGTGCGCTGGTGCAGGATCGCGGACTCGACGGCGGTGAGCAGCGGCCCCGGGTCGAGGCCGAGTTCGGTGGCGAAGTAGCCGCGGGCGCGGCGGATCGCGGCGAGTGCGTCGGCCTGGCGGCCGCCGTGCCAGAGGGCGAGGGCGAGCAGCCGCCAGGCCTGTTCGCGCAGGGGGTGGTCCTCGACCAGGGCGGCGGCGTCCTGCGCGGCGGGGCCGGGGCGGCCGGCGGCGAGGTCGGCCTCGACGGCTGATTCCCTTGCGGTGGTGCGGAGTTCTTCGAGGCGGGCGGCTTCGGGGGCGGCCCAGGGGCGGTCGGCGAACTCGTGGTAGGCCGGTCCCTGCCAGAGGGCGAGCGCCTGCCGGAGGGGTTCGGCCCCGCCGGTCCGGGCGGCCGCGGCGAGCAGGTCCTCGAAGTCCCGGGCGTCGGTGCGGATGCCGCGCAACGCGTAGCCGCCGGCCTCGCTGACCAGCAGCCGGGCCTCCTGGCGGGGGCCGCGGCCGGGTTCCAGCAGGCGGCGCAGGTTGGAGACGTACGCCTGGAGGGAGGCGGCGGCCTTGGCGGGCGGGCGGCCGTCCCACAGGTCGTCGATCAGCCGGCCGGCGGGGACGGCGGTGCCGCGGGCGACCAGCAGGTGGGCGAGCACGCCGCGCTGGCGCGGGCCTCCCAACCGGGCGGCGGCCCCCGCCACTTGCGCCGTCAGTGTCCCGAGCACAGTGATCCGCACCATCGTGGGGCCGAGCCTATGCGATGGCCGGGCGCCACCGTCGCCCACCTGCGCTCCGAGCGGGTTCCAAGCCGCGCCGGGCGGTGTCCTGGCGGCGTCCCACCGCTGCCGTGGACGGCGCCCCCGGCGGCGGTGGACGGCACCCCCGGCGGCGGCCGGAGCCGTCCCCGTCCGGCCGTTGTGACGGGAGTGGCGTGTGGGACGAGTGGACGACTTGTGCCAGGGCAGCATCCGTCCATCACAACGGACTTCCGCGCCCCGCCCGGGCACGCCAGAGTAGAGGTGTCGGCAGGGGAGAAAGAGCGAAGAAAGCGAATGCCGGCAGCACGGGACCACACACCGGGAAAACCCGGAAAGTGCCGCAGCAGAATCTATTTCCTGAGGGAGAGACAATTCCGTGAACGCCACCCGTACGGCCCGAACCGCGCTCGCCGGACTGCTCGTCGCCGGCCTCTCGACCCTGGTCGGGCTGGCCGTCCCGGTCCTCTCCTCCCCGCCCGGCAGCACCACCCGGGCCGACGGCCCGGAGGTGTCCGCCACTTCCGCCCCGTCGCCCACCGCCACGCCGTCCGCGCACAGCGACGACGTGACCTGGGGCCAGTGACCCACCGATTACGCCAAGGAGCCCGCCATGCACGCCACTTCGAACTTCCTCGCCGATTCGCCGGAGTCCGCGGAGCGCACCGACCGCGTCCTCGGTGACACCCGCCGCAACCTGAACCAGGGCTGGGTCGTCGCCTGAGAAGGCGCCGGGGGAATCCCCCCGCCGGGCGGCCGGTGAACGGCCGCCGCGCGGAGACCGGAATCGCAATCCACGACCACGGAAAAACGACCACGGAAAGGGGTGGACGACGTGAAACGCAATCACCACATGTTCGCCGGGGACGATCCGCACTTCTACGACCACCCCGTGGACCGCGCCGAGAAGCGCCGGTTCGCCGCCGCCGACCGTCCCGCCCCGGCGGGCTGGCGGAGCCACCAGGACGGCTCCTGGTTCTTCCTCACCCCCGAGCGGGCCGAACTGCCCGACCAGGGCTGGAAGATCCACGTCTCCGCGGTGCCGGCCGAGGCCGCCGAGGTGATCGACCTGGTCTCGGCGTACTGCCTGGAGGCCGGGCTGCCGCACAAGTTCCTGGCCACCCCCCGCATCCACCACCTGAACAACAGCAAGTACGCCCGCCGGGGCAGCAGCGGCAAGCTGATGACGCTCTACCCGGCCGACGAGGCCCGGCTGCGCACCGTGCTGGACGGGCTCGGCCCGCTGCTGGCCGGCCGCCGCGCCCCGTACGTGCTCGGCGACCTGCGCTGGCAGGACGGCCCGCTGTACCTGCGGTACGGCGGCTTCCTGGAGCGCTGGTGCACGCCGGAGAACGGCGAGCGGGTGCTGGCGATCGCGGCCCCGGACGGCACCCTGGTGCCGGACCGCCGCGACCCGTACTTCACCCTGCCTCCCTGGCTGGAGGCGCCGGAGTGCGTCGCCGAACAGCTGCGGGCCGACGAGGCCGCGGCCGCCGGACAGCCCGGACTGCCCTACGCGATCGAACGGGCGCTGCACTTCTCCAACGGCGGCGGCGTCTACCTGGCCCGGGAACGGGACGGCGACGGCGGCGAGGGCGGGCCGGTGGTGCTGCGCGAGGCCCGGCCGCTGGCCGGGCTGGACGGGGCCGGCCGCGACGCGGTGGACCGGCTGCGCACCGAGGCCCGGGCGCTGCGGGCCCTGGCCGGGCTGGAGTTCGTGCCCCGGCTGATCGACGAGTTCACCGTCTGGGAGCACCACTACCTGGCGGAGGAGTACGTCGAGGGCGAGACGCTGCGCCAGTTCCTGGCCCGCTCCAACCCGCTGACCCGGCCCGAGCCGTCCGCCGAGGACCTGGCCCGGTACACCGCGCGGGCCCTCGACATCATCGACCAGTTGCAGCGGGCGGTCGACGGGATCCACGCCCGCGGGTACGCGTTCGGCGACCTGCACCCGGCGAACGTGCTGCTGCGCCCGGACGGGCGGATCTGCCTGGTCGACTTCGAGGTCGCGCACCGCCCCGGCCTCGACCCCGAACCGGCCGTGGCCTGCCCCGGATTCGTCGCCCCGCACGCCCTGTCCGGCTTCGCCCGGGACGACTACGCGCTGGACTGCATCCGGCTCTCGCTGTTCCTGCCGTACACCATGCTGCTCGACCTGGACCCCGACAAGGTGGACCAACTCGCCGACGCCATGGCCGAGTTCTTCCCGGTACCGGCCGCCCACACCGAACGGGTCCGGCGCGGCCTGCGCCGCCCCGGCCGCTCGGCCGACACCGGCCGGACCCCCGACGCCGGCCGAGCGGCCGAGCACCCCGGCGGGAGGCCGTTCGACCGTCCGGACGCCGAGGGGCTGCCCGGGGCGCTCACCCGGGCGATCCGCGCCGCCGCCACCCCGCAGCGCGCCGACCGCCTCTTCCCGGGCGACCCGGCCGGCCTGAACGACGGCGGCTACACCCTGGCGCACGGCGCGGCCGGCGTCCTGCACGCCCTGCACAGCACCGGGCAGGACGTCGACGAGGAGCACACCGACTGGCTGTGGCGGGCCGCCCGCCGCTCCCGCGACCGGCGGCCCGGCCTGTACGACGGCCTGCACGGCGCCGCCCTCGTCCTGCACCGGCTCGGCCGCGAACCGGAGGCGTGGGAGGTCCTCCAGCGCGCCGGCACCACCTCCCCCGGAGACCTGTCGCTGCGCAGCGGACTGGCCGGCCTCGGACTCGTCCTGCACCGGCTGCACCGCGCCACCGGCGACGGCGGCCTGCGCGACGCCCTCGACCGCGCCACCGAACGGCTGGCCGCCGCCCTCGACCCGGCGGCGCCGCCCCCGGCCGGGGCGGGCCTGCTGACCGGGCCGAGCGGGATCGCCGCGTTCTTCCTGCACCTGCACCAGGACAGCGGCGACCCGGCCCACCTCGACCTGGCCGCCCGCGCCCTGCGCGCCGACCTGGAACAGTGCCGCACCAGCGAGGAGGGCGCGGTCAACCTGCTGGACGGCACCCGGCTGCTGCCCTACCTGGGCAACGGCAGCGCGGGCACCGGCCTGGTCCTCGGCCAGTACCTGCGGCACCGGCCCGACGACGAGGAGTTCGCCCGGGCCCTGGACGGGATCCTGCTGGCCGCCCGCGCCCGGCTGGTGATCTTCGGCGGGCTGTTCCACGGCCGGGCCGGCCTGCTGGCCCTGCTCGCCGAGCACCGCAACCGGCCCGGCGCCGCCGAGCGGATCGCCCGCCAGCGCCGCCTGCTGGCCTGGCACGCCGTCCCGTACCGCGACGGCACCGCGATCGCCGGCGACCAGCTGCACCGCCTGTCCACGGACCTCGCCACCGGCGCCGCCGGCGTCCTGCTGGCCGTCCACGCCGCCGCCGGCGCACCGCTGGACCTGCCCGGCGCCACCCTGCCGGCCCTGGTGGCCGGCCGCCCCTGAGCCCGCGCCGACGCCGGGCCCCACCTGCCCCTCCCGGGCGACCGTCCGGGAGTGACCGCACCACCGGAGAGAAGGAGAACCGCCATGTCCGAGGTCCTGAAGCTGCAGAACCTGTCCGTCGCCGACACCGACGAGGGCGAGCTCAACGACTGGAGCACCGTCTCCAACCACTGCGGCAGCAAGATCGAGGAAGACGCGCTCTAAGCCCTCCCCGCCCCACTGCACCACACCACACCGCACCGCACCACCCGCATCCCGACCCCCAGAAGGAGAACCGCCATGTCCGAGGTCCTGAAGCTGCAGAACCTGTCCGTCGCCGACAGCGACGAGGGCGAGCTCAACGAGTGGAGCACCGTCTCCAACTACTGCGGCAGCAAGATCGAAGAGGACGCGCTCTAAGTCCTCCCCGTTCCACCGCTCGATCCCCTGCTCGACCAACCACCCCACACCCCGGAGGAGTTCACCATGTCCGAGATCCTGAAGCTGCAGAACCTGTCCGTCGCCGACACCGACGAGGGCGAGCTCAACGACTGGAGCACCGTCTCCAACCACTGCGGCAGCAAGATCGAAGAGGACGCGCTCTAAGTCCTCCCCGTTCCACCGCACCTGGCACCCGGCACCACCAACCACCTGACACCCCGGAGGAGTTCACCATGTCCGAGATCCTGAAGCTGCAGAACCTGTCCGTCGCCGACACCGACGAGGGCGAGCTCAACGAGTGGAGCACCGTCTCCAACTACTGCCACAGCAAGATCGAAGAGGACGCCGTCTGATCCTCGCCGGACACCGGCCCCCGGTCGCGCCCCTCACCCCCGTACGGGCGCGGCCGGCCCTCGGCCGGGGCGGCCGGTGCCCTCCCGGGTACCGGCCGCCCCGGCCGTTGCGTTCCCCCGTCCCCGCTCTCGACCCCAGCCCCCGCCCCCGCTCTCGACCCCCGCCCCCAGCCCGCTCCGGACCCGGGAGGACCGCCGTGGCAGACGCCCCGCCCACCCCGCTGTACCGCAACCCCGACTACCAGCGCCTGTGGCTGGCCCACGCGCTGTCCGCGTTCGGCTCGCAGGCGACGTACATCGCGCTGCCGCTGGTCCTGCTGGCGGCCACCCACTCGATCACCGACTTCGGGCTGGTCACCTTCGCCGAGATCGTCTCCTCGCTGTTCGCCAGCTTCCCGGCCGGGGTGCTGGTCGACCGGCTGCGCCGCCGCACCGTGCTGCTCTGCTGCGACCTGGGCCGGGCCGCGGCCTTCGCGCTGTTCGCGCTGGCGGTGCTCGCCGACCGGGTGAACCTGCCGCTCGCGGTGGGCCTCGCGGTGCTGAACAGCCTGCTCAGCGCCCCGTTCGGGCCGGCCGCCTCGGCGGCGCTGCGGCACGTGGTGCCGCGCGCCCAGCTGACCACGGCGGTGTCGATGGCGCAGGCCAGGTCGGCGGTGGCGACCCTGGTCGGGCCGATGCTGGGCGCCGCGCTGTACGCCGTCACGCCGGTGCTGCCGTTCGTGGTCGACGCCGCCTCGTTCGCCGCGTCCGCGCTGTGCGTGCTGTCCGTGCGGCTGCCGAAGGAGGCACCGGGTGCGGGGCGGCCGAAGGCCGAACGTCCGCCGTTCCTGCGGGACTTGACCACGGGGCTGGTGGAGGTGCGGCGCAGCGCGTTCCTGCGGTACACGCTGGTGAACGCGGCGCTGGTGAACTTCGTGTTCAGCGGGATCGTGGTGGTGCTGGTCGCGCAGGGCGCGCAGGCCGGGTCCGGCGGCAGCTACCACAACGGGCTGATCATCGCCATGTCCGGCGCGGGCAACCTGATCGGCGCGGTGTTCTCGGCCCGGGCCGGGCGGACCCTGGCCCGCGCACCCTGGTGCTGGCGGTCTGCTGGAGCACCGCGCTGCTGACCCCGCTGCTCGCGCTCGACCACGGGGTGCTGTTCACGGCGCTGGTGATCGGCCTGTGCGGGCTGACCTCGCCGGCCGCGAACGCGGTGATCTCCGCGGCCCGGCTGCACTCCGTCCCGGACCACCTGCTGGGCCGGGTGCAGACGGCGTGCGGGATCGCGCCCGCGCTGTTCGTCCCGTTCGGCCCGCTGGTCAGCGGCGCGCTGCTGGACCGCTTCGCGGCGTCCACCGTGCTGCTGCTGAACGCGGGCGTGCTGCTCGTCCTGGCCCTCTACAGCACCGCCAGCGGCGGCCTGCGCCGGATCCCGGACCTGCGCGGGCCCCGGGCGGCGGCCCCGGCGGCGAAGGGCCGGCCGGTGGAGCCGCGCCCGGTCGCCAACACCTGAACGGGGGCCGTCAGAGCGCGGCGCTGCCGGAGGCCAGGCGGACGGCCGAGAGCGGGACGAAACCGCCGCTGCCGCCGCCGGTGTCCGGTTCGCCGAGGCGGCGCAGCATGGTGACGGCGATCCGCTGCGCCTGGGCCTTGGCGCGTTCGGTGACCGGCCCGGCGTGCCGGCCGTCGAGGGTGGCGCGCCAGAGCTGGACCCAGCGGCCGAAGTGCGCGGCGGTGAGCGGGGCCGCGGCGTGCAGGGCGGCGTGCGGGGCGAGCGCGTTGCCCCGGTAGGAGGCGGTGCGCAGCAGGGCGCTCTCCCAGAAGTCGGTGATCCGCGGGAGGTGCGCCTCGAGGTCGAGGCGGGCGATCCCGGTGAAGTACGGGCCGATCAGCGGGTCGGCGAAGGCGGCGCGGTAGAAGAGCCGGAGGGCCTGTTCCAGGTCGGCCCGGCTGGTGATGTCCGGCAGTGCCACGGCGGTGTCCTCCTCGTGCTCCCACGCGCTGTCACGGGCGGTGGCGCTCCGCCGCGCCCGCCCGGCCAGGGTACGCCGGGGCCGGTGTCCGCGGGCAGGGCCGTTGGTCCCGCCGGAGGTCCCCACCTGGCAGGATGCTGACCATGAGCTTCCTCCCCGCGGACGACCGCTATGCCTCGATGACCTTCCGCCGCGCCGGGCGCAGCGGCGTGCAGCTGCCCGCCGTCTCGCTCGGCCTGTGGCACAACTTCGGTGACACCCAGCCGCTGGAGGTGCAGCGCGCGGTGCTGCGCCGGGCCTTCGACCGGGGGGTGACGCACTTCGACCTGGCGAACAACTACGGCCCGCCGTACGGCAGCGCGGAGCGCAACTTCGGCTACCTGTTCGCGCAGGACTTCCGCCCGTTCCGGGACGAGCTGTTCATCGCCTCGAAGGCGGGCTGGGACATGTGGCCGGGCCCGTACGGGGACGGCGGCAGCCGCAAGTACCTGCTGGCCAGCCTGGACCAGTCGCTGGAGCGGATGGGCCTGGACTACGTCGACGTCTTCTACTCGCACCGGTGGGACCCGACCACCCCGCTGGAGGAGACCATGGGGGCGCTGGACACGGCGGTGCGCTCGGGCCGGGCGCTGTACGCGGCGATCTCCAACTACCCGGCGGAGCAGCACCGGGAGGCGGTGGCGATCCTGCGCGAGCTGGGCACGCCGTGCCTGCTGAACCAGGCCAGCTACTCGATCCTGAACCGGGAGCCGGAGCAGGGCCTGCTGGACGCGGTGGGCGAGACGCAGACCGCGCTGATCGCCTACTCGCCGCTGGCGCAGGGCCTGCTGACGGACCGCTACCTGTCGGGTGACGTGCCGGCGGGTTCGCGGATGTCGGTGGGCCACTTCCTGAAGGAGGAGGCGCTGACGGGGGCGAAGCTGGACCAGCTGCGGGCGCTGGCGAAGGTCGCGGAGGGCCGCGGGCAGAGCCTGGCGCAGCTGGCGCTGTCCTGGGTACTGCGGGACGAGCGGGTGGTGTCGGTGATCATCGGCGCCTCCGGCGTGAAGCAGCTCGACCAGAACCTGGACGCGCTGGCGGCCGGTCCGCTGACCGCGGCGGAGCTGGCGGAGATCGACCGGATCAGCAAGTAGCACCCGGCGTGCGGAACGGGCGGGCGGCCGGGGAGGGTTCGGCCGCCCGCCCGGGTTCACGGGTGGAGCCCGGGCAGCACGGTCTCGGCGACCCGGTACGCCTCCTCCAGCAGCGGGTTGCCGGAGAGGATGAAGGTGTCCACGCCCAGCTCCTGGAACTCCCGCAGCCGTTCGACGACCTGTTCGGTGGAGCCGACCACGGCGGTGCCGGGGCCGGGACGGAATAGGCTCATCCCGGGCCACAGGTTGGGGTGCTCCTCCAGCTCCCGCGCGCGGGCCGGGACGCGGCCGCCGTGCTGGCGGAACTGACGCTGCCAGCCGACGCCGTCCTCCTCGGCCCGGCCGCCGAGCCGACGGGCGTAGGTGGCCTCGCTGGTGACGTCGAGCAGGCGGTCGGCGGCGGCCCAGGCCTGTTCCTCGGTGTCGCGGACGATCAGGTGCAGGCGCAGGCCGAGCCGCAGGGTGCGGCCGTGGGCGGCGGCGCGTTCGCGGACGCGCTCCAGCTTCTCCTTGAGCAGGTGCGGGGGCTCGCCCCAGGTGAGGTAGACGTCGACGTGCTCGGCGGCGACCTCGATGCCGGCCGGGGAGGAGCCGCCGAACCAGAGCGGGATGTGTCCTTCGCGCAGCGGCGGCAGGTCGCGCAGCGAGGCCCCGGCGTTCTTCAGCCGGTAGAACTCGCCCTCGTGGTCGAAGACTTCGCCGCTGGTGAGGCGCTTGACCAGGTTCCAGTACTCGGCGGACAGCCGGTAGCGGTCGTCGTGCTCGACGTGCAGGCCGTACTCGCGCAGTTGCTGCGTCGACCCGTTGACCACGTTGAAGCGGAGCCGGCCGGGGCCGTGCAGGTGCTCGAAGGAGAGTGCCATCTTGGCGAGCAGGGTGGGCGAGACGAGGCCGGGGTGGACGGCGAGCAGGGGTTGGAAGCCGGGGCCGGTGGCGGCGGCCAGCGCGGAGCCGAGCGTCCACACGTCGTACTGGTCGGTGGCGAGCAGCGCGCCGGTGTAGCCGAGCCGCTCGACGGTGGCGGCGAGGTGCTGGAGGTAGCCGAGGTCGACCGGGCGGCGGCCTTCGGGCTCCCACGGGTAGTGGCCCTCGCGGGGGATCAGGTACCAGAGGACTTCGGTGGCCATGCTGCTCAGACCTCCCGGACGGCGGCGGCGCGGGAGATGGCGGCGGCGACGGGCTGCTCCAGTTCGGGCAGGTGGATGTCGGCGACGGTGACGGCCCGGTCGATGAAGCCGACCCGGTGGAAGATGTCGGCGGCCTCCTGCTGTTCGGCGGCGAACTCGGCGGTGGCGGGCTCCAGTTGCCAGGGCAGGGCGGCGAGCGCGGTGTGCCAGTCGGCGGCCTCGCCGCCCTGGTCCTCGGCGGCGATGGCGGCGGCCTCGGCGGGGTGGGCGGCGGCCCAGTGGTCGGCCCGCTGCAGGGCGGTGACGATGGCGGCGACCACTTCGGGGCGCCGGACGGCGAGTTCGCGGCGGGCGAAGAACACCGAGCGGTCGGTGATGACGTCGCCGGTGCGGACCAGTTCGCGGAAGTCCCCGGTGCGGCGGGCGGCGGCGAGTTCGGCGCCCTGGGCGATCCAGCCGGCGATGGCGCCGCTGCGCAGCCGCTCGGCCTCGTCCCCGGCGGGGCGCTCGGCGCTGATGTCGTCGCGGTAGGAGAGCCCGTGCCGGTCGAGGGCCTTGGCCAGCAGGTGGGTCTGCCAGGAGCCGATGCCGAGCACCACGGTGGCGCCCTTGAGGTCGGCGATCGAGCGCACCGGCCCGTCGGCGGCGACCAGCAGCGCCCCGTGGTCGGGGCGGGGCGCGGAGACGGCGGTGTAGACGATGTCGTGCCCGGCGGCCTGGGCGGTGATCGGCGGGGTGGAGCCGGTGCCGCCGAAGTCGATGGTGCCGTCGGCCAGGTAGGGGCCGGTCCTGGTGCCGTCCGTGTAGTGGTGGAACTCGGCGCTCTCGCCGAGCGGGGCCAACTCCTGCTGCAGGTAGTCGAGTCGGGCCAGGTGGTAGAGGGAGGGGTTGGAGCGGTGCACACCGACGGTGACGGTCATGGCGGTCTCTTTCCTTGCAGGGGTGGCTAGTTGACGTGCTGTGGTGCGGAGTCCCGGTGCACGCCGAGGTCGGCGAGCAGGCGGCGGCGCAGCGCGGCGAAGTCGGGGTCGGCCGGGTCGCGGGGGCGTTCGACGGTGACGGTCTCGTCGCGGACGAGTGCGCCGTCGCGCAGGACGGCCACCCGGTCGGCGAGCCGGATCGCCTCGTCCACGTCGTGGGTGACCAGCAGGACGGCGGGCCGGTGCTTGCGGCACAGTTCGCCGACCAGGTCCTGCATGCGCAGCCGGGTGAGGGCGTCCAGGGCGGCGAACGGCTCGTCCAGCAACAGGAGTTCGGGCTCCCGGACGAGGGCGCGGGCGAGGGCGGCGCGCTGGGCCTCGCCGCCGGAGAGGGTGCCGGGCCAGGCGTCGGCGTGGTCGGCGAGGCCGACCTCGGCGAGCGCCCGGCGGCCGGTGTCCCGGGTGGCGGCGCCGCGCGGCAGGCCGACGGTGACGTTGGCCAGGACGCGCTTGGACGGGATCAGCCGGGGTTCCTGGAAGACCACGGTGCGCGAGGGCGGGACGAGCACGGTGCCCTCGTCGGCCCGGTCGAGCGCGCCGAGGATCCGCAGCAGGGTGGTCTTGCCGGTGCCGGAGGCGCCGAGCAGGGCGAGGAACTCGCCGCGGGCGATGTCCAGGTCGATGCCGTCCAGGACGGCCCGGCTGCCGAACACCCGGCGCAGGCCGCGGAGGTGGACGGCGGGGGCGGTGGTCGCGGTCGTGGTGGTCGTGGTGGTCGTGGTGGTGCTCATCGTCCGGCCCCCGCTCGCCCGCCGGCGGACCGCCAGGGCATCAGGACCCGTTCCAGGACGCGCACCGCGCCGTCGGCGGCCAGGCCGAGCAGGCCGTAGATCAGGATGCAGACGGCGAGCACGTCGGTGCGGGAGAAGTTCTGCGCCTGGGCCATCAGGTAGCCGATCCCCTCGGTGGAGTTGATCTCCTCGGCGGCGATCAGCGCGATCACGCTGAGCGTCATCGATAGCCGCAGCCCGGACAGCAGGGCGGGCAGCGCGCCGGGCAGCACCACCTCGCGGACGATCGCCCAGCGGGAGAGGCCGAAGCTGCGCATCGCCTCGACGAGTTTGCGGTCGGTGTTGCGGACGCCGCCGGAGGCGGAGACGTACATCGGGAAGGAGGTGGCCACGCCGATCAGCGCGATCTTCGCGGTCTCGGTGATGCCGAACCAGACCATGAACAGCGGCACCAGCGCCAGGAACGGCACGGTGCGCAGCACTTGGACCGCCGAGTCGAGCAGCTCCTCGCCGAGCCGGAAGAAGCCGGTGACCACGCCGAGCACCAGGCCGGCCCCGGCGCCGAACAACAGGCCGAGGGCGGCCCGGGCGAGCGAGGTGGAGAGCGCGTCGGCGAGCTGCCCGTTGCCCCACAACTCCCCTACGGCTTGCAGGACCTGGCCGGGCGAGGCGAGCACGTCGGGGGTGAGCGCGCCGGTCGCGGAGGAGATCTGCCAGGCGGCGATCAGCGCGAGCGGGCCCAGGGCGCGCAGGGCGAGCGAGACGCCGCGCGGCCGGGCGGTGGCGGCACGGGCCCGGGGGGCGACCAGCCCGGCCGCCCGGGCCTGCTCGGTGCCGGTGGCGGCGCTGGTGGTGGCGGTGCTCACTTTCCGTCCCCGGGGAGGGAGTTGACGTCGAGCAGGTAGGGCTTGACGTCGACCAGGGTCTTGGTGACGCCCTGGTCGGCGTAGAACTTGGCGACCACGGCGAACCGGGCGGCGTCGGCGTCGGTGATCGGCGAGTCCACGGCGCGCTGCTTGCCGAAGTCGACGGCGACCGCCTGCTCGGCGGGGGTGACGGCGGTCGGGCCGGCGTCGGTGAACACGTTGAGGTAGGCGGCCGGGTCGGCCTTCTCCTTGGCGCCGTTCTCGTGCAGGTAGCCGTAGAACGCCCCGACCACCTCGGGGTGCTTCTCGGCGAAGGCCGAACGGACCGCCCACACCGCGTAGTTGTCGCTGCCGACGGCCTTGCCGTCGGCCAGGAAGTGCGCGCCCGCGTTGGCGATGGCGGGGATCGAGAAGGTGCCCCAGGTCGCCCAGGCGTCGACCTGGCCGGAGTTGAAGACGCCGGAGGTCTGGTCGGCCCGCAGGTAGACCCGCTGCACCCGGTCGGCCGGGATGCCGTTCTTCTCCAGGGCCTTGAGCAGCAGGTACTCGGAGGTGCCGCCCTGCGAGACGGCGACCTTCTTCCCGACCAGGTCCTTGATCTCCTTGATCGGCGAGCCGTTCTTCACCAGGATGCCTTCGCCCGCCTGGTCCGGTTCGGTCTGCGCGAACAGCTTGAACCCGGGCTTCTGGGCGAGCGCGGCGACCGCCGAGGTGATCGAGCCCTGGGCGACGTCCAGTTGGTCGGCGTTCAGCGCCTGCGCGGCGGGGGCGAACGGTCCGGCGCTGCCCGTCCACACCACCTTGGCGTGCGCGGCGGCCAGCGCCGCGTCCAGCGAGCCGTCCTTCTTGCCCTTGGCCAGGAAGCCGGAGTTCCCGGGGTCGGGCACCCGCAGCACCACCTCGGCGCCGCCCTTGCCGTCGGCGGGGGCCGCGGTGTCCTGCGCGGAGGAGCAGGCGGTCAGGGCGAGCGCGGCGACGGCGGTCAGCGCGGTGGCGGCGAGCGGGGAGCGGCGGCGGGCGGGGGTGCGCATGGGGTTCTCCAACGGAAGGGGGGTCGTCAGGGGCGGGCGGCGAGCAGGGCGCGGGCGGCGGCCAGCGGGGCGGGGTCGGCCCAGGCGTGGACGTCGACCCGGTCGGCGAGGAAGCCCCGGGCGTGCAGGAACTCCTCCTGCTGCGCGAGGAGTTCGAGGCGGTCGGCGGACAGGTCGGGGTGCAGGGTGCGGTGGCTGCCCACCGCGTACGCGCCGGCGACGCCCTCCGGTCCGGCCCCGGTCTCGGCGCCGAGGATCCGGGCCACCTCCGCGGGCCGGTCGGCGGCCCAGTCGGCGGCCCGCAGCAGCACGGCGAGGAACCGGGCCACCAACTCGGGGTGCTCGTCCAGCAGTTGCTGGTGGACGGTGATCGGGCGCGGGGTCCCGTTGTTGACCCGGTGGCGGCGGTCCGGCAGCGCGTCCAACTCGACGGCGGGGACGGCCCCGTGGCGGCGGGCGGCCTCCACGGCGAGCGCGCCCTTCACGTACACGGCGTCCACCCGGCCGTCGGCCAGCGCGGCCAGCTCGGCCTCCCACTGGCCGCCGCTCCGTCCGGCCTCGACGTCCACCCACTCGGCGTCCGCCGGGGCGAGTCCGGCCGAGGCCAGCGCGCCGTGGTGCCCGGCCAGCGCCATCGCCCGCCAGAAGTCGATGGCGATCGGGTGCCGGGGCACCGCGAGCCGCCGGCCGCGCAGCTGCCCGGCGGAGGTGATGCCGCTGCCCTCCCGGACCAGGACGGCCTGCCGCTCCTCGATCCAGGTCAGGCCGATCAGCCTGGTCCGCTCGCCGCGCGAACGCGTCCACAGCGCCGGGACGTTGCCGCCCTCCCGGAACAGCCCGGTCAGCGCGTGGGTGTAGTGGTGGTCGGCGGCGACCTCCGGCGGGACGTCCTGCAGCGAGCGCACCGCGATGCCCTCGGCCGCGAACTCCCGGCCCAGCCAGCCGCGGTCGGCGGCGATGCCGGTGGCGGTCGGCACGGGGCAGCGGGTGAACCACAGGGTGTCGGGGTACGGCGGCGCGGCGGGGGGCGTGCTCATGGCGGGGCTCCGGAGATCGGCAGGAGGCGCGCGGGCGTCGTTCCACATGGCGGGAACGGCCGGGCGGGGGAAGGGGGTTCGGGGAGCGGTCAGTGACAACAGGAGGAGTGGCACCGGTGCGGCTTCACGGTGGACCCCCTCCTGCTCGAACCGGCTGACGGACCGAGCGTTCCACCCGTCCGGGGGCGGAATCAAGCCTTGCCAGATGATGGGACCAGCTGTTCACGGCAGGCCGGACAGCCGCAACACCGCCGACACACTGCCGTCGCGATCACTCCCATATCCTGGAAGCGGCACGGGAGTTGCCCGTCCACGAGCCGACCCGGAAGAGGTGCGATGCCCGGCCCCGGAACCCTCTCCGCCCCGCCGGCCGGCGCCCAGGCGGTCCACCGGGCGCTCGGCCTGCTGCACTGCTTCCACGACAACGGGCCCGACCTCAGCGCCTCCGAACTCGCCCGCCGCACCGGCCTGTCCGTCTCCACCGCGCACCGCCTGGCCCGCACCCTGGTCGCCACCGGCTTCCTCGACCAGGACGAGCACACCGCCCGCTACCGGCTCGGCCCGGCCGTCGCCGAACTCGGCCAACTCACCTTCCACCAGCGCGGACTGCACCTGGCCGGCCCCGAACTCGACCTGCTCGCCCGGCGCACCGGCGCCACCGCCGACCTCGCCATCCGCTCCGGCCCGCACGCCGTCATCCTGGTCGGCGGCTCCGTCCTGCCCTCCACCGGCCTCGGCCTGCGCCGCCCGCTGCACTCCACCGCCCTCGGCAAGGTGCTGCTCGCCTGGCCCTCCCCCACCGAGACCCCGCTGCGCGGCCCGCTCCCCGCCTACACCCCGCACACCCTCACCGACCCCGCCGCCCTCGACGCCGAACTCGCCCGCACCCGCGACCGCGGCTACGCCCTCAACGACGGCGAATCCGCCCCCGGCATCCGCACCCTCGCCGTCCCCGTCCTCGACCGCACCCCCACCGCCCGCTTCGCCCTCGCCGTCCGCTCCACCCCCACCCACCTCACCCCCGAAACCCTCCCCCGCACCCTCACCCACGCCCACACCTGCGCGGCAGCCCTCGCGGTCCTGCTGCTGCCGCCGGACCAGCGCTAGCTCCTCCCGAGCACCGGGACCTGCGGAGGGCGTTTGCCGCGGTCGGTGCGGTGGGGCGGACACCAGGAGAAGAACCGTGCCCGTACGTCCCGCCGCCGCCCTCGCCGCAGCGACAGCCGTCCTCGCCCTCGCGGGCTGCACCGGCACCGACCGCGCAGCCGCGGGTGCTGCTTCGCCGGAGCAGCCGGGCCCCGCGTGCAGCGCGGCGCCGAGTCCCTCCGAGAGCTGGCTGGGCGGCTGGCGCAAGTCGCTGCCGGACGAGGTCCGTTGCCTGCCGCACGTCTCCTCCGGCTACTACATGCGCCAGCCGTCCGGTTCGGACGAGGTGGAGGGCGAGGGGAACGTCGTGATGGTCACCGTCGAACCCGGCACCGCCCGCGAACAGACCCTGGCCCTGTGCCGGCGCATCACCGAGCTCGGCTACGGCATCGACGGCCCCAACGAGGTCGTCTTTCTCTCGGTCGGCAACGGGG
The DNA here is from genome assembly GCF_003751605.1 of Kitasatospora cineracea. Classification (NCBI taxonomy): domain Bacteria; kingdom Bacillati; phylum Actinomycetota; class Actinomycetes; order Kitasatosporales; family Streptomycetaceae; genus Kitasatospora; species Kitasatospora cineracea. The sequence continues at coordinate 506,552 of NZ_RJVJ01000002.1, forward strand.
AGGAGACCGGCTCGTACTTCTCGATGCCCGGCCAGGAGACCTGCCTCATGCGCCTCTGACCACCGAGGACGTCCCCGGCACCCGAGGGGCCGGGCTTCGCCGCGCCGGCGTCCGGGCGGCGAGGGGCCCCGCCTGCACGAGCGGAAGCAGGCGGGGCCCCGTGCTGTCCGGGCCGGTTACGCGGCGGGCGCGTACTTGTAGCCGACGCGGCGGACGGTGACGATGGTGTCGCGGTGGGCCGCGCCGAGCTTGCGGCGCAGGCGGGCGACGTGGACGTCGACGGTGCGGCCGTCGCCGACGTGGCCGTAGCCCCAGACGGTGTGGACGAGTTGGTCGCGGGTGTGGACGCGGTGGGGGTGCTCGGTGAGGTGGGCGAGGAGTTCGAACTCGAGGTAGGTGAGGTCGAGCAGCGAGCCGTCGACGTAGGCGTTGCGGCGGTCCAGGTCGACGGAGATGCCGTTGTCCGCGGGGCGGGTGAACGGCCGGGCGGCCGGGGTCTCGGCGGGGGCGGGGGCGGCGGTGCCCCGGCCTTCGGCGGGCACCAGGACCAGGTAGCCGACCAGCGGGGAGTCGGCCGCGCCGAGCTGCGCCAGCAGCCCCTGCGGGAGGACGGACTGCGGGAGGGCGGCGACCACGGCCGCGCCGTCCTGGAGTCCGGCCAGCAGGCTCTCGGGGGTGGGTGCGGCGGGTGCGGCGACCGGCCGCGGCGGGACGGCGGTCCGCCGGTGCTCGGTGAGCGGGGCGGGTCCGCCGGCGGGGGCGAGGTTGGGCAGGGCGCGGACCGCGCGCAGGTGCGGGGTCGAGGTGGCAGCGGCGGTGGCGGTGGCGGTGGCGTACGGCATGGTGAGGGCTCTTTCGCGCGTGACGGGCGGTGGGTGGTCGTCGTCTGCGCTTCCGGCGCACGGGGGGTGACGGTGAGTCAGGTCCGGGGCCGGGAGGCGCGGGGCGCGCGCCGACAGGTCTGGTCGAAGTGGTGGTTCCGGCGCGAGGGCCAGAACGGTTCGAGGAGGGTGCGAGGCTGCACGGTTGCTCTCCGGAGCGCGGCGGGGTCGACGGGGACGCGCGGAACCGCCACCGCCCGGCGAGGCGGCGGGGGGTGGCGGTGCGTCAGCGACAGCAGGCGCTGTAGATCCGGCCGTGGTCGATGTACCGGCGGACGGTGAGCACGGGGAGGGCGGGGAGCACGGCGAGGCGGACCGGGACGGTCATGACGCTGCTCCTCCCCCGGAGTGTGTCGGGAGCCCGCGGCCAACGGCGGGCACGGGTACGAGACTTCCACGCCCGGCGCCCGGAAGGCAACCCACTGCACCGCCCCATCCGCGGGGCGAGACGGAAACCGTCCGCCATCCGGACAGCACCGCTGCGACCTGCACGGATCCGAAAAAGATCGGAGGCAGAACTACCTCGGGCGGGAGCCGCGCTACAGCTGGATCCCGGCCCGGACCGCCGCGTGCTCGACCAGCCGGATCAGCAGTTCCTTGCCGTCCTCGCGCCGCCGGGCGTCGCACAGCAGCACCGGCACCCCGGCCGGCAGGTCGAGCGCGGCCCGGACGTCGTCGGGGGCGTACACCTCGGTGCCCTCGAAGCAGTTGACGGCGACCACGAACGGGATGCCGCGCTGCTCGAAGTAGTCGACCGAGGGGAAGGAGTCGGCCAGGCGCCGGGTGTCGGCGAGGACCACCGCGCCGAGGGTGCCGCGGGCGAGTTCGTCCCAGACGAACCAGAACCGGTCCTGCCCGGGGGTGCCGAACAGGTAGAGGGCGAGGCCGGGTCTGAGGTCGATCCGGCCGAAGTCCATGGCGACGGTGGTGGTGCGCTTGGCCTCCACCCCGGCGGTGTCGTCGACCGGCCGGCCGACCTCGCTGAGCAGTTCCTCGGTGCGCAGCGGGCGGATCTCGCTGACCGCGCCGACCAGGGTGGTCTTGCCCGCGCCGAAGCCGCCGGCGATCAGGATCTTGACCGCGCTGGCGCCCCAGGGGGCCTTGCGGGCGGCGGGGGTGGACGGGGCGTCAGAGTGCACGGAGGCCATTGATCACGTCTCGCAGCAGGCGCTCGTCCGGTTGCTGGGCGAGCTGGAAGGGTCGGGTGACGCTGATCAGCTCGGCGTCGTGGAGGTCGCCGAGCAGGACCCGGACCACGCTCACCGGCAGGTCGGTGTAGGACCCCAGCTCGGCGACGCTGAGCGGCTCGTCGCGGCAGAGTTCGAGGATCGCGTGGTGTTCCGGGTCGAGCGCGGGGTCGGTGCGGGGGCCGCCGGGGCCGGGCAGGGCCGGCACCGCGGCGGTGACGAGCGAGATCAGGTCGAACAGGCCGTCGTCGACCGGGCGGGCGCGTCCTCTGGTCATCGAGAACAGCCGGACCACCGGTCCGGCCTCGTCGTCGAACCAGCGGTCGTCCACCGGGGTGCGGGGGGCGAACAGGTCGACCGGCTGTTCGCCGGCCGGCCCCTGGTCCGCGGTCGCCCCGCTGAGGTCGGCCGGGGCGGGGGCCCCGGTCGGCTCGGTCGGCTCGGGCTCGCTCATCGGATCGGTCATCTCCCGGGCAGCGTGGTATCGGTCCTCGGTTCGGCGGCGAGGTGCTCGCCGACGCGCTTGACCAACAGTGCCATCTCGTAGGCGATCTGGCCCACATCGGATTCGGCGTCGCTGAGCACGGCCAGGCAGCTGCCGTCGCCGGCCGCGGTGATGAACAGGAAGGCGTCGTCCAGTTCGACCATGGTCTGCCGGACGCCGCCGACCCGGAAGTGCCGGCCGGCGCCCTTGGCGAGGCTGTGGAAGCCCGCGGCGACCGCGGCGAGGTGCTCGGCGTCCTCCCGGTCCAGGCCGCTGGAGACGCCGGTGGCCAGGCCGTCGCTGGAGAGGATCACCGCATGCCGAAGGGTCGCCACCCGGCCGACCAGGTCGTTGAGGAGCCAGTCGAGGTCCCCGGACGGCGGTGTTGTTGCGGTCATGATTCGGTTCCTTCTGCTGGTGCGGGCGGTGCGGTCGGCGTCGGGTGCGCCGGTGGGACGGAGCGGGCGGGGGGCAGCGCGTGCGGCACCGGCGCGGAGGGCAGCGCGACCCGCAGTCTGGGCGGCTGGCCGGGGGCCGGCGCCCGTACCGGGGTGGGCCGTTCGGGGGCGCCCGGGCTGTCGGCGGGCTCCGGGTCGGAGCGCACCACGGTGAGCGAGGCGGGCTGCAGCCGGTCGCCGCGGCCGCGGGCGAAGCCGCGCTGGAAGGAGGCGAACGCGGAGCGGGCCTCCTCGGGGTCGCGCTCGCGGGCGGGTTCGGCGGCCTCCGGTCCGGCGCCGGCCCGCAGTTGCGGGGCCAGGTTGGCCTGCCGGACCCGCTTGGGCAGCAGGCCGCCGGCCACCGGGGTGAGCGCGGGGCCCGCGGCGGGCCCGGCAGGCGCCGCGGCGGACCCGGCGGGCAGCGCGGGCCGTCCGCCGTCCTCCTCGCCGGGGCGGCGGTGGCGCCCGGTGCCCTCGGCGGCGGCCTGCTCGGCCGCGGCCGCGGTGGCGGTGCGGCGGCGGGGCAGCCCGCCGGGGGTGTTGGACGGTTCGGCGGCGGACGGCCGGGGCCCGCCGAGCACGGCGGCCGGGGCGGCGGGCGCGGCGTGCGCGCCCTGGCCGCGGACGGCCGGCCCGGCGGTGGCGGGCGCGGGCGGACGGCGGTGGGTGCCGGTGTCCTCGCCGCTCTGCCGGGGGGCGTCGGGGGCGGTCTCGACGGTCTCGGCGAGCAGTTCGCGCGGGACCAGCACGACCGCGGAGGTGCCGCCGTAGGGGCTGGGCCGCAGGTGCACCCGGATGCCGTGCCGGCGGGCCAGCCGGGAGACCACGAACAGGCCGAGCCGGTCGGTGTCGGCGAGGTCGAACTCCTGCTCCACGGCGAGGCGCTGGTTGATCTCCTCCAGGTGCTGCTCGCTCAGGCCGAGGCCGCGGTCGTCGATCTCCAGGCAGAAGCCGTGCGCGACCACCTCGCCCTGGACGGTGACCTGGGTCTGCGGCGGGGAGAACACGGTGGCGTTCTCGACGAGTTCGGCGACCAGGTGGGTGACGTCGGCGACGGCGGAGCCGAGCAGGCCGGTGCCGGGGAACGGGCGGACCTGGACCCGGGCGTAGTCCTCGACCTCGCCGACGGCGGCGCGCACCACGTCGACCATCCGGACCGGCTTGCGCCAGGCGCGGCCGGGCGAGCCGCCGGAGAGGATGATCAGGCCCTCGGCGTGCCGGCGCATGCGGGTGGTGAGGTGGTCGAGCCGGAACAGGTCCTCGAGTTCGCGGGGGTTCTCGGTGCGGCGCTCCATGGTGTCGAGCAGGGTGAGCTGGCGGTGCAGCAGCACCTGGGAGCGGCGGGCCAGGTTGACGAAGACGGCGGAGACGCCGCGGCGCAGTTCGGCCTGTTCGACGGCGGCCTCGACGGCGACCCGCTGGACTTCGTTGAAGGCCCGGCCGACCTGGCCGATCTCGCCGGTGCCGAACTCGAGTTGGGGCACTTCGGCGACCACGTCGACGGCGTCGCCGCGGCGCAGCCGGAGCATCACCGAGGGCAGCCGGGTGGCGGACAGGTCGGCGGCGGCGTTGCGCAGGCCGACGAGTTCGCGCACCAGGCGGCGGCCGGTGCGGTAGGAGATGACGAGGGACAGCACGACCGCGGCGAGGCCGATCAGGCCGGCCGTGCCGCCGCGCACCAGCGCCCGGATCGCGCTGTCGCGGGCCTGGGTGCCGAGGTCGGCGGCGAGCCGGGCGTTGATCGCGTCGATGTCGGTGAGGACGGCGGTCGCGGTCTCGTCCCAGTAGTCGACGGAGCCGCCGCGCACTTCCAGGGCGCGGTCGGCGGCCTTGTCGAAGCCGGTCTCGGCGGCGGTGAGCAGGCTCCAGTTCTGGCCCAGGCGCAGCGCGTTGTAGGACTGCCGGTCCTGGGTGTCGAGTTCGGCGATGTAGATCCGGAACAGGGCCTGCTGGGCGTTCGTGGCGTCGAGCGCGACCTGCTGCTTGCGGGGGTCGGAGGCGGCGGCCGCGCTGCCGGCCCGCAGGGCGCGCATCGCGGCGCTCTCCTGGGAGAGGTACTCGCCGGCCCGGGAGAGCTCGACCAGGATGGTGCCCTGGCGGGGCAGCGAGCCGGTCTGCTTGGCGATGAAGGAGGAGCGGAACGCGAACACCGGGGTGATCAGGTCGCTGTAGTCGCGCAGGGCGCCGTCCCAGCTCTGCTTGTACTGGCCGATCTGGCTGCGGATGGCGCCGAGTTGGTCGGCGACCGAGAGCACGTCCTGGTAGCGGGCGCGCTGGTCGGCGTCGAGCTTGCCGGCGTCGTGGCTGCTGCCCTGGTAGCGCAGCAGCTGCAGGTCGCGGTCGGTGGTGGTGCGGGCCTTGTCGTAGGCGGCGGCGTAGTCGGCGTTGCCGGGGGCGGCCAGCCGCAGGACGGCGGCGGAGCGTTCCTGCTGGAGGTCGTAGGCGTACTGGTCGGCGGGGTCGCCGAAGGCGGTGTAGGTGGAGCCGAGGTCGAGCTGGTTCCACACGTCGCCGGTGGTGACGAGGGTGGCGTACACCCACAGGCCGCTGAGCGCCGCGAGGGGCACCAGGAGCAGCGCGACGATCCTCGCGCGGATCGAGCTGCGGCGCAGGCGCATACGGGTCCTTAGTGGTCCTCGGGCGGGAAGGTCGTGGGACGCGGGTGGGCGCGGCCGGGCGCGCGCGGGCAGGGGCGGGTACCGGAGGGTTCGAGAGCCGCGAGCCTACTACTTCCTGACCATCCGTTCGTAGGGTGGAAGTGCATCGTGATCGGCTGTTGTCCGGATCGTCCTTTAATTTCCCCGCCGGGTCCTGGCATGGCCCCGACCTGCGGGCCTTCCTCCGGTGCGGGGTGTTGCCGGTCGGTGACTCTGGGCAGCGCCGCGCCGATCGGGTAGCTTCGCCGGTACCGCGGTCCGGCCGCCGGCCGGCCGTGCGGGCCGACCCGGCGGGCAGGGTCCGGACCGGCGGACCGGGGCGGGATCGGGGGGTACCGTGCGAGAGTTCAGCAGCCCCGCGGCGGGCGGCGCGCCGACCGGCGGCCTGGCCGACTCGGTGTTCGACCGGGCGGAGCGGGAGCCGGGGCTGGTGCTGATGTCCCGGCTGGTGGACGGCGTCTGGGAGCCGGTGACGGCGGCCCGGTTCCGCGACGAGGTGCTGGCGCTGGCCCGGGGCCTGCTGACCCGCGGGGTGCGCTACGGCGACCGGGTCGCGGTGATGTCGGCGACCCGCTGGGAGTGGACGCTGTTCGACTACGCGCTCTGGTCGGTCGGGGCGATCCCGGTGCCGGTGTACCCGACGGCCGCGCCGGACCAGGTGCGCTGGATCCTGGCGGAGACCTCGGCGGTGGCCTGCGTGGTGGAGGACGAGGACCAGGCGATGACGGTCGGCGCGGTGTGCGACGCGCTGCCGGAGCTGACCGGCATCTGGCAGCTGGACCGCGGCTGCGTGGCGCAGTTGGCGGCGGACGGCGCGGGCGTGCCGGACGCGCTGGTGCACCGTCAGCGGCTGGGGGTGTCGCCGGACTCGCTGGCCAGCGTCATCTACACCTCGGGCACCACCGGCCGCCCCAAGGGCTGCCTGCTGACGCACGGCAACTTCGCGTCGGTGGCGGACGCCGTGCTGGCGGGCTGGGACGAGGTGATCCGGGACACCGGGGGCGAGCAGCCGGCCACCCTGCTGTTCCTGCCGCTGGCGCACGTGTTCGGGCGGCTGACCCAGGTGGCGGCGGTGCGCGGCGGGATCCGGATCGGCCACCACGCGAAGCTGGCCTCGGAGAGCCTGCTGCCGGCGCTGGCCGCCTTCCGGCCGACCTTCCTGCACGCGGTGCCGTACATCTTCGAGAAGATCCACCGCCGGGCCCGGGAGGCCGCCGAGGCGGCCGGGCGGCTGGAGCTGTTCGAGCAGGCCGAGCGGGTGGCGGTGGAGTGGGCGGCGGCCTGGGAGCGCCGGGCGCACCGCACCGGCCCGGGCCCCTCCCCGGCGCTGCGGCTGCGGCACGCCGCGTACGAGCGGATGGTGTACCAGCGGGTGCGGGCGGTGCTGGGCGGCCGGGTGCGGGCGGTGATGACCGGCGGGTCGATGCTGGGCCGGGAGCTGGGGCTGTTCTTCGCGGGCGCGGGCATGACGGTGTACGAGGGCTACGGCCTGACCGAGTCGTCCGCGCCGGTGACCGCGAACCCGCCGCGGCGGCCGAAGTTCGGCACGGTGGGCCGTCCGCTGCCGGGGTCGACGGTGGCGATCGCCGAGGACGGCGAGGTGTGGGTGAAGGGGCCGGGCGTGTTCTCCGGGTACCTGAACCACCCGCGCTGCTCGGACGAGGCGCTGTGCCGGGGCTGGCTGGCCACCGGGGACCTGGGCGAGCTGGACGAGGACGGGTACCTGACGCTGACCGGCCGCAAGAAGGAGGTGATCGTCACCTCCAGCGGCAAGAACCTGGCGCCGGCGGTGCTGGAGGAGCGGGTGCGGGCGCACCCGCTGATCGCCCAGTGCCTGGTGGTGGGCGACAACCGGCCGTACCTGGCGGCGCTGATCACGCTGGACCCGGTGGCGCTGGCGCACTGGCTGCGGGCCCGCGGGCGGCCGCCGCTGGAGGTGCGGCAGGCGCTCACCGATCCGGAGCTGCACCAGGAGGTGCAGCGGGCGGTGGGGGCGGCGAACACCACGGTGTCGCGGGCCGAGTCGATCCGGGCGTTCCGGCTGCTGCCGCGCGAGTTCTCGCTGGAGGAGGGGCTGTTGACGCCCTCGCTGAAGATCCGCCGGACGGCGGTGGCGGAGCGCTACGCGGCGGACATCGAGGAGCTCTACGCCGGTTGACCGATCTCGGCCGCCTCTTGAGCGGTACCGCTTGACCGCCGGGATTGGTCCAGTCCATTGTGTGCACCGGCCTGGTGCGGCAGGGCCCCCACCGACCCCCGCCCCTCCGGGAGTCGATCCTCCGCCCGTCCCCCACACTGGAGTTGACCCGTGATCGGTTCCGCCCGCCGCCGTCTCGCGGCCCTCGCCGCCACCGCCGCGCTGGCCTCCCTCGCCACCGCGCCGGCCGCGCACGCGGACGCCCCGGCCCCCGCGCCGAACCTGGCCACCAACCCCGGCTTCGAGATCCCCACCCTGCCGCTGGCCGACTGGGGTTCGGTCCCCGGCTGGCACTGCGCGCCCGGCGAGGGCGCGGTCACCGCCGCCGCCCGCACCGGCGGCGCCGCGCTGGCGATCACCCCCGCCTCGGCCGACTCCACCGGCCGGTGCACCCAGACCCTCGCGGTGCGCCCGAACACCGCCTACACGTACCGCGCCTGGGTGCACGGCTCGTACGCCTTCCTGGGCGCGAGCGGCACCGGCCACGACGTGCCGCCCGCCTGGACGGCGTCCACCGGCGACGGCTGGCAGCAGCTGTCCACCTCGTTCACCACCGGAGCGGCCACCACCTCGGTGCAGCTGTACGTGCACGGCTGGTACGGGCAGGGGCCGGTGGCGGTGGACGACGTCTCGGTGACCGGCGACAGCCCGGCGCCCGCGGCGTTCGCCGCCGACGTGCCGACCACCGACAGGGTGGTCTTCCTGACCGTCGACGACGGCTGGTTCCGCACCCCGGAGGCGGCGCAGCTGATCGCCGACCGGAAGCTGCCGGTGACGGTCTTCCCGCTGCCGATGCCGGAGGGCTTCGAGCCGGACTACTTCAGCCGGGTCACCGCCGCCCCCGGCTCGGCGATCGAGGACCACAGCGTCTCGCACCGGGACCTGACCACCCTGTCGCCGGCCGAGCAGCAGGCCGAGATCTGCGACGCCCGGGACGCGGTCACCGCGCACTACGGCACCGTCCCGACCGTCTTCCGGCCGCCGTACTTCGCCGTGGACGCCGACGTCCTGCAGGCGGCCGCGAACTGCGGCATGACGCACGTGCTGACCGCGAGCGCCGACTTCACCTCGGGCGCCTCGACCATCGCCCACCCCGGCGGGCTGCAGCCCGGCGATGTGATCATCATGCACTTCACCGATACCCTGGCCGACGACCTGCGGCGCGCGCTGGACGCCGCCGAGCAGGCCGGCCTGCGGCCCGCGGCGCTCACCGACCACCTGCGCTGAGCCCGGGGGGACACAGACGCCGGTGGCCGGGCTCCTCGCACGAGCCCGGCCACCGGTCGTTCGTCCCCCACGGACGTCTTGCGGGCGCTACCCCCGGCAGGTCACGCCGCGGCGCTGAACGACGGCAGGTAGCCGCTCGCCTGGCCGCTCGCGTTCGGGTGGTAGCTGTCGCTGATCGGCAGCGTGGTGCTGTTCAGCCACTGGGTCGAGGAGCCGCAGATCTCGTGGCCCGCGAAGACCGTCCGGACGTCCTTGAAGGTGAACCCGGCGTTCGCCGCCTGCTTGGCGATGACCGTGTCCAGGGTGTCCGCCGCGCTGTTGATCGCGGTCCGCTTGGTGTCCGAGATCCCGAAGATGCAGCTGCCGGGCACCTGGTAGAGGTGCGGGTAGCCCAGCACCACGACCTTCGCGTTCGGCGCCTTCGACTTGATCTGCCCGTAGAGGTTGGAGAGCTTGCCCGGCAGGGTGGTGGTGGCGTAGCTCTTGGCGGTGTCCACCGCGCTCAGGCAGGAGCTCTCGCTGTTGAGCACGCAGGTCTGCATCGTCGAGGCGAAGCCCGCGTCGTTGCCGCCGATGGTGATCGACACCAGCGTGGTCGAGGTGTTCAGCACGCCCAGCTGGTTGGCGATCACGTCGCCCGTGGTCGCGCCGGAACAGGCCACGAACGAGAACGAGGTGGGGGCGTGCGCGGCGTTCCACAGGTACGGGTACGCCTTGGTGCTGCGGCTGCAGCTGCCGCTCTCGCTGGTGTAGCTGCCGGAGCCGACACCGGCCGAGTAGGAGTCACCGAGTGCGGCGTAGCGCACCCCGGCGGCGTTCGCCTGGGTGGCGGCGGCGAGGGTGGTGATGGACAGGGCCGCCGCGGTGAGGGCGACGGATACGACACGGACGCGAGACATCTGATCCTCCATGAGTGACGCAGGCCACACATTGGATACCAGCCAGTAGCCTCGGGGGGAAGCGGTCATGCCAAAGAAATTGACGAACACTCATCGAACAGCTCCCGAACGGGTGCTACGCGCGCAGACCCATCCCTGACCTGGGCTGCAGAAATAACCCGGACGATCTGTCCGGTCACCGGAACCGGTCCGCGCCCGCCGCGAGCCCGCCCCGGCCCGACGCGAGCCCGTCGCCGCCCCGCGCGCCCTCCGCCGCCGTCAGCGCAACCGGCAGCCCGCGGACGGCAGTTCCTCGATCGTCTCGTCCGCCCGCACCGGCGCCCCCCACCACGCGGCCGCCGCCGCCACCGCCGCCCGCGCCTGCCGCAGCCCGGGCAGCCCCCAGCCGAGCAGCTCCACCGCCAGCCCCGGCGCCACCAGCAGCCGCCGGTAGTGCCGCCCCGAGGCCGGGTCCGGCGCCGAGGGCCCCACCCCGCGCAGCGCCGCCGCCATCCGCACCCGCGCGCACTCGTGCCCGCCGTTGGCCGACCCCACCCGGTCGTACAGGTACCCGAGGTAGACCGGCCCGTCGATCACCGCCTGCGCCTCCTCCGCCGCCTCCCGGGCCAGCGCCCGCCCCGGGTCCCCCGCGTCCTCCGGCTCCAGCGAGCCGCCCGGCAGGCTGACGATCCCGTCCCGCGGGTTCACCAGCGTCAGCACCCGCCCGTCCGGCGCGAACAGCCACCCCCAGGACTGCTTCACCGGCAGCCCCGCCGGCACCGCCTCCCCCGGCCGCCACGGCCACCCCGCGTTCGGCCGCCGCCGCACCCGCCCGAGCAGTGCGGAGATCTCCGGGCTGTACTCGATGCCCATCCCACACCCTCCTCCGGCCGCCCGCGGCACCATCCGATGATCTTCCCCGAACACCCGACCGATGAACAGTCCCGACCGCCACCCGGGTCACCGCCCGCCGCCGCACGCGTCCGGAGCGCTGTCCGCCACCTGTGATACTCGTACCGGAGCACCGGCGAGACGAGGGGTGGCGGGACATGCTGCGGGGAGCGTCGGCGTGAGGCTGTTGCACACCTCGGACTGGCACCTGGGGCGGTCCTTCCACCGGGAGAACCTGCACGCGGCGCAGCGGGTCTTCCTCGACCACCTGGTGGCCACCGCGGCCGCCGAGCAGGTGGACGCGGTGCTGGTCGCGGGGGACGTCTACGACCGGGCGCTGCCCGGGCTGGAGGCGGTCGCGCTGTTCGACGAGGTGCTGTGGCGGCTGGCCGAACTGGGCGTGCCCACCGTCTTCGTCTCCGGCAACCACGACTCGGCCCGCCGCCTCGGCACGGCCTCCCGGCTGATCGACCGGGCCGGCATCCACCTGCGCACCGACCCGGACGCGCTGGCCGACCCGGTCCTGCTCGCCGACGCGCACGGGCCGGTCGCGGTGTACGGGCTGCCCTACCTGGAACCGGCCCTGGTGCGCGAACGGCTCGGGGTCGAGCGGGGCGGCCACGAGCAGGTGCTGGCCGCCGCGATGGACCGCGTCCGCGCCGACCTGGCCGGCCGCCCCGCCGGCACCCGCGCGGTGGTGCTCGCGCACGCCTTCGTCACCGGCGGCGCGGCCAGCGACAGCGAGCGGGACATCGCGGTCGGCGGCGTGCAGTCGGTGCCCGCCGAGGTGTTCGACGGCGTGCACTACGCGGCCCTCGGCCACCTGCACGGCTGCCAGACGCTGGCCCCGCACCTGCGCTACTCGGGCTCCCCGCTGGCGTACTCGTTCTCCGAGGCCCACCACGAGAAGTCGATGTGGCTGGTCGACCTGGACGCGGCGGGCGCCGTCGAGGCCCGCCGGATCCTCTGCCCGGTGCCGCGCCGGCTGGCCCGACTGGAGGGGCGGCTGGACGACCTGCTGACCGACGAGCGGCACGAGTACGCCGTCGACCGCTGGGTGCAGGCCACCCTGACCGACCCGGTCCGCCCGGCCGACGCGATGGAGCGGCTGCGGGCCCGCTTCCCGCACACCCTGAACCTGCTGTTCGAACCGGAGGGCGGCGAGCGGGCCGCCGAGGCGTCCTACGCCCGGCGGGTGCGCGGACGCACCGACCAGGAGGTGGTGGAGGGCTTCGTCGCCCACGTCCGCCCCGGCCGGGAACTGGACGGCGACGAGCAGTCCTGGCTGCTGGAGGGCCTGGAGTCGGTGCGCCGCGCCGCGGCCGGCCGGGCCGAGGAGAACGCCCGATGACACCCCCTCACCCCGCCACCCGGGAGCGCACCCGATGAGGCTGCACCGGCTCACCGTCACCGCCTTCGGCCCGTTCGCGGGCACCGAGCGGATCGACTTCGACCTGCTCTCCGCCGCCGGCCTGTTCCTGCTGCGCGGGGCCACCGGCGCGGGCAAGAGCAGCGTGCTCGACGCGGTCTGCTACGCGCTGTACGGCGAACTCCCCGGCACCCGCCGCAGCAACGGGGTGCGCAGCGACCACGCCGCGCCCGGCGTGCGCACCGAGGTGGTCCTGGAGGCCACCCTCGGCGGGCGGCGGCTCGAGGTCACCCGCAGCCCCGAGCAGTGGCGGCCGAAGAAGCGCGGCACCGGCCTGACCGCCGACAAGGCGCAGACCCTGCTGCGCGAGTGGGCCGCCGACACCGGGCAGGGCGAACCCGGCTGGGTCGCGGTCAGCAAGTCCCACCAGGAGGCCAGCGAGGAGCTCACCCGGCTGCTCGGCATGAGCCGGGACCAGTTCTGCCAGGTCGTGCTGCTCCCCCAGGGCGACTTCGCCCGCTTCCTGCGGTCCGACTCCAAGCAGCGCGCCGACCTGCTCGGCCGGCTCTTCGACACCGGCCGGTTCGAACAACTGGAGCGCTGGACCGCCGAGTTGCGGCTCCGGCACGAACGCGACGTGCACGGCGGCCGGCAGCGGATGCACGCCCTGGCGGCCCGCGCCGAGGAGGCCGCCGGCCCGCCGGCCGCCGACGCCGCCGACCACCGCCCCGGCGAGGACACCCCCGTCGCCGACGTGCTCGCCTGGGCCGCGATGCTGCGGGGCACCGCCGCCGAACGCGCCGAGGCCGCCGCCCTGCGGCTGGCCGCCGCCGAGACCGCCCGGACCGCCGCCCGCACCCGGCTCGAAGCCCAACACGCCCTGGCCGAACGGCAGTCCCGCTACCACCGGGCCCGGCAGGAACTGCTGCGCCTCACCGACCGGTCCGCCCGGTCGGCCCCGGCCCGGGCCCGGCTGACCTCCGCCCTCGCCGCCGAGGCCCCCGCCCTGCTGCGCGCCCCGCACCAGCAGGCCCGGGCCGCGCACGCCGCCGCCACCGACGCCGAGGGCGCCCGCCGAGCCGACCTCGCCGCCCGCGCGGCCGCCGCCGGCTGGACCGGCCCGCTCGACACCGCCGACGACCTGCTCGCCGTCGAGGACGCGGCCCGCGCCGAGGCCGCCCGGCTGGAGGCCGCCCGCGCCGACGAGGCCCGGCACGGCGCCCTGCTCGCCGAACGGGCCCGGCTGGAGCGCCGCCGCGCCGACGCGGAGGACCTCGCCGACGAGGCCCGGCGCTGGCTGGACGCCTACGAGGACCGGCTCGCCCGGCTCCAGGAGGAACGCGACGCCGCCCGCGAGGCCCGCACCGAACTCGACCGGATCGACACCCGGCACGCCGAACTCTCCCGCCGCCGGGACGCCGCCGCCCGCCACCTGCGGCTGCTCGGCGAGCACACCGCCGCCCAGGACCTGGCCCGCACCCTGACCGGCGCCGCCCAGGACGCCCGGCAGCGCGCCCTCGACCTCCAGGAACGCCGACTCGCCGGCATGGCCGCCGAGTTGGCCGCCGCCCTGGCCCCCGGCGCCCCCTGCCGGGTCTGCGGCTCACCCGAGCACCCGGCCCCCGCCGAGCCCTCGGCCGACCAGGTCACCGCCGAGGACGAACGCCGCGCCCGCGCCGCCCAGCACACCGCCGAGGCCGAACTCGCCGCCGCCACCGAACGGGCGGGCGCCCTCGCCGCGCAGGCCGCCGCCGCCGAAGCCGCCGCCGACGGCCGCACCCCCGACGAACTCGCCGCCGAAGCCGAGGAACTGGCCCACCGGCGGCGCACGGTGCTGCACACCGCGGAACGCTGGCTGCCCCTCGGCCAACAGCTCGACCAGCTCGAACACGACGGCGCCACCCGCCGCGAACAGCGCCGCCAGGCCGGCGAGCTGACCGCCCAGCTGACCGGCCAACTGACCGCCCTGACCACCGAACTCGCCACCCTGGAGGGCCGGATCGCCGCCGCCCGCGGCGACGCCCCCAGCGTCGCCGCCCGCGCCGCCGCCGTCACCGCGCTGGCCGGCGCCGCCACCGCCGCCCTGAACGCCGCCCGGGCCACCGCGCACGCCGCCGACCGCCGCACCGAGACCGCCGACGCACTGCGCCGCGCCGCCCTCGCCGCCGGCTTCGCCGGCCTGCCCGAACTCGACGCGGCCGTCCTGCCCCCCCACGAACTCGACGCCCTGAAACGACAGTTCAAGCAGCTCGACGCCGACCTCGAACTCGCCGCCGCCCAACTCGCCGACCCCGCCCTGCGGGCCGCCGCCGAACTCCCGCCCGCCGCCGCCGAATCCGCCCGCACGGCCGCCGCCCGCGCCGACGAACACCTCGCCCGCGCCCGCTCCGCCCACGACCAGGCCCGCCACCGGGTCGCCGACCTGGCCCGGATCGGCACCGCCCTGACCGCCCTGGCCACCGAACTCGCCCCAGTCCTGGACGCCCACGCCCGGATCAGCCGCCTCTCCGCCCTGCTCGCCGGCGCCCCCGCCGAGAACGCCCTGCGGATGCGCCTGGAGTCCTACGTGCTGGCCGCCCGCCTCGAACAGGTCGCCGCCGCCGCCAGCCGCCGCCTGCTCAAGATGTCCGGCGGCCGCTACACCCTGGTCCACAGCGACGGCCTGGTCTCCGGCAACCGCCGCTCCGGCCTCTCCCTCCACGTCGTCGACGCCTGGACCGGCCGCGAACGCGACACCGCCACCCTCTCCGGCGGCGAGTCCTTCTTCGCCTCCCTCGCCCTCGCCCTCGGCCTCGCCGACGTCGTCACCGACGAGGCCGGCGGCATGCCCCTGGACACCCTCTTCATCGACGAGGGCTTCGGCACCCTCGACGAGAACGCCCTCGAAGAGGTCATGGACGTCCTCGACTCCCTCCGCGAACGCGACCGCGCCGTCGGCATCGTCAGCCACGTCCCCGACCTCCGCACCCGCATCCCCGCCCAACTCCTGGTCCGCAAACACCGCACCGGCTCCACCACCCACCACACCACCCGCGAAGACACCTGACCGGCTCGCGGGTTCAGGCGGTCCAGCCGTTGCAGGGCTCGAAGCCGGTCTCCACGGTGCCGCGGAAGGCGAGTGCCCCGGAGCCGAGGCCGAGCGCGGCGAGCAGGACGGCGAGGGCCGCGTCGTGGTCGGTGACGGCGCGGTCGACGTGGACGGAGGTGTGGTCGCAGCCGTCGTCCTGGCTCAGGCCGAAGGTGGTGCGCTCGATGCGGAACATCGCAGCGCTGACCTGCCCCAGGCCGCCCCAGCCCCGCTCCACGGTCAGGCGCAGCCGGGCAGCCAGCGGTGCGAGCGGTGTCCGCAGACCGCCGATCACCCGGCAGGTGCCCAACGCGTGGGCCAGCAGGCTCTCCTGGAAGGCCGGGTTGCTGTGGGGACCCCGGAGCAGGGGGACCGCCGCATCCGCCCACTCCGGCTCGGGGCCCGGCACTTCGATCGTTCCCATCGCGCTACTCCCCCTACGCCAGGAAGTCCGCCGCCAGGCGGTCCCAGGTGCGGACATCGGCGAGGGTGCGGGAGATGTGCAGGTGGGCGTCGGGGAGGTGGGTGGCGAGGGTGTGGGCGGTGGGGAGGGGGTGGAGGGGGTCGGTGTCCCAGGCCAGGAGGAGGGTGGGGTGGGGGAGGTGGCGGAGGGTTTCGGGGGCGGGGAGGTCGGATTCGGCGGCGGCCCGGAGGGCGGCCGGCAGGAGCGGGTCCGCGAGGTCGAACTCGGTGGTGTACTGCGGGACTTCGGCGAGGACGGCGGGCGGGCCGGAGATCCTGGCGGCGGCGTCCAGCGCGCCCCGCCCGCGCCGTTCGACCAGGGTCGCGGCGGCCCGCAGCCCGTTGCGGCGGGGTTCCCGGGCGGTCCAGGCGACGGCGGGGATGGCGAGGACGAGGCGGTCGAAGCGTTCGGGGCGGGCGAGGGCGGCCCACAGCACGGTGGCGGTGCCCATCGACGCGCCGAAGGCGGTGACGGGTGCGTCCGGCGAGAGGTGGTCGCAGAGGGCGAGCAGGTCGTCCGCGAGCGAGGCGTAGCGGTAGTCGGCGGGCACGGCCCGTCCGGTCGACTCCCCGTGGCCGCGCGCGTCGTAGCGGGCCATCCGGTGCGTCGCGCCGACGGCGGCCCAGTCGAACAGTCCGGCCCGCCGCTCGTGGGCCCGGCTGGACAGTGCGCCGTGGGCGTGCACGGCGAGCGGGGCGCCGTGGTGGCCGGTGACGGAGTACGCGAGGGTGGCGTGCGGCCGCTCCAACGTCCCTGCGGCGGCGGCCCGTTCGGCGGGCGGGAGGGCGGAGGTCACGGTTCAGCCGGAGCAGGCGGCGCGCTGGGCCTGCTGCCAGGTGCAGACGGGGCAGAGCGGGCTGCCGGGCGCGTCGGCCGGGTACTCGGTGGGTTCGCCGCACAGGACGCACGCGGCGCGCTCCCCGGGGCCGCCGGGCCGCAGTCCGCGCAGGGACCGTTCGGGATCGGCGGACACCTCGCAGACCGGCACGTCCACCGGGGAGGAGGACGAGGGCGAGGAAGGGGACGGGGGCTGCTGGTCCGCTGCGGGTTCTCCCATGGGTCCCAAGGGTACGGCCCCGCCCGGCCGGGCCCCCGCCCCACCCGGCGGGCCCGGCTGTCCGGGGTGCGGGTGGGGGTCAGCCGAGGAAGGAGAGGCGGAGCTTGCGCTGCGGGTTGTCGCCGTTGGTGTCGATCAGGACGACGGACTGCCAGGTGCCGAGGGCGATCCGGCCGTTGATCACGGGCAGGGTGGCGTGCGGGGCGACCAGGCCCGGCAGGACGTGGTCGCGGCCGTGGCCGCGGCTGCCGTGCCGGTGGTGCCAGCGGTCGTCGGGGGGCAGCAGGGCGCGCAGGGTGGCGAGCAGGTCCTCGTCGCTGCCGGAGCCGGTCTCGATGACGGCGATGCCGGCGGTGGCGTGCGGGACGAAGACGTTGAGCAGTCCGTCGCGGCCGTCCGCGACTTCTCTGAGGAAGGTGTGGCACCGGTCGGTGACGTCGAGGGCGACCTCGTCCCGGCCGGTGGCGATGTCGAGGGTCTGGGTGTGGAAGGTGTCGGACATGGGGCCATCCTGGCCGATCTTGGTGCGCGCCCCGTAGGGGCACCGGCCGATCGCCACCCGACCGCCAGGGTGCTCGCCAGGGCGCGCCAGCACACCGCCACGGCGCGCCAGCCCGGCCCCGGGGAGCGTTCCGACCTGCCTCCGGGACAGCGTGCCGGCCCGCCTCCGGGAAGCGCGGACCGGCCCCGGGGACGCCGAAGGCCCGACGGACTGCCGGTCCGTCGGGTCGTGGCAGCGGTCGGTGGTCCGGCGCTCCCGGGCGCTCGCGCGCCCGGTGGGCGCCGGGTCAGCGGCGGTTGCCGAACAGGCTCCGCTTGAGGCGGCGCAGCGGGGCCATCAGGGAGACCCGGGCGCTGCGGCGCGGCGAGGCGGCCGCGGCGGGGGCGCTGGGCCCGCGCGGGGTCAGTTCCCTTATCAGGCCGAGCGCCTCCGCGGTGTCCACCGCGGAGAGCGCGGGCGCGCCGAGGACGGCCAGGTGCCGGTCGATCCGGCGGCCGGTCGTGCCGACGCCGCACTGGATCGCGGGCACCCGGGGCCGCGGCCGCACTTGCATCTGTTCCATCTGTTTCCCACCCCTACGAGGCGCCAGGGCCGTGAGGCGAAGACTATCCGGCTATGACGGCCTTCACACAACCGTCCTGGTGTTCTGCCACCGTATCGTGCGAACGCAACTGACGCTTCACCAGGGCCCGGTGGTCTCGGTCACGACTGAGCATCGGTTGATGGTGCACCATCCAAGCGCTGAAGGGGCGTCAGGCGCTGCGGCGGTCCGGGGCGTTGCCGGGGCGTGCCGGCGCCCGCGGGTGCGCCGGGCGCGCGAACGGCCGCCGGGCCCGCACCAGTTCGACCGTTTCGACCGTTTCGACCGCGGTCCGGGCGCCCGGGGCGGTCAGCGCAGTTCGACCTCCTCGACCCCCTCGACCTGGCCGGCCGCCCGCCGGGGCGCGGCGCCGGGCGGCGGGTCGAGCAGCGCGGAGAGGCCGAAGCCGCACAGGCCGAGGCCGAGCAGGGCGGTGAGCACCAGGACGGTGAGCCAGGCGCCGGGCCGGTGCCAGGCGACCAGTGCGCCGTAGCGGACCAGGCCGGTCAGGCCGAGCAGTCCGGTGAGCACCATGGCGGCCATCCCGCCGCGGACCCGGCGCAGTTCGGACTCGCGGGCGGCCGGCAGCAGGGCGGCCCCGAAGGTGAGGGTCCAGGCGCCGAGGGCGCGGACGTCGAGCGGGCGGGCGGTCCAGGGCCAGTGCGCGGCGAACGGGCCGGGGCGGACGGCGAGGGCGAGGCCGAGCAGGGCGAGCAGGGTGCCGCCGCAGGCCATCGGGGCGGCGACCCACCAGGGCAGCCGGGGGGTGCGGGCGGGGGCGGGGCCGCGGGTGCGGAGCTGGGCGGCGAGGGCGGCCAGGCCGATCGGCGGGGCGGCGAGGTGGGCGGCGAGCCAGCCCCAGGCGGCGAGGAAGCCGAGCAGCGGGCCGCCGTCGAGGTGCAGGTCGCGGCGGCCGGCCAGGGTGGTGGCGAGCATCAGCGGCACCAGCAGGCAGGTGGCGGCGGTGGTCACCCGGACCTCGGCCCAGCCGCGGGCGCGGGCGGCGAGGGCCAGCATGGCGGCGGCGCCGCCGTAGCCGGAGCCGAGCAGGGCGGCGGTGACGGGGGACATCGCCCAGGCGAACAGTTCGTCGGTGGCGCCGGCGGCGGGCCACAGGACCAGGAAGGCCCAGCCGGCGGCGAGGGCGAGCGGGGCGAGCAGGAGGGCGCGCAGGAGCGGGCTGACCGGGCGTACGGGCGCTGTGGCGGCCATCCTCGACCCACCCCCACTTGTGAGACGTGGCGTCAATATAGGAGCGGCTCGCGGGCCGGGCAATGCCCCGCACACGCCACCCCCGCAGCCAGGACATCCCGAGTTCAGAAATTGAACACAGACGAGGGATTGACGTGGCTGAAACCTCCAAGCAATATCTGTACCGACACGGGATAGCGGGGAACACCCACCCATCCCCGGTCGGGTGATTTCGAGTATGAACGAATCACCCGACCATCCCGTTACACTTCCGACACCACGGTGAGTCACTTTCCGGCCGTCTCGACGCTGCGGCGGCCCGACTCCGACGTGGTGGACGGACCGGCGGTCGATCGTTGAGGGTCGGTCGGACCGCCAACCGGGCTGCCGGTGCCGCCGCTGGTACGGCGCGGCACCGGCGGTCGCGTTTCTGCCGCCCGCGACACCCCGGTCCACCCCGACCACCTGCGCCCGGGGTGCCGCGGCCCGGCCCCTCCCCGGCTCCCCCGCCGTTCCCCGCGCCTCCGCCCGTTCCCCCGCGCCTTCCCGCGTTCCCGACCGCTCCCGGGGAGTGCCCCGCCCCGCTCGGTAGAGTGTCCGTACCGGGCGACCAGCCGGCAGCCACCCCATCCTTCGCGGAGTGAACGCACGTGCCACCCCTGCTCAGCATCGTCCTGCCCGTTCACGGCGTGGAGCGCTTCCTGCCGCAGTGCCTGGACTCGCTCCGGGCCGACGGCGCCGCCCCCGGCGAGGTCGAACTGATCGCGGTGGACGACCGCTCCCCCGACAACTGCGGCGCCCTGCTGGACGCGCACGCCGCCGCCGACCCGCGGATGCGGGTGCTGCACCTGGCCGAGAACCGGGGCCTCGGCGGCGCCCGCGCGGCCGGGCTGGCCGAGGCCGCCGGCACCTACGTCTGGTTCGTCGACAGCGACGACTGGCTGCCCGAGGGCAGCATCGACGCGGTGCTCGGCGAACTGCGCGCCGAGACGGCCCGCGAGGTGCCCGCCGACGTGCTGCTCACCGACTTCACCCACGTCTACCCCGACGGCGGCCGGGAGCCGAACCCCTGGCGCCGGGTGCTGGCCGGCTCCCCGCTGGTGTCCGGCTGCACCGCCGCCGAGCACCCCGCGCTGTTCAACGCGGTGCTCGCGGTGTGGAACAAGGTGATGCGCCGCCAGTACCTGCTCGGCCTGGACGTGGAGTTCGGCCGCGGCTACTACGAGGACATCTCGGTCACCTACCCGCTGCTGCTCGCCGCCGACCGGCTGCTCTACCTCGACCGCCCCTGCTACAACTACCGGCGCGGGCGCCCCGGCGCGATCACCGCCACCTCCTCCGCCAAGCACGCCGACGCCTTCGCCCAGTACGACGCGATCTTCGCCTTCCTGGACCGCGACGACCGGGCCGACGCCCTGCGCACCCTGGTCTTCGACCGCACCGTCAAGCAGGCCCTGACCGTCTACGACACCCCCGGCCTGGTCCCGGCCGGGCTGCGCCCGGAGTTCTTCGCCCGGATCACCGGCCACTTCGCCAAGCACCGCCCGGCCGGCTACCGCTACCCGCCCGGCGTGCGCGGCGTCCAGTACCGGCTGGCCGCCCGCGGCTCCCGGCGGGCCTACGCCGAGCTGCGCCGCGGCGGCCGGCTGCCGGGCGCGGTCAAGCGCGGGACGAGGGCGGTGGCGCCCGGGGTGAAGAAGGTGGTCCGCAGCGGCGCCCGGTTCACCGCGTACAACGCCTTCAAGCGGCTGCCGGTCGACGAGAACCTGGCCGTGTACGCGGCGTACTGGCACCGCGGGTACGCCTGCAACCCGGCGGCGATCTACGCCAAGGCCCGGGAGCTGGCCCCGCAGGTGCACGGCGTGTGGGTGGTGGAGAACGCCGAGCGGGCCGCCACGCTGCCCGCCGGGGTGCCGTACGTGATCGTCAACACGCCCGCGTACCTGAAGGCGATGGCCACCGCCAAGTACTTCGTCAACAACGTCAACTTCCCGCACACCATGACCAAGCGGACCGGCACCGTGCACGTGCAGACCCAGCACGGCACCCCGCTGAAGGCGATGGGCATGGACCTGGTGGACCGGCCGCTGGCCGCGGACGGGATGGACTTCGAGCGGCTGCGCGAGGTGGTCGGGCGCTGGGACTACCTGGTCTCGCCGAACCCGCACACCAGCAAGCACTTCGCCCGGGCCTTCCCCGGCACCTACCAGATCCTCGACACCGGCTACCCGCGCAACGACCGGCTGGCGCTGGCCACCCCCGAGCAGTGCGTCGACGCCCGCCGCGCGGTGGGCGTCGCCGACGGGCAGCGCACCGTGCTGTACGCGCCGACCCACCGCGAGTCCCGCGGCGGCTACCTGCCGCTGCTCGACCTGCCCGCGCTGGCCGAACGGCTCGGCCCCGGCTGGACGGTACTGGTGCGCACCCACTACTTCCACGAGGGCGGCGCGGGCGACCTGACCGCCGCTCCCGGCTCGGCGACCCTGCTGGACGTCTCCGACCACCCCGTCGTCGAGGACCTCTACCTGGCCGCGGACGTCCTGGTCACCGACTACTCCTCGATGATGTTCGACTACGCGGTGCTGGACCGCCCGATCGCCGTGTACGCCCCCGACTGGGAGGAGTACCAGGAGGTCCGCGGCGTGTACTTCGACCTGATGGAGGAGCCGCCCGGCGCGGTCACCACCGAGCAGGACGCGCTCACCGAGGCGCTGCTGGCCGGCGACCCGGAGCCGGAGGCCCGGCGGCGCTTCCGCGAGCGGTTCTGCCCGTGGGACGACGGCCGGGCCGCCGAGCGGGTGGTCAGCCGGATCTTCCCGGTCCGGGCCTGAGACCGACCCCCCGTCCCACTCCTTGGGACGGCGGGCGTCCACGGGCCGGGCGTGACAAGGATCGCAGCGCCGCGGCGGTCGCCGGTGTGGACGGACCGCGGGGTGCATGTCGTAGTCTGCGGTCCGTTACCCAGTGGTTTGGTTCTCGTCCGAGCCGCGTGCCTCGCCCCGCGGCGAGACCCCGGCCGGGGGCGTCCCCCGGCCTGCTCCGTTTGTCCGGCCAGGGAGGGCCACACCGTGATCGACCTCGTCACCAAGCTCGTGCTCAAGCCGCTCGCCAAGGCCCTGTACCGGCCGACGATCGAGGGCCTGGAGAACGTGCCGCGCAAGGGCGGGGTGGTCCTGGCCAGCAACCACCTGTCGTTCGTGGACAGCGTGGTGATCCCGCTGGCCGCGCCGCGCCAGGTGTTCTTCCTCGCCAAGGCCGAGTACTTCACCGGCACCGGCGTCAAGGGCGCGGTCTCCCGGTTCTTCTTCACCCACGTGATCAACGCCGTCCCGGTGGAGCGCGGCAGCGTCCGGGCCGCCACCGCCTCGCTGGACGAGGGCCTGGAGATCCTCAACTCCGGCCGGGCGTTCGGCATCTACCCGGAGGGCACCCGCTCGCTGGACGGCCGGCTGTACCGCGGCAAGACCGGCGTGGCCTGGCTGGCGCTGACCGCCGGCGTCCCGGTGGTGCCGGTGGCGCTGGAGGGCCCGCAGCACATCCTGCCGGTCGGCAAGCGGATCCCCCGGCTACGGAAGATCACCGTGAAGTTCGGCGAGCCGCTGCACTTCGACGAGCTGCACGGCCAGGCCCGCTCGGCCAAGGCCCGCCGCCAGGTCACCGACGAGGTGATGGCCGCCATCCAGGCGCTCTCCGGCCAGGAACCGGCCGAGCAGTACAACGAGTCCCCCAAGGCCGCCTGACGTCCCGTCAGGGATGTTCGCCCGCGCCGGGAACAACGGCGCGGCCGCGCCGGTTCGGCTTCCTCGTGGGCGTCCCTCCCGGCGCCCGCGACACGGACCCGACAGGCACGGAGCGCATCCCATGAAGATCGGCATCATCGGCGCGGGCAACATCGGCGGCAACCTGGCCCGGCGCCTCACCTCCCTCGGCCACCAGGTCGCGGTGGCCAACTCGCGCGGCCCCGAGACGCTGGCCGACCTGGCCGCCGAGACCGGCGCGACGCCCGTCCCGGTCGGCGAGGCCGCCGCGGGCGCGGAGCTGGTCGTGGTGACCATCCCGCTGAAGAACGTCCCCGCCCTCCCGAAGGACCTGCTCGCGGACGCGGCCGAGGGCTTCGTCCTGCTCGACACCAACAACTACTACCCGCGCGAGCGGGACGGCCGGATCGACGCCATCGAGGACGGCGGGCTGACCGAGAGCCGCTGGGTCGAGCAGCAGCTCGGCCACCCCGTGGTCAAGGCGTTCAACGGCACCTACGCCCAGGACATCCTGGACGCGCCCCGCCCGGCCGGCGACCCCGAGCGGATCGCCCTCCCGGTGGCGGGCGACGACCCGGCCGCCAAGCAGCTGGTGCGCGAGCTGATCGACGCCCTCGGCTTCGACACCGTCGACTCCGGCGGCATCGACGACTCCTGGCGCCAGCAGCCCGAGACCCCGGTCTACGGCCTGCGGGCCGGCGTCGAGGGCGTCACCGGGGCGCTCGCCGCCGCCTCCCCGGAGCGCCCGGCGAACTTCCGCGGCTGACCACCGGCCCGACCACCGGCCCGATCACCGGCCGCCGGCCCGGGGCGCCCGGGCCGGCGGCCGCCGCTCAGTAGCCGACCGCCTCGCGCAGCAGCAGGACGGTGCCGCGGGTCGGCCGCGGCGGGGCGTTCAGCACCAGCAGCTGGTTGACGGCGCTGGGCTGCCCGTACGCGGCCTCGGTGCGGGCGCTCTCCAGCGGGAGGGCGTGCTGCTCGATCCGGCGCAGCGCGGCGGGCAGGTCGGGGACGAGCTTCTGGGCGCCGACCACCCAGATCGCGTGGGCCGCGCCGCCGCCGTTGGCGGGCAGTTGGCTGCCGGAGCCGGAGGCGAGCACCAGGGCGCCGGTCTCGACCACGGCGGCGACGCTGCCGAGCACGACGTCGGGGGTGGCGAGCAGGCGGCGCAGCTCGTCGGCCTCCCGGTCCCGGTCCATGGCGAGCAGCCGGGGCTTGAGCGCGCCGGGGCGGGCGTTGACGTCCTCCTCGATGCCGGAGCGCCGGAGCGTCTCGCTGGCGGTGGTGAGCACGCTCGCGCCGGCCGGGAGGAGTTCCCCGATCCGCTCGCGGGCGGCCGCGGCACCGTCCAGGAGTTCGACCGCGAAGCCGTGCCCGGACAGCGCGGCGGCGGCCCGCTGGAGCCGGTCCTCGGCGGCGGGGGCGGTGTGCCGCCCGGGGGCGGTGGCGCCGGGGGCGGCGCCGGTCAGCGGGGTGGTGTCGAGGTAGCGGATCTCGTAGACCCGTTCGGTGAACCGCCAGCCCTGGCCGGTGCGCCGGTAGCGGTCGTGGTAGATGGCGTAGTTGAGGCCCTGCAGGCCGTCGCGCAGCCGGACCACCTCGTGCATGTGGGCCCGGCCGGTGGCGGTGTCGCCGTCGATCCGGACCGCGCCGGGGTGGGTGTTCTGCACGAAGAACTCCCACTGCTCCTGGAGTTTCTCGCCGCCGGTGCGGATCTGCTCGGGCCCGGTCAGCTCGACCGGGACGTCGGGCATCCGCAGCACCCCGTCGGGGGTGAACAGGGCGGCCAGCCGGGCCCGGTCGCGCATCATCGCCGCGTCGGTGAACTCGGCTTGCAGGGCCAGGATCTCGACCCGGTCCGCGATCTGCCGGAAGGTGTCCATCGCTCTCTCCGTCCGTCCGTTTCCTTCTGCCGGTACGACGAAACGGCGGCCCGGAGTGTGAGGTGCGGGCCGGATGTCACGTTCCGGGGCGCTGTCCGGTCCTCCTGACGGAGCGGGACGGCCCGAGCAGGAGGAGCGGAGACGTGGAGGACACCGTGGAGGACCGGCGGGACGGGGCGCTGCGCGCGGTGGCGGCCGAGCGGCGGCGGCTGACCGACCTGGCGTACCGGCTGCTGGGCTCGCTGGCCGACGCCGAGGACGTGGTGCAGGAGGCGTACGCCCGCTGGTACGCGCTGCCGCCGCAGCGCCGGGCGGAGGTGGTGGCGCCCGGCGGGTGGCTGACCACGGTGGCGGGGCGGATCTGCCTGGACCTGCTGGGTTCGGCCCGGGTGCGCCGGGAGCGGTACGTGGGCGCGTGGCTGCCGGAGCCGCTGCCGGGGGACGGCGCGGCCGGGGACCCGGCGGAGCTGGTCACGCTGGACGAGTCGGTGCGGATGGCGTTCCTGGTGGTGCTGGAGTCGATGACCCCGGCGGAGCGGGTCGCCTTCGTGCTGCACGACGTGTTCCGGTACCCGTTCCCGGAGGTGGCGGCGGTGGTCGGCCGGTCGGCGGCGGCCTGCCGGCAGTTGGCGGCCTCGGGGCGGCGCCGGGTCCGGGCGGCCGGGCCGCCGGTCGAGCCGGCCGGGGAGCGGGCGCTGCTGGTGCGGGAGTTCAAGCGGGCCTGGGAGGCGAAGGACGTCCGTTCGCTGGTGCGGCTGCTGGACCCGGACGCCACCGTGGTGGCGGACGGCGGCGGGCTGGTGCAGGCCCGGCCGGAGCCGCTGTCGGGCGGCGGGTCGATCGCCCTGGCGGTGGCGGCGTTCGCCCGGGCGCAGCCGCGGATCGAGCTGCGGGAGTGCGCGGTGAACGGGGAGGCCGGGCTGGTGGCCCGGTTGGACGGGGCGGTGGTGGCGGTGTTCGCGTTCCGCACCGCGGGGGGCCGGATCACCCACGTGTGGGGGGTGCGCAACCCGGAGAAGCTGCGGCCCTGGGCCTGACCCCCCGCTCAGGCCGCGGCGGCCGGCACCGCGGCGGGCACCGGGGGCGCCTCGCGGCGGAGCAGCGCGGCGTAGCGGCCGTCGCGGGCCAGCAGTTCGTCGTGGGTGCCGAGTTCGGCGATCTCGCCGCGGTCGAGCACGGCGATCCGGTCGGCGTCGCGGACGGTGGAGAGCCGGTGCGCGATGGTGAGGGTGGTGCGGCCGGCGGCGAGGGTGTCCAGGGCCTGCTGGACGGCGTGCTCGGTCTGGTTGTCGAGGGCGCTGGTGGCCTCGTCGAGGATCAGGATCGGCGGGTTGCGCAGCACGGTGCGGGCGATCGCCAGGCGCTGCTTCTCCCCGCCGGAGAAGCGGTAGCCGCGTTCGCCGACCATGGTGTCGTAGCCGTCGGGGAGGGCGGCGATCATGTCGTGGATCTGGGCGGCCCGGGCGGCGGCGACGAGTTCGGCGTCGGTGGCGTCGGGCTTGGCGAAGCGCAGGTTGTCGGCGACCGAGGCGTGGAACAGGTAGGTCTCCTGGGAGACCATGCCGACCGCGCGGGCCAGCGTCTCGAAGGACAGTTCGCGCACGTCCACGCCGTCGATCAGGATCCGGCCGCCGGTGGTGTCGTACAGCCGCGGCACCAGGTAGGAGAGGGTGGACTTGCCGGAGCCGGTCTCGCCGACCACGGCGAGCGAGCCGCCGGCCGGGACGGTCAGGTCGATGCCGGTCAGGGTGGGGCGGTCCTGGTCGGGGCGGTAGTGGAACTCGACGTGTTCGAAGCGCACGTCGCCGCGGACCGCGTCGAGGTGGACGGGGTGCTCGGGTTCGGCGATCTCCACCGGCAGGTCGAGGTACTCGAAGATCCGCTGGAACAGGGCGAGCGAGGTCTGCACGTCCACGCCGGTGGACAGCAGGCTGACGGCGGGCCGGAACAGGCCCTGCTGGAGCGAGACGAAGGCGACCAGGGTGCCGAGCGAGACGATCGGCGCGCCGGCGGCGGAGGCCAGGCCGGCCGCCCAGTAGATCAGCGCGGGCATCGCGGCCATCACGATCCCGATGGTGGACATCCGCCAGCGCCCGGCCATGCTGGAGCGCACTTCCAGGTCGGCCAGTCCGTCCGAGCGGTCGGCGAACTCGCGGGTCAGCGAGTCGGAGCGGCCCATGGTGCGGCCGAGCAGGATGCCGCTGACCGACAGCGACTCCTGGACGGCGGAGGAGAGTTCGGCGAGCTGCCGCTGCCGTTCGCCGGTGATCTTCTTGCGTTCGCGGCCGACCCGGCGGCTGATCCAGACGAACACCGGGAGCAGCAGCAGCGAGACGACGGTCAGCCGCCAGTCGAGCGCGACCATCGCGGCCACGCTGGCGACCACCGCGGTCAGGTTGGACACCAGCGAGGTGGCGGTGCCGGTGACGGTGGCCTGCATGCCGCCGATGTCGTTGGCGATCCGGGACTGCACCTCGCCGGTGCGGGTGCGGGTGAAGAACGCCAGCGACATCCGCTGCAGGTGCCGGTAGACGGCGGTGCGCAGGTCGTGCATGACGCGCTGGCCGACGGTGGTGGAGATCAGCGTCTGCAGCACGTTCAGCACGCTGGTGACCACGGCGGCGGCGATCATGCCGAGCGCGAGCAGGCTGAGCAGCCCGGTGCGCCCCTGCGGTATCGCGGTGTCCAGGACGGCGCGCAGCAGGAACGGCGTCACCACCGACACCACGGCGGAGGCCGCGACCAGCAGCCCGACCACGCCGAGCCGGCCGGCGTAGGGCCGGAACAGGCGGAGGATCCGCCGTACCTGGGCGGGCTGGTTGGCCTCGCCCTTGGGCGGAGTCCAGTCGATCCGGTCCGGTCGCACGGGGGCCTCCTCGGGGTCGGCGGAGCTGGCGGGCCCGATCTTAGCGAGCCTTGCTCACCATTAGCAAACCTAAGCTTCTCCGCATTCCCGCCGCCGCCCTCAGCCTCCCCTGCCCCGCCCTCTCCCTGCCCTGCTTCCCCCTGCCCCGTCTTCCCCTGCCCCGCCTTCCCGCCACCGGCCGTGAGGCCCTGGCGGCCCGCCCGGGGAGTCCCCGCCGCTCCCCGGGAGGGCCGCCGGCCCGGGCCGCTACGCCTTGCCGCGTCCGGCCAGGAAGGCCGCCACCCGCTCGCGCACCTCCGGGGTGTCCAGGCCGCGCACCGTCATGGTGGTGCGGCGCCGCAGCACGTCGTCCACCGTGTACGCCCACTCGCTGTCGGCGGCGTAGGCGACCTGCGCCCACACGTCCGGGCCGTCGGGGTGCACCGGCTCGCCCAGCGCGGGGTCCTCGGCGATCAGGCGGGCCAGGTCGAAGGAGAGCGTGCCGTAGTGCGAGGCCAGGTGGCGGGCGATCAGCGGGTCCATCCGGGAGCCGGGCTCGCGGTCGATCAGCAGGCGGTGCGCGACGGCGTTGGGGGCGCCGATGCCGGGGAGCGGGACGGTCGGCGGGATCGGCGAGACGTCCTCGGCGAGGCCGACGCCCGGGGCGTGCTTGAGCTTCTCCAGCACGACCCGGCCGATGTGCCGGTAGGTCGTCCACTTGCCGCCCGCCACCGACAGCATGCCGCCGCGGCCCTCGGTGACGACGGTCTCGCGCTTGGCGGCGGCGGTGTCGCCGGGGCCGCCGGGCAGCACCCGCAGGCCGGCGAAGGAGTAGGTGATGTCCTCGCGCCGCAGGTGCTCGTCGCGGATGGCGTGCCCGGCCTCGGACAGGATCTGGTCGACGTCGGCCTCGGTGGCGCGGACGTCGAGCGGGTCGCCGGTGTACTCCTCGTCGGTGGTGCCGAGCAGGACGTGGTCCTCCCACGGGATGGCGAACGAGACCCGGTACTTGTCGATCGGGATGGTCAGCGCGGCCCGCCACGGGCTGCGGCGCTTGACCACCACGTGGGCGCCCTTGGAGAGCCGGATCGACGGCGCGGAGCCGGCGTCCTCCAGCTTGCGCAGGTGGTCGACCCACGGGCCGGTGGCGTTCAGCACCAGCCGGGCGTCCACGCCGAACTCGGCGCCGTCCAGGCGGTCCTTGAGCTCGGCGCCGGTGACCCGGCCGCGGGTGAAGCGCAGGCCGGTGACCTCGGCGTGGTTGAGCACCACGGCGCCGGCCTCGACGGCGGCGCGCACCGTCATGACGGCCATCCGGGCGTCGTTCATCTGGTGGTCGCCGTAGACGGCCACCGAGCGCAGGTTCTCGGTGCGCAGCGCCGGGACCTGCTGGGCGGCGTGCGCGGCGGTGGAGACCCGGCCCATGCCGTCGCGGAACGCGGACAGCGCGGAGTAGAGGAAGACGCCCGCGCCGAGCTTGGGGGCGGAGTGCGGGCCGCCCTTGTAGACGGGGACGAAGAAGGTCAGCGGGTTGACCAGGTGCGGGGCCACGTCGGTGGCCAGCGCCCGGCGCTCCTTGTGGTTCTCGGCGACGAGCTTGACGGCGCCGGTCTGCAGGTAGCGCAGGCCGCCGTGGACCAGCTTGGAGGAGGCGGAGGAGGTGGCGCCGGCGAAGTCCCCGGCGTCGACCATGGCGACCTTCAGTCCGGCCTGGGCGGCGGTCCACGCGGTGGCGGTGCCGAGGATGCCGCCGCCGATCACCAGCAGGTCGTAGGTGGCGCGGCCGAGCAGTTCGCGGGTGGCGGCGCGGGAGACGGTGTGTCCGGGGGTGCGCTCGGCACCGAGGGTCGGGATGGTTGCCATGGTGTGTGTACGGCGCCCTGGTCGGTGGCGCCGTGTCTCCTTCCGGTGTGCGGTGCGGCCCCTGCTGGAGGGCCGGGCGGGCCCGGTGCGGCGGGCCCGGGGGCGGAACGGGACCGGCCGGCCGGGCTGTCGTCGCCCGGCCGGCTGGTGGTGGTGCGTCAGCTGTTGTCCTCGTCCTCCTCGACCCAGCCCATGGTGCGTTCCACGGCCTTGAGCCACTTCTTGTACTCGGCGTCGCGGGTCTCGGCGGTCATCTTGGGTGTCCATTCGGCGGCGCGGTGCCAGTTGGCGCGCAGGGTGTCGAGGTCGTCCCAGAACCCGACGGCCAGACCGGCCGCGTAGGCGGCGCCCAGCGCGGTGGTCTCCGCGACGTAGGGGCGCTCCACGGGGGCGTCGAGGACGTCCGCGATGTTCTGCATCAGCAGGTTGTTGGACGTCATGCCGCCGTCCACCTTCAGCGCGGTCAACGTCACCCCGGAGTCCTTCTGCATCGCGTCCACCACCTCGCGGGTCTGCCACGCGGTGGCCTCCAGCACCGCCCGCGCCAGGTGCCCCTTGGTCACGTACCGGGTCAGCCCCGCGATCACACCGCGGGCGTCCGAACGCCAGTACGGGGCGAACAGGCCCGAGAACGCCGGCACGAAGTACGCCCCGCCGTTGTCCTCCACGGTGCCCGCCAGGGTCTCGATCTCCGCCGCGGTGGAGATGATGCCCAACTGGTCGCGCAGCCACTGCACCAGCGAACCCGTCACCGCGATCGAACCCTCCAGCGCGTAGACCGGCTTCCGCTCCCCGATCCGGTAGCCGACCGTCGTCAACAGCCCGTGGTACGAGTTGACGATCTTCTCGCCCGTGTTCAGCAGCAGGAACGTCCCCGTCCCGTACGTCGACTTCGCCTCCCCCTCGTCGAAGCACGTCTGCCCGAACAGCGCCGCCTGCTGGTCCCCCAGCGCCGAGGCCACCGGCACCCCCGCCAGATCACCCACCGCCTCGCCGTACACCTCCGCCGAGGACCGGATCTCCGGCAGCACCGCCAACGGCACCCCCATCGACTCCGCGATCTTCTCGTCCCACTGCAGTGTGTGCAGGTTCATCAGCATCGTCCGCGACGCGTTCGTCACATCCGTCACATGCCGACCGCCCTCCACACCCCCCGTCAGGTTCCAGATCACCCACGTGTCCATCGTCCCGAACAGGATGTCCCCCGCCTCGGCCCGCTCACGCAGCCCCTCGACGTTGTCCAGCAGCCAGCGGATCTTCGGCCCCGCGAAGTACGACGCCAACGGCAGACCCGTCTCCCGCCGGAACCGGTCCTGGCCCACATTGCGCCCCAACTCCCGGCACAGCCCCTCGGTCCGGGTGTCCTGCCACACCAGCGCGTTGTGCACCGGCACACCCGTGTGCCGGTCCCACAACACCGTCGTCTCACGCTGATTGGTGATCCCGACGGCCCGGATGTCCTCCCGGGACAACCCCGCCTTCTCCAACGCACCCCGCACCACCGACCGCACCCGGGTCCAGATCTCGGCGGCATCGTGCTCCACCCAACCCGGCTGCGGGAAGATCTGCGCGTGCTCCTGCTGGTCCACGGACACGATCCGGCCGTCCGCACCGAACACGATGCACCGGCTCGACGTGGTGCCCTGATCGATCGCGGCAATGTAATTGGCAGTCATACGGGGTTCCTCGGCTCTGGGTGAGGGATGCGGGTGGGGGCGCGCGGGGTGGGGCGCGGGGTCAGAACGCGACGTGGTAGAGGCCGCCGGCCAGCAGGCCGCCGATGACCGGGCCGGCCACCGGGATCCAGGCGTACGACCAGTCGGAGCCGCCCTTGTGCGGGATCGGCAGCAGGGAGTGGACGATGCGCGGGCCCAGGTCGCGGACGGGGTTGATGGCGTAGCCGGTCGGGCCGCCGAGCGAGAGGCCGATGCCGACCACAGTGAGGGCGACGATGAGGATGCCCGTGCCGGACAGGCCGAGGCCCTTGGTCAGGCCCTGGGTGAGGATGCCGAGGCAGAGCACCGTGGTGCCGATGATCTCGGTGAGCAGGTTCTGCAGCGGGTTCCGGATCTCCGGCCCGGTGGAGAAGATGCCGAGGGTCGGTTCCTCGTTGGCCTGGAACTGGCCGAGGTAGGTGAGCCACACCAGGACCGCGCCGATGATCGCGCCGAGCAGCTGGGAGGCGAGGTAGAGCGGGACCTTGCCCCACTCGCCGCTGTCCACGGCGATGGCCAGGGTGACCGCGGGGTTGAGGTGGGCCCCGGACTTCGGCGCCGACATGTAGGCGCCGATGAGCACCGCGAAGCCCCAGCCGAAGGTGATCGCCAGCCAACCGGCGTTCAGCGCCTTGGACTTCTTGAGGGTGACGGCGGCGCAGACGCCGCCGCCGAGCAGTACCAGTGCGGCGGTGCCGAGTGTTTCGCCGACGAAGATGTCGCCGTTGGAGAACGCGGACACGAAGACTCCCTTGTCCTGATGGCCCGGAGGAGGGGGGTGGGGGCAGGTGGACGGTCGATCGCCGTGCGGGTGAGAGCGCAGTGGAACCGGTTCGAACGTCCGCCGTTCGACAATGCCGACCGACATGCGGAAGCTTCTCCCCCTGGCGTTGCCCACGTCAAGGCAGGGTTACTCAGCTGTGACTCACCGGATGCCGCCCCGGCCGGAGAGCGGGCCGGAAGGCGGGCCCGGGCGCGGCCCGGAAAGCGAAGGGGCGCGGGCGGGCGAGATCGCCCACCCGCGCCCCGGCGCGTGCGGAAGGCCGAACGGGAGGATCAGAAGCGGCCGGCCCCCAGGTCACGGGAGATCGCCCGGGCCGCGCTGCGCACCGAGGCCACCAGCGAGGGCCTGGGGAAACCGTCCTGGCAGACCGTCTCCACGGCCCCCGACACGCACACCGCGCCCACCGGGTTGCGCCGCCGGTCCTGGATCAGCGCCGCCACCGACGCCACCCCCTCCCAGGTCTCCTCCACCGCGTCCGCCCACCCCCGCTCGCGGATCAGCGCGCACTCCGCGTCCACCTCCGCGGCCCCCGTCAACGTCCGCGCCGTGTACGCCTCGAACGGGCCCTCGCCCAACTCGCCCCGCGCCACCGGGTCGTACGCCAGCAGCACCTTCCCCAGCGCGGTGGCGTGCAGCGGCTGCATCGACCCCACCTCCAGCACCTGCCGCGAGTCGTCCGGCCGGAACACGTGGTGCACCACCAGCACCCCCCGCTGGTGCAGCACGCCCAGGTACACCGTCTCCCCCGCCGCCCGCGCCAGGTCGTCCGCCCACACCAGCGCCCGCGCCCGCAACTCGTGCACGTCCAGGTACGACTGCCCCAGCCGCAGCAGTTCCGCGCCCAGCTGGTACTTCCCGCTCTCCGCGTCCTGCTCGACGAAGCCCTCGGCCTGCAGCGTCCGCAGGATCCCGTGCGCCGTCCCCTTCGCCAACCCCAGCGAGGTCGACACCTCCGACAACCCCAACCGGCGCTCCCCGCCCGCCAGCAGACGCAGGATCGCCGCCGCCCGCGACAGCGACTGGATCGGGCCGGGCATCGGCAACCTCCGCAACTGGTGGTCGATATTGTCGACCGTGACGCTTACGCCACCACTCTGCCACACCGGCGTTCCCCGACCGGCACCCTCCGGCGCCCTCCCGGCCCCGGGCGGAGGGTGCCGGAGGGCGGCGCTCCGGGTGCGGCCGGGCGGGGGTCAGGGCTTGCGGTAGTCGCGGCCCGCCGTGTTGGAGATCTTGCCGAGGCCGCCGGGGGGCAGCAGGCGGGCGGCGGTGACGGCGGCCCGGTAGCGCTTGCTGGGGACGCAGAGCGGGCGGTTGCGGGCGAGGTCGCGCAGCGAGTCGTCGACGACCCGGTCGGCGGTGAGCCAGCCCCAGCCGGGGATGGAGGAGGTGCCCATGCCGGCCCGCTGGTGGAACTCGGTGCGGGTGAAGCCGGGGCACAGCGCCTGCAGTCGCACGCCGCTGCCGGCCAGGTCGCGGGCGATGCCGAGGGTGAAGTTGACCACCCAGGCCTTGGTCGCGCCGTAGGTGCCGCGCGGCAGGAACGCGGCCACCGAGGCGACGTTGACGACGCCGCCGAAGCCGCGCTCGCGCATCCCGGGGACGGCGGCGGTGGTGAGCCGCAGCACGGCCTCGATGTGCACCTTGAGCATGTCGAGCTCGTCCTGCACGGGGACGTCCAGGTAGGTGCCGCGGTGGCCGAACCCGGCGTTGTTGATCAGCAGGTCGACGGGGCGGTCGCCGTCGCGCAGCCGCTGCTCGACGGCCTCGATGCCGGCCTCGGTGGCGAGGTCGGCGGCCAGCGTCTCGACCCGGACGCCGTGGCGGGCGGTGAGTTCGGCGGCGGAGGCGGCGAGGCGTTCGGTGTCGCGGGCGACCAGCACCAGGTCGCGGCCGTCGCGGGCCAGGCGGTTGGCGTAGGCGGCGCCGATGCCGGCGGTGGCGCCGGTGATGAGAGCGGTGGTCATGGCCCCGACCGTACCGGTCGGTAGACGGGTGCCGCACCGACCGGCCGGAGGGTGGACCGCTTCGGCCCTTCGGGCGACCCGCGGGGCGTCGGCGGCGCGCCCCGCACCGGCGTTCGTCCGATCACCCTACGGTTTCGGGCAGCGCCGCCGTCCCACGCGGCGCCCTTCCCTCCCAGGAGAACTGATGTCCGTTCGGCTCCACGCCCGCTCCATAGAAGTCGCACCGCCGGCCCGCACCCGCCGCCCCGCGCGGCACTGACGGACCGGCACCGCCTCCGCACCTCCGGGCCCGCCCCTCCCACGGGGCCGGGCCCGACGCGCGTCCGGGGCCCGGACGTTGACGACCCGTCGACGTGTCGCCGCTCCGGCCGCCGCTACTGACCGGTCAGTAAATCCGGTCCGATGCCTTGACGCCCCGTCAGGCGCTCGGGATTCTCGGGGGACCGCACCCGGAGCACCGCTCCCCGCCGCCGCCTCCCCCGAGCCGAGAGGTGACCATGACCGGGAACCACCGCGCCAGGAACGTCCTCGCCCGCCTGCTGCCGCTGCTGCTGCTCGCCGCCGCCCTCGCCGCCGGCGCCGTGCCCGGCCCCACCGCCCGGGCCGCCGACGGGTGGTGGAACCCCACCGCCCGGCCGGTGCCGGACTCGCAGATCGACGTGACCGGGGAGCCGCTGCACGGCACGGCTCCTGACGGCAGCGTCCGCGGCTTCGTCGACGCGCACAACCACCTGATGTCCGCCGAGGGCTTCGGCGGCCGGGTGATCTGCGGCTCCGCCTTCTCCGAGCAGGGCGTCGCGGACGCCCTCAAGGACTGCCCGGAGCACTACCCGGACGGTTCGCTCGCCCTGTTCGAGAACGTCACCGGCGGCGCCGACGGCCACCACGACCCGGTCGGCTGGCCGACCTTCGCCGACTGGCCCGCCCACGACTCGCTCAGCCACCAGCAGGACTACTACGCCTGGCTGGAGCGGGCCTGGCGCGGCGGCGAGCGCGTCCTGGTCAACGACCTGGTGACCAACGGGCTGCTCTGCTCGATCTACCCGTACAAGGACCGCCCCTGCGACGAGATGGAAGCCATCCGCACCGAGGCGAAGAAGTCCTACGAACTCCAGGACTACGTGGACCGGATGTACGGCGGCCCCGGCAAGGGCTGGTTCCGCATCGTCACCGACTCCGACCAGGCCCGCCGGGTGGTCGCCCAGGGCAAGCTGGCGGTGGTGCTCGGCGTGGAGACCTCCGAGCCGTTCGGCTGCAAGCAGGTGCTGGACGTGCCGCAGTGCGACCGGGCGGCGATCGACCGCGGCCTGGACGAGCTGTACGCGCTGGGCGTGCGCAGCATGTTCCTGTGCCACAAGTTCGACAACGCGCTGTGCGGGGTGCGCTTCGACGAGGGCACCACCGGGGTGGCCGTCAACGCCGGGCAGTTCCTGTCCACCGGCACCTTCTGGGCCACCGAGCCGTGCACCGGCCCGCAGCACGACAACCCGATCGGCCTGCCCACCGCGCAGGCCGAGGCGCTGCTGCCGGCCGGGGTGAGCCTGCCGACCTACGCGGCGGCCGCGCAGTGCAACACCCGCGGCCTGACCGACCTGGGCGCGTACGCGATCGACGGCATGGTCAAGCGGCACATGATGCTGGAAGTCGACCACATGAGCGTCAAGGCGGCCCGCAGCGCCTTCGAGATCCTGGAGTCCAAGGGCTACCCGGGGGTGCTGTCCAGCCACAGCTGGATGGACCTGGACTGGACCGAACGCCTGTACAGGCTGGGCGGGTTCGCGGCGCAGTACCCGCACGACGCGAACGCCTTCGTGGCCGAGGCGAACCGCACCGAGGCGCTGCGCGACCGGTACGGCGTGGGCTACGGCTACGGCAGCGACCTGAACGGCGTCGGCGGCTGGCCGGGGCCGGTCGGCGCCGGTGCGCCCAACGCCGTGACGTACCCGTTCCGTTCGGCGGACGGCGGCTCGCTGCTGGACCGGCAGGTCACCGGCAGCCGGACCTGGGACGTCAACACCGACGGCCTGGCGCACGCCGGGCTGCTGCCGGACTGGATCGAGCAGATCCGGCTCTCCGGCGGGCAGGGCGTGGTGGACGACCTGATGAAGGGCGCGCAGTCCTACCTGACCACCTGGCGGGCCACCGAAGTGCACGACGCGGGGCGGGAGTTGGCGACGGGGGCGGCCGCCTCGGCGAGCTCCTCGGAGTGGAACCCGTTCGTCTCGTACCAGCCGGGCCGGGCAGTGGACGGCGACCGGGCCACCCGCTGGGCCAGCGACTGGAGCGACGACCAGTGGTTCGCCGTCGACCTGGGCACGGCCCGGGTGGTGGACCGGGTGACCCTGGACTGGGAGCGGGCCTACGCCCGGTCGTACCGGATCGAGGTGTCCACGAACGGCACCGACTGGCGCACCGTGTGGTCGACCTCGGCCGGTGACGGCGGGCTGGACACCGCCGCGTTCACCCCGACCTCGGCCCGCTACGTCCGCTTCCACGGCACCGCCCGGGCCACCCAGTGGGGCTACTCGCTGAACGAGGTGTCGGTGCACGGCGCCTGACCGGGGGACGCCGCGGGGCCCGGCGACTGCCGGGCCCCGCGGCGTTCCCGACGGTGCGTCAGTACGGCTTGACCAGCACGTGGGCGGCGCCCGGGATGCCGATCTCCAGCAGCTCGTCCTCCTCGGGGGTGGTCGCGGTGCCGGTCTCCTGCTTGAGGACGGCCCGGGACAGCGACTGGACGAACATCGCGCGCGGGCGGCGGCGGGCCTCCCAGGCGGCCAGCGCGGCCGGGACGTCCGCGGCCGCGTCCAGCTCCTGGGCCAGCACCAGGGCGTCCTCGACGGCCATCGCGGCGCCCTGCGCCAGGTGCGGGGTGGAGGCGTGCGCGGCGTCGCCGGCCAGCACCACCCGGCCGACGTGCCAGGGCTCCTCGACGGTGACCTGGGAGATCCGCGAGTACACCACGGCGGCCGGGTCGGTGACGTGGGTGAGCGCCTCGGCGACCGGGCCGGCGAAGCCGGCCAGCCGCTCGGCGAGCTGCTCGTGGGCCCGCTCCGGGTCCGGGCGGAAGTCCTCGGCCTCGGCGAACACCGCGCCCAGGTACATGAGTTCGGGGGTGATCGGGGTGAGCAGCGCCTTCGCGGCCCGGTTGCCGGTGCTCATCACCACGCCCTGCACCTCGTCCTGCCGGGGCACGGTGACCCGCCAGTTGGCGAAGCCGGTGTACTCGGGGCGGTGGCGGTCGCCGTACAGGCGGGTGCGCAGCGGCGAGCCGATGCCGTCGAAGCCGACCACCAGGTCCCAGCGGCCGGTGGAGCCGTCGGACAGCGTGACGTCCACGCCCTCGCCGTCGTCGGCGAGTTCGGCGATGGTGGTGCCGAAGCGGACGGTCGCGCCGGCCTCGGCGGCGGCCCGGCCGAGCACCTCGGCCAGCGCCGGGCGGGGGATGCCGTTGTTGGCGGGGGCGCCGTCCATCCGGGGCTGCGGGATCTTCGCCAGCGGGTTGCCGGCCGGGTCGCAGATGGTCAGCACCTCCCACTCGAAGCCGACCTCCAGGCACTGCTCCAGCACGCCGAGTTCGCGCATCACGTGCAGCGCGTTGGAGGGCTGGATGATGCCGACGCCGAGCGCGTCGAGCTGCTCGCGGAGCTCGGCCACCTCGACGGTGTGGCCGCGCCGGGCCAGGGCGACCGCGAGGCTGAGGCCGCCGATGCCGCCGCCGTGGACGAGGACGCGCAGGGGTGTTGCCATGGTCTCTCCGTGGGTTCGGGGGACGGCCCGGGCGGGGGCGCGGGCCGTGCGGGTGCCGCGGGGTCAGCCGACGGGCATCGCCATCAGGTGGTCGACCAGGGCCAGCAGGGCGTCCCGGCCGAACGAGCGCTCGCGGACGTCGCCGACCAGCATCGGCACGTGCGGGTCGAGGTCGAGGGCGGCCCGGATCTCGGCGTCGCTGCGGGTGTTGACGCCGTGGAAGCAGTTGATCGCGACCACGAACGGGATGCCGCGGCTCTCGAAGAAGTCGATCGAGGCGAAGCTGGTCTCCAGCCGGCGGGTGTCGGCGATGACGACGCCGCCGAGCGCCCCGTTGACCAGGTCGTTCCACATGAACCAGAACCGCTCCTGGCCGGGCGTGCCGAACAGGTACACCACCAGTTCGGGGCTGACGGTGATCCGGCCGAAGTCCAGGGCGACGGTGGTGGTGGTCTTCTGGTCGACGCCGGACAGGTCGTCCACGCCGACGCTGGCGGTGGTCAGGTACTCCTCGGTGCGCAGCGGCGCGACCTCGCTGACCGCGCCGACCAGGGTGGTCTTGCCGACGCCGAAGCCGCCGGCGATCAGGATCTTGACCGCGGCTGCGGCGGCCGGGGTGCTGGTCATCTCAAAGCCTCCTCAGGCCCTCACGTACGGCGGCCAGCAGGCCGCGGTCGGCGCCGCCCGCGGCCCGGGCCACCGAGATCGGGGCCCGGGCCGTCAGGAGGCCCTGCGCGACGAGGTCGCCGAGCAGGATCTTGGTGACCGAGACCGGCAGGTCGAGGTCGGCGGCGACCTCGGCCACCGCGGCCGGGGTCCGGCACCGGTCGATGATGATCCGGTGCTCGGGCTGCAGCCGGGCGGGCCGGACCGGCGCGCCGTAGGCGTCGACCGGGGCCGGCACGCTGGTGAGCAGGGTGATCAGGGTGAAGTCGTCGCGCTCGGGCGCGGTGCGGCCGCGGGTGATCGTGTACGGCCGCACCATGCTGTCGGCGCCGTCGTCCCCGTCCTCGTAGCCGTACTCGTACTCGTCGTCCCAGGGCAGGGCGTTCACGCGCGTTGCCCGCTGCGGACCCCGAACGCGTCGAAGTCGCCGCGCTGCGGGGTGCTGAGCTTCTGGCCGACCTGCTGGACCAGGTTGTGCATGGCCAGCGACATCACCTCGGCGTCGACGTCCTGCGAGGCGATCACGGCCAGGTGGGTGCCCGAGCCGGCCGCGATGACGAACAGCCAGAGGTCGGCGAGTTCGACGATCACCTGGTGCACCGGGCCGCCCGCGAACAGCTGGCCCACGCCGCGGGCCAGGCTCT
This sequence comes from Kitasatospora cineracea, assembly GCF_003751605.1. Classification (NCBI taxonomy): domain Bacteria; kingdom Bacillati; phylum Actinomycetota; class Actinomycetes; order Kitasatosporales; family Streptomycetaceae; genus Kitasatospora; species Kitasatospora cineracea. The sequence goes on from NZ_RJVJ01000002.1 coordinate 545,495, forward strand.
GCTGGCCGGTGGCGACGGCCGCGAGGCGCTCGGCGTCGGAGCGGTCGATGCTGCGGGAGTGGCCGACCACGAGGCCGTCGTCGGAGAGCAGCACGGCGTTCTTGGTGCCGGCCACCGAGTCCACCAAGCCGTCCAGCAGCCAGTCGAGATCCTGGTGGGTGGCGGTAGTGCGCGTCATGACCGGTCTTCTCCCGTCGGGGTGTGGTTGTTGTTCCAGCCGTCGGCCGGGCCCGTCCGCCCCTCGGTGCCGCCGGCGGTGTCGGCGGTCGGGGGGACCTGGCCGCCGCGCGCCTCGCGGGAGCGCCGCTGGAACGCCCCGATCGCTGCTCCGGCCCGTCGGGGGGCCGGTCGGAACAGCGGGTTCTCGTCCCAACGGGGCGGCGCGGGCGCTTCCTTGGGGGCGGCGGGGTCGATCCGCAGCTCGTCGGCCAGGCTGGCCTGGCGGATCCGGCGCGGCAGCGGGGGTTCGCCGCCGGGCGGCGGGTACGCCGACGCCGGGAACGGGGCGGGGGCTTCCTGGTGCCCGGCGGGCGGCGGCCACGCACCGGCCGCGGCGGGCTCGGGGTGGTGCCCGGCGGGCAGCGCGTACGGGGTGGGCGCGGGCTGCAGCGGCAGGATCGCGTCGGGGAACGGCTGCTCGTGGCCGGTCGCCGGGTACGGCTCGTAGCCGGCCGCCGGGTGCTCCCCGTGCGGTGCGCCCAGCTGCTCGTACTGCGGGTACGGGTCCCCGGCGGGGTACGGGGCGGCGGGGGCGTACGGGTCCACGGCGGGTGCCTCCTCGACCGCCGACGGCAGGCTGTACGACACCGAGACCGGTTCGGACCCGGCGGTGAGGGCGGTGACACCGGCCAGGGCCTGGCCGCGGTTGCGGGTCGGCAGGCCGCCGACCGGCTGGGCGGGGACGATGGTGGGCCGGGCGTTCGGGTCGGGGACGATCAGTTCCTCGGGGACGAGCACCACGACCCGGGTGCCGCCGAACGCGGACTGGCGGAACTCGACCCGCAGGCCGTGCTGTTCGGCGAGCCGGGAGACGACGTAGAAGCCGAGCCGGATGTCGTTGCCGCGGGCGAGCACGTCGGCGCGGGGCGGGCGGGCCATCATCTCGTTGGCGCCCTCGATCTGGTCCTCCTCCATGCCCAGGCCGCGGTCCTCGACCTCGATGGCGACGCCCCGGCTGACCCGGCCGGCCCGGACCTCGACCGGGTTCGGCGGGCGGGAGAAGGTCAGCGCGTTCTCGATCAGCTCGGCGAGCACGTGGGCGACCGGGCCGACGGCCCGCTCGGAGATCCACGGGCTGCCCTCCAGGTCGATGCTGACCCGCTGGTAGTCCTGCACCTCGCCCTGGGCGGAGCGCATCACGTCCAGCAGCGGGACGGGCTTGCGCCAGCGCCGGTGCGGGGCGCCGCCGGCCAGGATGACCAGGTTCTCCTCGTAGCGGCGCAGGCGCGCGGTGAGGTGGTCGAGGTCGAACAGGCCCTCCAGGAACTCCGGGTCCTCGTGGCGGCGTTCGAGCTCGTCGAGCTTCTTGAGCTGCTGGCCGATCAGCTGCTGGGTGCGGCGGGCGATCCGCTGGAGCAGCCGCTCGTAGGCGCGGTGCTGCTCGGCCTGGGCGACGGCGGACTGCACCGCGCTGGCCCGGGCCTGGTTGAACGCCTCGGCCAGCTTGGCGAGTTCGTCGCCGGTGCGGCCCCACGGGTCGGGGGCGACGGCCCGGGCGTGCTCCTCCGGGTCGACCTGTTCGCCGTTGCCGAGCCGTTCGACGACGGCGGGCAGCGTGGTCTGGAGGTCCTCGGCCTGCTCCTGGAGCCGGCCGATCCGGCGGCGCAGGGTGCGGGTGATCCGCCAGGAGGTGACGGCGACCACGATGACGGCGATCAGGCCGATGACGGTGGTCAGGACCAGCCGGACGGCGAGCGAGATGATGCTGCTCTTGCCGTGGTCGACGACGTAGTTGGTGCGGTACTCGAGCAGGTCGACGAGCTGCGGGTTGAGCGCGTCGACGGCCTGCCGCCAGGCGCTCTGGTCCCCGGTGAGGGCGATCCGGCCGTTGCGGTCGGCGGCGGCGGGCCTGAGCAGCTGCTGCTCGACGTCGCCTTTGGCCTTCCAGGCGGAACTGCCGTTGATCTGCTTCCACTTGGCGGCCTGGTCGGCGGGCAGGTAGGGCGCGACCTTGGTGCCGAACTGGAAGTCCTGTTCGGCGACGGCCTGCCGCAGCTGCTGGTAGTCCTCGGCGCTCAGGCTGCCGGTGGGCCAGCCGCGGGCCAGCAGGGCGTCCGAGCGGGAGATCATCTCCTTGCCCCAGAACAGGTCGACCAGCGGCGCGGAGATGGTGGTCATCTGCCCGTTGTCGACGTGGCTGAGCGCGGCGAACAGCTTGAGGTCGACCGCGATCAGGTCGGTGTAGTAGCCGTAGACCGCGGCCTGCTGCTGCTCGCTGCCGCTGTCGACCAGGGCGCGCTGGGCGGGCAGTTGGTTGATGGACTGCCGGGCCAGTCCGACGGCTTCCTTGACTTCGTCCGGGGCGTCGGAGGCGGCCACGTCGGACGCCTTCTGGAAGTCGCGGATGGCCTGGTCGGTCTTGGCGCGCTGGCTGCGCAGCGCGTCGGTGACCCCGCTGTGGGTGGCGAGGACGTCGGCGCTCAGGCGCCGCTCCTCCTGCAGGTTGTAGTAGACGATGTTGGACGGCTGGCCGGCCTCCTGCGCGAGCAGGCCCTGGGCCGCCTGGCGCTGGAAGTCCAACAGGAGCTGTCCGCTGGTGACGGCCCACAGGGCGGCCAGCGCCACACTGGGGACGATCGCCAGGACGAGCAGGGTCGCGCGGAGCGAGAGCCGGCCCGTTCTGATCCGCCGAGACGCGCGCGTGCGCAGGGCATTCTCCTTGGGGACGACACCAGTCGTTCACAACTGGCCGAATCTGACAGGACTCTGACGGACGGATACTAGTCACACGGTATAAGGACATGAAAAACCGCTGCCCAGTCCCGGTGCCCCGGCGGCCCCGGACGGTGCCCGGACGACACCGGGCGGTGCCCGGGAACGCCGGACGGACCGCCGGCTCCCCTCCAGGGCCGACGGTCCGTCCGGTCTCGCAGCGCCGGGTCAGGCCGGCCGGCCCTCCCGGGCCGCCTGGTCCGCCTGCCCGCCCGCGCCGACCGGGCCCAGCCGGGTCGCGGCGGTGGCCTTCAACTCGGGCGCCAGCCGGGCCACGTCGCGGGAGCCGACCAGCGCGATCAGGCCGGGCAGGAAGCCGCGGACCGGCTGCATGCCGCGCAGCCAGGCCTGCGCGTAGACGTGCGCGGAGCGGCGGGCCAGCCCGGCCACCAGGCGGTCGACGGCGGGGCCGATCGGGTAGGTCTTGTTGGCGGGCCAGGGCAGCTTGGCCCGCATCTGCCGCAGCACGGCGTCCTGGTCGGCGCCCCGGACCATGTCGGTGTCGGTCCAGCTCAGGTAGCCGACGCCGACCTTGACGCCCTGGTGGGCGACCTCGGCGCGCAGCGCGTGCGCGAAGGACTCGACGCCCGCCTTGGAGGCGCAGTACGCGGACATCAGCGGGGCCGGGGTCAGCGCGGCCAGCGAGGCGATCTGCAGCAGGTAGCCGCGGCTCTCGGCGAGCGCGGGCAGGAAGGCCCGGGCGGTGGCGACCGAGCCGAGCAGGTTGACCTCGACCACCCGGGTCCAGGCCCGGTGGTCGCTGTCCTGCATCGGGCCGCCGAGCGCGATGCCCGCGTTGGCGACCACGGCGTCGATCCGCCCGTACCGGTCCTTGATCCGGTTCGCGGTCTCGGTGAGCGCGTCCAGGTCGGTGACGTCGGCCTCCCAGGCGGAGGCGTGCTCGCCGCACTGGGCGGCGACCGCCTTCAGCTCGGCGGGCTCCAGGCCGACCAGCGCGACCTTGGCGCCGCGTTCGGAGAGCTTGCGGGCCATCAGCGCGCCGAGGCCGCGGGCGGCTCCGGTGATGACGACGACCTGCGAGGACAGCGGCGGGGTCATGCGGTCTCCTCCAGCGGTGCGGCGACGGCCCGCGGTTCGGCGGCGGTCGGGGACTCTGCGGCAACCAGGGGCACCGCGACGGACCGGGGCTCTTCGGCGGCTGACGGTCCAACAGATGACGGTTCGGCCGCTGACGGCTCGGCGGCCAGGGCGGCGACCCGGCGGATCTCGGCGGCGACCTCGGCGGGCCGCTCGACCGGGCTCATGTGGCCGGCGCCGGGCAGTTCGAGCAGGCCGCGCGGGTCGGCCAGGGCGGCGGCGATCCGGCGGGCGTGCACCGGCGGGGTGAGCTTGTCGTGGCTGCCCGCGATCACCGCGGTGGGGGCGGCGAGCCGGGCCAGGCCGTCGTGCACGTCGAGGGTGTCGAGCACCACCGACCAGCGGAAGCGGACCTGCGCCGGGCAGGCGTGCACCACCTGCGCGCACGCCTCGACCCGGTCGGCGGGGGTGGCCGGGCCCATGGTGGCGTACTTGAGGGCGGCCCGGGTCAGCCCGGTGACCGGGCCGAGCGGGAGCCGGGAGCGCAGGATCTGCCGGTGCAGGAAGCGGCGCAGGCCCCTGGCCCGGACGGCGGGCGGCAGCACGGTCAGTTCGGCGATCAGCTCGCCGGGGCCGGTGTTGACCAGCACGTTGGCGGCGGTGCGCCCGGCGACGGCGGGACGCCCGCCGGCCGCCATGATGGTCATGCCGCCCATGCTGTGGCCGACCAGCACGGCGCGCCGCCCGTCGGGGACGGTCGCGGTGAGCACCGCCTCCAGGTCCTCGGCGAGCTTGGCGGTGGCGTACCCGTCGGCGCCCGCGGGGGCGGGGCTGCGGCCGTGGCCGCGCTGGTCGTAGGCGACCACCCGGAAGTCGGCGGCCAGCCGGTTGACCACCGGCGCCCAGAACGCGGTGGAGCAGGTCCAGCCGTGGGCGAGCACGACCAGCGGCGCGCCGTCGGGCCCGTACTCCTCGACGTTGAGCTCGGCGCCGTCGGCGGAGCGGACGGTGCGCACGGCCGCCGGGTCGGGCAGCACGCAGTCGGCGGGGATGCGGCTCATGCGGACACGACCTCCACGGGCTTGGGGGCGGTTCGTTTGATCAGCTCGTACTCGGCGAGGTCGACGTGCCGGGTGGCGCGGCGGAAGGCGCTGGTGGAGCCGGGCCACAGCACGGTGTTCTTCCCGCTCTCCTCCAGGTACCAGCTGCGGCAGCCGCCGGTGGTCCACACGGTGCGGCCCATCTTGTGCTGGAGCTCCAGGTTCCACTGGCGCTGGGCGCGCTCGGTGGGCTGCATGGCGGTGGCGCCGAGCGAGTCGAGGGTGGTGAGCGCGTCGACCAGGTAGTTCAGCTGGGACTCGATCATCAGGATCATCGAGCTGTTGCCGAGCCCGGTGTTCGGGCCGATCAGGAAGAACAGGTTCGGGAAGCCGCGCACGGTCGAGCCGCGCAGCGCCTCCATGCCGTCCTTCCAGCTCTCGGCCAGCGAGGTGCCGCCGATGCCGAAGACCCGCTCGGCGATCGGCAGGTCGGTGACGTGGAAGCCGGTGCCGAAGACGATCGCGTCGACCTCGTGCTCGCTGCCGTCCGCGCCGACCAGGGTCGAGCCGCGCAGCTCGCGCAGGCCGCCGGGGACCACCTCGGTGTTGGGGGCGGCGAGCGCCGGGTAGTAGGTGTTGCTGAGCAGGATCCGCTTGCAGCCGATCCGGTAGTCGGGGGTGAGGGTGGCGCGCAGTCCCGGGTCGGCGACGGCCCGGTGCATGTGCCGCAGCGCGACCTGCTGGACCAGCTTCAGCAGCTGCGGGCGGCGGACGAACGCGTCGACCTGCAGCTCGCGCATGGCGAACAGCCCGGCCCGGCGCAGCAGTCCGGTCGGCGGGAGCTTGGCGTGCAGCCACTTCTCCGCGCCGCTCACCTCGCGGTCGGCGCGCGGCAGGACCCAGGCGGGGGTGCGCTGGAAGACCGTCAGACTGCCGACGGTCGGCTGGATCGCCGGGATGATCTGGGCGGCGGAGGCGCCGGTGCCGACCACGGCGACGCGCTTGCCCGCCAGGTCGTAGTCGTGGTCCCAGCGGGAGGAGTGGAAGACCTTGCCGGGGAAGGCGTCCAGGCCGGGCAGGTCGGGGATCTGCGGGTCGGCCAGCGGTCCGGCGGCGGAGACCACGGCGTCGGCGGTCCAGCTGCCGGCCGCGGTGGTGACCCGCCAGCGGGTGTGCTCCTCCTCCCAGCGCAGCTCGGTGACCTCGGCGCCGAAGCGCAGGTGCGGGCGCAGGCCGAAGGTGTCGGCGATCCGCTCCAGGTAGGCGCGGATGTCGGGCTGGCCGGAGAACACCCGGGGCCACTCGGGGTTGGGCGCGAACGAGAACGAGTACAGGTGCGAGGGCACGTCGCAGGCGCAGCCCGGGTAGGAGTTGTCGCGCCAGGTGCCGCCGACCGAGTCCGCGCGCTCCAGGATCACGAAGTCGGTGATGCCGGCCCGGCGCAGGCGGACGCCGGCGCCGAGGCCGCCGAAGCCGGAGCCGATGACGGCGGCCCGGACGTGCGGGACGGCCCGCTCCGGCCCGGGGTCGGTGCCGGGCGCGGGGGGCTTCTTGCTGCGGGCTGCCATGGGCGGGCCTCCTGGCGAGGGTGGGGGCGCTGGCTGGGGGCGGGGCGGGTGGCACCGATGCTGCCAGTAATCACTGGCGCGTTTGGCAGAGTAGCCCTTGTTGACACCGAGTGGAATAGCGCGGGACGTCGCTGTTTCCGCGCCGCCCGGCGGCCGGGGGTCGTCCGGCGTCGCGCCCGACGGGAATCGCCGGACAACCCCTATGCTGACCGGCGTGGCGGAGATCGAACAGGATCACGAGCGGCCCCGCGCCTACCGCGTCGCCGAGCTCGCCGAGGCGGCCGGCGTCAGCGTGCGCACCGTCCGCTTCTACCGCGAGCGCCGGCTGCTCCAGCCGCCCCGCAAGGAGGGCCGGATCGCCTGGTACGGCGAGGAGCACCTGGCCCGGCTGCGGCTGATCGCCGAACTGCTGGAGCGCGGCCACGCGCTGGGCGGCATCGCCGAGCTGATCGGCGCCGGCGAGGACGGCCGGGACGTCGCCGAACTGATCGGCCTGCAGGCCGCGCTGGTGGCCCCCTGGTCGGACGAGACGCCCGTCCACCTCGGCTGGGACGAGCTGCGCGCGGCGTTCGGCGACCAGCTCACCGAGGCCAACACCGCCGAGTCCGTCGCCCAGGGCTACATCACCGTCCGCCCCGACGGCATCACCCACGTCAGCCGCCGCCTGATGGACGCCACCGTCGCGCTGGTCGACGAGGGCGTGCCGCTGGCCGCCGTGCTGGCCGTCAGCCGGCGGGCCGCCGAGTACGCGGACGCGATGGCCGACCTGTTCGTCGCCCTGATCCGCGACCAGCTGCTCGGCGCGCTCACCCGGGTCCAGGACCTCACCCCCGCCGAGGCGGCCCGGCTCACCGAGCTGGTCCAGCGCGTCCGCCCGCTCGCCCGGGCCGTCAACGACGCCCAGTTCACCCTCGCCATGGACCGCCGGGTGCGCGCCGAGTACGGCGGCCCGACCGCCCCGTGAGCCGCCCCGGCGCCCCGGCACCGTCCCGCACGTCACCTGCGCACCGTCCGCACCACCACGGCATGGGAGAGTGGGAGGCGGTGAAGGGAGCACGGGCGTGTTGATGGAGAAGGTCACCGAGATCCTCGTGGAGGCATCGGCGGAGGCGGTCGAGCCGAGGTTCCGGGCTCTGGCCGAGGGCGAGGTGATGGAGAAGGCCCCCGGCGAGATCGTCACCGTCGCCGACCGGGAGGCCGAGCGGATCATCGCCCGGCGCCTGCGCGAGCTGCTCCCGGTGCCCGTCGTCGGCGAGGAGGCCGTCGCCGCCGACCCGGACCTGGCCCTCGCCCTGGCGACCGAACCCGCCGCCTGGCTGGTCGACCCGGTCGACGGCACCCGCAACTTCGTCGCCGGCAGCCCCTCCTACGCGGTGATGGCCTCGCTGGTCCGCCGGGGCGAGACCGTCGCCGCCTGGATCTGGCAGCCCTGCGCCCGCACCGCGTACACCGCCGAACTCGGCTCCGGCGCCTGGCGCGACGGGGAGCGGCTCACCCTGGGGAAGGCCACCACCGCCCCCGAGAAGTGGACCGGCATCCTCAAGACCCGCTACTTCGCCCCGCCCACCGGCCACCGCCTGCTCGCCAACACCCTCGCCCTCGGTCCCCTCGACCCCGGCCGCGGCGCCGCGGGCATCGAGTACCCCCTGGTCGCCACCGGCGAGCACGACTTCCTGCTGTACTGGCGCACCCTCCCCTGGGACCACGCCCCCGGCTCCCTCCTGGTCACCGAGGCCGGCGGCCGCAGCGCCCGCTTCGACGGCACCCCCTACCACCCCGAGGCCCCGGCGGCCCCAACGGCCTCCTCGTCGCCACCGACCCCGACCAGTGGGAGACCCTCCGGGGGATCCTGCTGGAAGGCGTCTGAGCCACCCGGGGCCGGAGCGCGGGGGCGGCCGTCAGGAGACCGTCGGCTGCGGGCTCATCGCGCGCTCGTACATCTTCTCCTCGGCCCGCTTGAGCAGGTCGGCGGCCTTCTTCCGGGACGCCTCCTCGGCCTTGTCGAGCGCACCCGGGTAGTCCGCGGACATCCCCGCGCCCGCGCCGTAGTCGACCTCGACCGTCAGGCTCAGGTTCCCGTCGCAGACGCCCGACTTGAGGGTCAGCTGGTCGACCGGCCCGGGGATGGTGTCGGTGAGCGGGTGCCGGACCGACAGCCGGTAGGCCTCCTGGCCGAGCCCCCCGGGGTCGGTCGTCTCGTACTTCCGGGTCTCGTCCGGCTTGGGGCCGCCGATCGGGGACCTGGCGATGTTTTCCTCGACCTCCAGCCAGTGGCAGCCGTGGGCCTCCTCGAAGATCGTCGCGTCGATGCTGACCCGCCAGTCCTCCGTGTCCGGGCCGCCGTCGTAGCTGCAACTGAGCGACGTGGACGGGTCGCTCGGGATGCCCTCGCTGGTCACCGGTATGGAGTCCCGCAGCTTCCCGGGCAGGCCGGGGTCGCCCACCGCCGCGCAGAGGTCGGGGACCAGGCGGTACCAGCCGACCTGTTTCGCCTTGCCGCCGCCGCTGCCGCTGCTGTCACCCCCGCCGCCACTGCCGCCGCCGGTGCAGGCGGTGAGGAACAGGAGGCCGGCCGCCACCAGGGCGGCCGGTCCGGTACGGGAGGTCAGGCTCCGACTCGTCACGGCGTCAGGCTAGTGCGGCGGCCGCGCGCGTTCACCGGTTTTCGGGTCCTTGCCCCCGTCGCGCGTGCTCGCCCCGGCTTCGACCACCGCCCGCAGCAGGGCGGCCAGTTGCTCCTGCGTGGTGTGCGGGTTGAGCAGGGTGAGTTTGAGCCGGACCCGGCCCGGGCCGTGGCCGGGGAGTTCGGTGCGGCCGACGACGGCGCGGCCGGTGCGGAGCAGGTGGCGGCGGAGTTCGGCGTTGACGCGGTCGCTGTCGGCGGGGTCGGGGACGGCGTAGCGGAAGACCACGGTGGTCAGGACGGGGTCGCAGTGGAGTTCCAACTCGGGCGCGGCGCGGACGAGTTGCGCTGCCTGCCGGGCGGCGAGGTGGCAGCGGTCGACCAGGGCGCCGAGGCCGTCGCGGCCCAGGACCCGCAGGGTGACGGCGAGTTTGAAGGCGTCGGGGCGGCGGGTGGTGCGCAGGGACTGGCCGAGCAGGCTGGGGTAGCCGGCGGCTTCGTCGTCGGCGGGGTTGAGGTAGACCGCGCGGCGGGCGAGCGAGGCGTAGGTGCGGGCTTCGCGGGCCAGGAAGACGCCGGTGGCGGCGGGTTGCCAGCCGAGTTTGTGCCAGTCGAGGGAGACCGAGTCGGCGCGGTCGAGGCCGTCGAGCAGCGGGGCGAGCCGCCGGGAGAGGAGCGCCCCGCCGCCGTAGGCCGCGTCGACGTGCAGCCAGGTGCCGTGGCGGGCGGCGAGGTCGGCGATCTCGGGGAGCGGGTCGATCGCCCCGGTGTCGGTGGTGCCGGCGGTGGCGACCACCGCGATGGGGGTGGCGCCTTCCCAGCCCGCTTCGACGAAGGCGTCGGCCAGCGCACCGGCGTCCATCCGCAGGTCGCGGTCGACGGGGACGGTGCGGACGGCGCGTTCGCCGAGGCCGAGCAGGGCGGCGGCGCGCTGGACGGAGAAGTGGGCGGCTTCGGAGGCCAGGATCCGGGGGCGGACGCCCGCCGGCAGGCCGTTGAGTTCGACGTCCGGGCCGAGGCGCCGGTCGCGGGCCAGCATCAGGCCCATCAGGTTGGACTCGGTGCCGCCGGTGGTGAGGACGCCGGCCGCCCGGGCGGGGTCGAAGCCGACCAACTCGGCCATCTCGGCGAGCAGTTCGCTCTCCAGGGCGGTGGCGGCGGGGGCCTGGTCCCAGGAGTCCTGGGACGGGTTGAGGGCGCTGACCGCGAGGTCGGCGGCGACCGCGACGGCCAGCGGCGGGCAGTGCAGGTGCGCGGCGCACGCCGGGTCGGCCGGGTCGGCCGCGCCGTGCGCCAGCACTTCGGCCAGGGCGCCGAGCGCGGCCGGCCCGTGCGCACCGGCGAGCGCTTCGCGCACCTGCGCGGCGAGTTGCTCCGGCGTCCCGGCCGGGATCGGCCCGCCGCGCCGGGCCGCGCCGGCCGCGAGCCCGGCCAGCACGTCGGCGATCAGCGGCCGCAGCGCTTCCGGTCCGGCGGCTCCGCCGGAGAGTGCGGCCGCTGCTTCCGGGTGCTGCCCGTCCATCGTCCCGCCCCTGGTCGATATCTGATCTGTCGTCATGTCTGTTGTTCTGCTCACTGGTTGCTTCCCCCCGGCTGTCGCGCGGCGGACTCGACGGCGTCGCAGAGGCGGTCGAGGACGGCCTCGGCCTGCTCGTCGGTGATGGTGAGCGGGGGGAGCAGGCGCAGGACGGCGTCGTGGCGGCCGCCGAGTTCGACGATCAGGCCGCGGGCGAGGCAGGCTTCGCGGACCCGGACGGCGAAGGCGTGGTCGGCGGGGTGGGCGCCGCAGCTGTCGGGTTCGCCGGCGGGGTCGACGAGTTCGACGCCGAGCATCAGGCCGCGGCCGCGGACGTCGCCGATCTGCGGGAGGCGGTCGCGGGCGCCGTCGAGGCGGGCGGTGATCCGGGCGCCGACGGTCTCGGCGCGGGCGACCAGTCCGTTGGCGGCGATGTGGCGGAGGGTGGAGGCGCCGGCGGCCATGGCGAGGGTGTTGCCGCGGAAGGTGCCGGTGTGGGCGCCGGGCTGCCAGCCGTCGTACTCGTCGCGGTAGACCACGACGGCGAGCGGGAGGCTGCCGCCGATGGCCTTGGAGAGGACCATCGCGTCGGGTTCGATGCCGCTGTGCTCGACGGCCCACATCCGTCCGGTGCGGCCGACGCCGGTCTGCACCTCGTCGAGGATCAGCGGGATGCCGCGTTCGGCGGTGATCCGGCGCATCTCGCGCAGCCAGTCGTCGGGGGCGGGGACGACGCCGCCCTCGCCCTGGACGGCCTCCAGGATCATCGCGGCGGGCGGCAGCACGCCCCCGGAGGGGTCGTCGAGGAGGCGTTCGGTGTAGGCGGCGGCGAGCTGCGCGCCGCGGTCGCCGCCGACGCCGAACGGGCAGCGGTAGGCGTACGGGTAGGGCAGCCGGGTGACTTCGCCGCCGCTGGGCAGCGGGGCCTTGACGGCGGTGTTGCCGGTGACGGCGAGGGCGCCGGCGGTCATGCCGTGGTAGGCGCCGGTGAAGGCGAGGGCGCCGCGGCGGCCGGTGGCGGTCTGCATGAGCTTGAGGGCGGCCTCGACGGCGTCGGTGCCGGCCGGGCCGCAGAAGTGGATCCGGGACCTGGCGGCGAACTTCTCCGGGAGGCTCTCCAGCAGGGCGGTGGTGAAGTCGTCCTTCTCGGCGGTGGCGAGGTCGAGCAGGTGCAGCGGGGCGCCGCTGTCCAGGGTGCGGCGGATCGCGTCGAGCACCACGGGGTGGTTGTGGCCGAGCGCGAGGGTGCCGGCGCCGGAGAGGCAGTCGAGGTAGCGGCGGCCGTCGGCGCCCTCGACCGTCATGCCGTTCGCGCGCACCGGGACGATCGGGAAGGACCGGGCGTAGGTGCGGGCGGCCGATTCGCGGATGCGCTGGCGGCGCAGGATCGCGTCGCCGGCCGGTGCGGCGGGGGTGCCGACGGTGAGGGTCACAGCAGGAGCTCCCTTGCGAAGTTAGGTAAGCCTAACTTTATCTCCGGGCGGTTCGGGGTGGACGCCACCAGGCCCGTTGATCACCCGTCCGGGTGAGCCCGCCGCCCCCGGATCACCCGTCCGGCCCCGGTGCTCCCCCGCCCGGCCCCCTTCGGCCCCGCCCGGCGCCCCCGCCTCCCCCAACGAGCCGGACCGCCGCCGGTCACGGCCGCCGCCCGGCCCGCCCGGCCCGGACGGCCGCCCAAGTACCCTCCCCTCCATGGACACTTCGCCGACCCCGCGGTCCGCCGCCCACTCCCGCGAACTGGCCGAGACCCGCGCCTTCTTCGCCGAACGCGCCGCCCGCTGGGACGGCAAGTACCCGGACGACAGCCCGCGCTACGCCGCCGCGATCGGCGACACCGGCCTGGCCCCGGGGCAGTTCGTGATCGACGCGGGCTGCGGCACCGGCCGGGCGCTGCCGCTGCTGCGGGCCGCCGTCGGCCCGGCCGGCACCGTGCTGGGCGTCGACCTGACGCCCGAGATGCTCGAACAGGCCACCGCCCACCGGGACGCGGCCGCGCTGCTGCTGGCCGACTGCACCCGGCTGCCGCTGCCCGACGCGGTCGCCGACCTGGTGTTCGGCGCGGGCCTGGTCTCGCACCTGCCCGGCCCGGCCGCCGGACTGCGCGAACTCGCCCGGGTCACCCGCCCCGGCGGCCGGCTCGCGCTCTTCCACCCGCTCGGCCGGGCCGCGCTCGCCGCCCGCAAGGGCCGCCCGCTCACCCCCGACGACCTGCGCGCCCGCGAGCACCTCTTCCCGCTGCTGGCCGCCAGCGGCTGGGCCCCGCTCTCCTACACCGACGAACCGGACCGCTACCTGGTGCTCGCCGAACGCACCTGAACCCGGTCACCGCCCCGGCCACCCGGCCGCCCCGGCCGCCCCCGGCTCAGTCGCCGCTCCACCGGTAGCCCAGCTCGGGGCGGCCGACCTGGCCGTAGCGCGGCTCGCGGGTGGCGTGGCCGGTGCCGACCAGGTGCTCCAGGTAGCGGCGGGCGGTGATCCGGGAGACCCCGGTGGCCTCGCCGGCGGCGCCCGCCGAGAGGCCGCCGGGGGCGGCGCGCAGCGCGGCGGCCAGGGTGTCGAGGGTGTCGGCGGACAGGCCCTTGGGGAGGCTGCTGCGGTCGCTGCCGCGCAGCAGGGCGAGCGCCCGGTCCACCTCGTCCTGCCCGAGCGCCTGCCCGGGGCGGTCCAGGTTGGCCCGGTAGCGGGCGTACTGGCGCAGCCGGTCGCCGAGCGCGGCGGCGCCGAACGGCTTGAGCAGGTACTGGACGACGCCCGCGCTGACGGCCTGCCGGACCATGGCGAGGTCGCGGGCGGAGGTGACGGCGATGACGTCGGCGCCGTGCCCGGCGGCCCGCAGCGCGGCGCACAGGTGCAGGCCGTGGCCGTCGGGCAGGTAGAGGTCGAGCAGCACCAGGTCGACGGGGGCGCCCGCGGTGCGGGTGCGTTCGAGGGCGCGGACCGCCTCGGCCCGGGAGTGGGCGACGGCGGCGACGGCGAAGCCGGGGGTGCGGGCGACGTAGCGGGCGTGCGCGTCGGCGGCGACCGGGTCGTCCTCGACCACCAGGACGCGGATCGGCTCTCCGGTCACCGGGCGCCCACCTCCGCGCGCTGCAGCGGCAGCCGGACGGTGAGCACCGCGCCGCCGGACCGGCCGTCGTGCTCTCCGCCGCTGCCGCCACCGTCGCCGCCGAGCCGGACGTCACCGCCGTTGCGGCGGGCGGTCTGGGCGACCAGGGCGAGGCCGAGGCCGCGGCCGTGCTGCTTGGTGGTCCAGCCGCGCCGGAAGACGTCCTCGGCGGCGGCCGGGTCGACGCCGGGGCCGGTGTCGGCGACCCGCAGCAGCAGGTGACCGTCGTCGGTGCGGGCCGTGACGTGGACCTCGGGGGCGGCGTGGGCGGCGTTCTCGATGGCGGCGTCCATGGCGTTGTCGATCAGGTTGCCGAGCAGGGTGACCAGGTCGCGCGGGGTGAGCCGGTCGGGCAGCACGCCGTCGTCGATCCGGCTGTCCGCGGTGAGGTGGAGGTCGACGCCGCGTTCGGCGGCCTGGGCGGCCTTGCCGAGCAGCAGGGCGGCGAGCACGGGTTCGCCGACGGCGCCGACCACCTGGTCGGTGAGCCGCTGGGCGAGGGCGAGTTCGGCGGTGGCGAACTCCACCGCCTCCCGGTGGCGGCCGAGTTCGATCAGCGAGACCACCGCGTGCAGCCGGTTGGCGGCCTCGTGGGCCTGCGCGTCGAGGGCCGCGGCGATGCCCTTGACGTTGTCCAACTCGCCGGTGAGGCCCTGGAGTTCGGTGTGGTCGCGGAGGGTGACCACGGTGCCGAGGCCGGGCCCGACCGGGGAGGTGTTGAGCAGCACGACGTGCTCGGCGGTCAGGTGCACCTCGTCCCGGACGGGTGCGGCGCTCTCCAGCGCGCGGGTGAGCGACTCCGGCAGGCCGAGCTGACGCACCGTCAGGCCGTCGACCTCGCCGGCCGGTTGGAGGAGCCGGCGGGCGGCGTCGTTGCACAGCAGCACCCGGTGCTCGCGGTCGAGCAGCAGCAGGCCCTCGCGGACCGAGTGCAGCGTCGCCTGGTGGTAGTCGTACAGGTGGGCGAGCTGTTCGGCGTCCATGCCGTGGGTGTGCCGGCGCAGCCGGGCGGCGAGCAGGTAGCTGGCGGCGGCGCCGAGGGCGAGGGCGCTGCCGGCCACGCCGATCAGGGCGAGCAGCGGGGTGCGCAGCCGGGCGGTGATGTTGTCGACGGTGATGCCGGCGCTGACCAGGGCGACCACCCGGTGCTGCCCGTCCAGGACGGGGGTGACCACCCGGACGGACGGGCCGAGGGTGCCGGTGTACGTCTCGTGCTGGGTGCGGCCGGCCCGGGCCTGGTCGGTGTGGCCGAGGAAGGGGCGGCCGATCCGGGCCGGGTCGGGGTGGGTCCAGCGGGTGCCGTCGGGGTCCATCACGGTGATGAAGTCGACGCCGGTGTCGGCCCGGACCTGCTCGGCGTACGGCTGCAGGACGGTGCTGTGGTCGGGCCGGGCGGCGGCCTCCCGGACGGTGGGGGTGTCGGCGACGGCGAGGGCGACGGCGGTGGCCTGCCGGAGCGCGGCGTCCTCGGCGCGCTGGGCGGTGAACAGGTAGGCCAGGACGGCGCCGCCCGCGACCACGGCCGCGACGATCACGACCTGCACGGCGAGCAGCCGGCCGGCCAGGCTGCGCCGGCGGCGGGGTGGCGGCGGCGGGCTGCTGGTCGGGTGCATGCCGACCAGTGTGCACTCCGGGGGGCGGTGCGCCGAAGGCCGGGGAGCGGCGCGGGCCGGCGGGCCCGGCCGGTCCGCCGTCGCGGCGTGAACGCTATGAACGCAAGCGTGCCCCGGTCGCGGGCCGGGCCGATAGTCGTGCGCAGCCCGCCACCCACGGGCCCGGCGCCCTTCCCCCGGGGGTGCCCACCGAGCCTACGGCGAAGGAGCCGCACGCATGCAGCCGACCCAGCACGAGACGCCGCCCCGGTCGGCCCGGGCCGACCGCACCCACTACCTGTACCTGGCGGTGATCGCCGCGGTGGTCGCGGGCGTGGTGGTCGGGTTGGCCGCGCCCGGGTTCGCGGTGGAGCTGAAGCCGGTGGGCACCGGGTTCGTCAACCTGATCAAGATGATGATCTCCCCGGTGATCTTCTGCACCATCGTGCTGGGCGTCGGCTCGGTGACCAGGGCGGCGAAAGTCGGCCGGGTCGGCGGCCTGGCGCTCGGCTACTTCCTGCTGACCTCGACGGTCGCGCTGGGCATCGGCCTGCTGGTGGGCAACCTGCTGGAGCCCGGCAGCGGGCTGCACCTGACCGCGGCGCTGGCCAAGTCGGGCCACGCGCAGGCCGCGGCGGGCGCGGAGTCCACCACCGAGTTCCTGCTCGGGACGATCCCGACCACCCTGGTGTCGGCGCTGACCGCGGGCCAGGTGCTGCAGACCCTGCTGGTGGCGCTGCTGGTCGGCTTCGCGCTGCAGGCGATGGGCGGGGCCGGGGCGCCGGTGCTGCGCGGCGTGGAGCACCTGCAGAAGCTGGTGTTCAAGGTGATGTCGATGATCATGTGGGTGGCGCCGGTCGGCGCGTTCGGCGCGATGGCGGCGGTGGTCGGGGCGACCGGCACGGCCGCGCTGAAGAGCCTCGCGGTGATCATGATCGGCTTCTACGTCACCTGCGTGCTGTTCGTGGTCGTGGTGCTGGGCCTGCTGCTGCGGCTGGCCGCCGGGGTGAACGTGTTCGCCCTGTTGCGCTACCTCGGCCGGGAGTTCCTGCTGATCCTGTCCACCTCCTCCTCGGAGAGCGCGCTGCCCCGGCTGATCGCCAAGATGGAGCACCTCGGGGTGAGCCGCCCGGTGGTCGGCATCACGGTGCCCACCGGCTACAGCTTCAACCTGGACGGCACCGCGATCTACCTCACCATGGCGTCGATCTTCGTCTCCGAGGCGATGGACAAGCCGATGTCGCTGGGCGAGCAGCTCTCGCTGCTGCTGTTCATGGTGCTCGCCTCCAAGGGCGCGGCGGGCGTGACCGGCGCGGGCCTGGCCACCCTGGCCGGCGGCCTGCAGTCGCACAAGCCGGCCCTGGTCGACGGCGTCGGCCTGATCGTCGGCATCGACCGCTTCATGTCCGAGGCCCGCGCGCTCACCAACTTCGCGGGCAACGCGGTCGCCACCGTCCTGATCGGCCACTGGACGGGCGAACTCGACCGCACCCGGCTGACCGCCGTCCTCTCCGGCGCGCTCCCCTACGACGAGAGCGCCACCGCCGAGCCCGGCGCCGCCGACCTGCCCGCCCAGCCCGGCGCCCCGGCCGCGGAGCAGCCCGCCGGGACCGCCGGGACCGCCGAGTAGCCTGCCGGGCCCGCCGAGTGGCCCGCCGGGCCCGTCACCGGTTCCTGAGCCACTCGAAGTACGGCGGGCCGAACGGCCAGCGCGGCATCGGCTCGCAGTCCGGCTCCACCCCCGCCGGGACGTCCGCCAGGCCGCCCATGCCGTACGCGTACAGCGCGCCGAGCCCGTACCCGACCAGCAGCAGCACCGGCCACAGCCACCAGGCGCTGCCGGTCCGGCGGGCCAGCGGGGCGGCGAGCAGCAGCATCAGGGCCACGCAGATGCCCGCCAGCACCGTCTTGGTGAGCAGCCGGCCCGGCAGCGCCTCGTGGTCCTGCACCAGGCACCAGTGCCAGGCGTCGTCCGAGGCGCCGCTCCCGCGGAGCGCCGCCCAGATGCCGGCGCACACCGCCAGCGGCACCCAGGCGCAGCCGTTCGCCGGGGTGCGCCAACCCCGCCAGGACCCTATCCCCGTGCCCATCGGACCTCCGCTCGTGTGGTGATCAACAACCTTCACGCGGGCGGGGGTTCGGCGGTTCCGGGAGCGGTTCCTGGAGCGGGTGCGGTTCCGGGTGCCGGCGGGGGCGGGCCGGTCAGGCGGGTTCGGGGGTGGTGCCGGAGAGGGCCCAGGCGAGGCCGGTGGCGGGGTCCTCCAGGGCGAGGTGGAGGTGGCGGAGGTCGTCGGCGGGTTCGGTCCAGGCGAGGCAGTGCAGCCGGGCGACCAGGGCTTCGGTGCGGGGGCGGGAGGGGGTGGCGGCGCCGTCCATCGCGGTGAGCAGCTGCCAGACGGCGAGCCGTCCCTGGGCGGTGCCGCGGTCGGGGCGGGCGGAGGCGAGGTGGACCAGGGCGGGGTAGAGGGCGGCGAACGGGAGCCGGCCGCCGGTGACCTCGGGGCCGCCGGCCAGTTGGGCGGCGGCGTCGGCGGCGCGGCCGCGGACGCAGACGGCGGTGGTCCAGTCGGCCAGTGCGGCGAGTGCGGCGGTGGCCGGGAGGCCGGTCAACCGGCTTCCGGGGTTGGGGAGTTCGAGGACGGCGAGCCCTTCGCGGGTGGGCGGGGCGAGGTGCAGGGCGCGCCGGGCGCCGCCGCCGGGCAGGTACTCGCGGACCCGGGTGTCGCGCTCCCAGCCGCCCTCCTCCAGGGCTGCAGCCGGTACGGCACCCCGGCCGGGTCGAGGTCGGCGCCGGGGTCCTCGCCGAGCAGGGCGCGGGTGTGGACGGCGAGCCGGCGGATCGGGGGCGGCAGCGGGAGGGCGTCCAGGACGGCCCGGGGGTGGCGGGTGGCGAGCACCTCCCAGAGCGGTCCGGCGTCGTGGTCGGCGGCGGTCGCGGGGGCGCCGGGCCCGCCGTCGGGGTCGAACAGCCGGGCGGCGAGGGCGGCGGGCGCGCCGTACGCGAGCAGGTGGCCGAGCGGGCCGGAGAGCGGGTCGCCGAGGGCCCTGGCGAGCCGGAAGCGTTCCAGCAGTTCGTCCCACCGGCCCTGTTCGGCGAGCCGCCGCCCGGAGGGGCCCCACCCGTAGCGCTCCGGCCGCCCGGCCCCCGGCCCGTTCTCCACGATCATCCGGTCAATGTACGACCGTACCGGCGCGTTCCCCTGACACCCCGTCAGTGGCGGAGTGTCACGGAAGGCCGGGCCCGGCCGACCGGTACGGCTGCGGGCCCATCAGCCCGTGCCGGTACGCGGCGGCCACCGCCTGCGAGCGGTCGCGCGCGCCGAGCTTGCCGAGGATCCGTTTGACGTGCGTCTTCACGGTGGACTCGGCGAGGTGCAGGAGCGCGGCGATCTCCTCGTTGGGGTGCCCGTCGGCGGCCAGCCGCAGCACCTCCCGCTCGCGGGCGGTGAGCGCCGCCAGCGGGCCGCCGGCGTCCGGCGGCGGCTGCGGGGCGGGGGCGGCCAGCAGGTGGCCGAGCAGGTCCCGGGTGACGGCCGGGTCGAGGACGGCCTCGCCCGCGGCCACGGCGTGCACCGCGTCGATCAGCCGCTCCGGCGAGGCCCGCTTGAGCAGGAACCCGGCCGCCCCGGCCCGCAGCGCGCCCCACACGTACTCGTCGTGCCGGAAGGTGGTCAGCACCAGCACCCGCACGCCCGTCCCGGCCAGCCGCCGGGTCGCCTCGATGCCGTCGCAGCCGGGCATCCGGACGTCCATCAGGACCACGTCGGGCCGCAGGGCGCGGGCGAGTTCGACGGCCCGCAGGCCGTCCTCGGCCCGGGCGACCACCTCGATCCGGTCGGCGGTCTCCAGCACCACGGCGAGCCCGGCGCGCAGCAGCGGGTCGTCGTCGGCGATCAGCACCCGGACCGGACCGGCGGTCGGGGCGCTCACCGCTGCGGCCCGGCGGGGAGGGTGACCCGGACCAGGAAGCCGCCGTCCGGGCCCGGCCCGTGCTCGGCGGTGCCGTGCAGGCGGGCGGCGCGCTCGGCGATGCCGGTCAGGCCGCGGCCGGGGCGGTGGCCGGGCGGCGGGCCGGAGCCGTCGTCGGCGACCTCCACCACGGTGACGCCGTCCTGCCGCACCACCCGGACGGCGGCGTGCCCGGCGCCGGAGTGCCGCAGCGCGTTGGTCAGCGCCTCCTGGACCACCCGGTAGGCGCAGCGGTCCTGCTCGGCGGGCAGCGACGGGGTGTCGCGGTGCAGGTCGACGGCCAACCCGGCCCGGTCCATCCGCTCGGCCAGGTAGGGGAGTTGGTCGAGGCCCGGCTCGACGGCCGGTGCGCCGTCCGGGTGCTGGGGCGCGGCGCCGCGCAACAGGCCCAGCACCCGGTCGAGTTCGCCGAGCGCGTCGTTGCCGGTCCGCTCGACCTCCAGCAGCAGTTCGCGGCTGCGCCCGGGGGTGCGGTCGAGCAGCCGCCGGGCGGCGCCGGCCTGCACCAGCATCAGGTTCAGCGAGTGGCCGACCAGGTCGTGCACCTCGCGGGCGATCCTGGTCCGCTCCTCGGCGAGCAACTCGGCCCGGACCCGCCGCCGTTCGACCGCCTGCGCGGCCAGCCGGTGCGCGTCCGTCCAGCCGTACGTCCACACCGCCAGCCACAGCGCGAGGAGGCCCACCGGCATCACCACCTCGACGTCCTGCCCGGCGAAGTACCCCACCACTCCCGCCACCACCAGCGGCGGCCCCCACCCGGCCCGGCCGCGGCCCCCGTACCGGCCCGCGGCGTACGCGCCCAGCAGGTTGGCGTACGGCGAGACCGGGCTCGGCGAGACCAGCTGCGCCTCGACGATCAGCGCCAGCGTCGCCACCAGGTAGGCGGCCATCGGGGCGCGGCGGCGGAGGGCCACGGGGAGGGCCAGCAGGACGGTCAGGGCCAGCGCGACCGGCATCCGGTCGCCGATCCGGGCCGCCGCCCCCAGCCGTTCGACCAGCATCGCCACGCCCAGCACGACGGCGGGCGCGGCGTCCGCGACCGGGGCCGGGAGCCGGTCCAACCAGCGGGCGAGCACGGGGAGTCCGAGCCGGTCGGCGACGGTGAGCAGCATCGTGCGGTGTCCTCGGTGCTGGTGGGCGGGTACCGGGCCGAACCCCCGGCGGCCGGGCAGAACCTACCCGAACCGGCCCGTCCCCGACCCCGGCGTCCACCGGTCTCGGGGACGGAGCAGGGTCGCTACCCCCGCTGGGGTACGCCGGCCGCCCCCGCCGGGGGGACGCCGCGGGCCGCGGCCGCTCCGTAGCGTCCCCGGCATGACACCCCACCGCCCCTCCCCGGCCGAACCTGCCGCGCCGACCGAACCGCCCGCGCCCGCCGGACCGTTCGCCCCCTCCGAGATCCCCCCGCCGACCGAACTTCCCACGCCTGCCGGACGATCCGCCCCCGCCGAACCTGCCGCGCCGACCGAACCGCCCGCGCCCGCCGGACCGTTCGCCCCCGCCGAGATACCCCCGCCGACCGAACTTCCCACGCCTGCCGGACGATCCGCCCCCGCCGAACCTGCCACCCCTGCCGAACCGCCCACGCCCGCCGGACGGTCCGGCGTCCTGCACCGGGCCGGCCGGACCGCCGTCGCCGTCCTCGCGCTGCTGGTCGCCGCCGTCTCCGCCCGCTACTTCACCCTCGACCCCGACACCTTCCTCGTCGACCAGCGCACCGTCTACCTCGCCCACCTCGCCCCGCTGCTGCTGCACATCGGCGGCGGCGTCACCGCGCTCGTCGTCGGCCTGCCCCAGTTCCTCCCAGGTCTGCGCGCCCGCCACCCCGCCGTGCACCGCTGGACCGGCCGCCTCTACGTCCTGGCCGCCGCCGCGACCGGCCTCGGCGGCCTGCTGATCGCCCCGCACGGCCTCCACCCGCCCGTCGCCCCGCTCGGCTTCACCGTCCTCGCCCTGCTCACCCTCACCACCACCGCCCTCGGCCTGCACCACGCCCGCCACGGCCGCGTCCCCGCTCACCGCCGCTGGATGCTCCGCTCCTACGCCCTGATGTTCACCGCCGTCACCTTCCGCCTCTGGCTCCTCCTGCTCGCCCTCACCCCCTCTCCCCCGCCGCCGTCTACGCCTCCGGCGCCTGGGCCTCCTGGCTCCTCGACCTGGCCGTCGCCGAACGCCTGCTGCGCCGCCACTCCCGAAAAGTTGAACGCGTTCAGTTTTCCTGACAGGGTGTTCCCGCACGGCCCGCTCCCCGACCGACCGGCGCGGGCCCGGAACGGGAGGTGCCCGGTGGCGGGCGGAGACAGGCGACGCGGGTGGGCGGCGGCCCTCGGCGGCCCGGCGGTGGCACTGGCCGCCCTGACGGCGTGCGCCGACCCCTTCCAGTACTACGAGGGCACGGGCGCCCACGACACCATGGCGGCCGACCTCGCCGGCGGCTGGCAGCACGCCGCCGGCGCCGCCGTGCTGCTCCGCCAGGACGGCACGGCCCTGCTCACGGAGCTCGACGGGCAGGACTTCGACTTCGACGACGGCTGGCGCCTCTCCGGCACCGGCACCTGGCAGCTGACCGACCGCCAGGGCGGCCAGGTCGTCCGGCTCGCCCTGACCGCCCGGACCGGGGTCTAGCACCGCTCCCCCGCCCGGCCGCCGCCACCGCGTCCCCGGCCCCGCCCCCGGCGGCGTACGCGTGGTCCCTCCACGTCGGACGCGACCGGCAGGGCGGGGTCGGGCTGTTCTTCTTCACCGGGGACCCCGACGCCGGGGACACCTACGTGCTGACGCGCGCGGTGCCGGGGCCGTAGCCGCCCGCGCGGCACCTGTACGGCGTGCCGAACGACTGACCACCCGTAGCTGGTTCAGTCGGTGGTGAGCTGGTGCGGGACACGGCCGGAGGCGCGGAGCTCCTGCAGATCGGGGATGTGGTTGTAGAGGGTGCCGGGGCTGACGCCGAGGAGCTTGGCGATCGAAGTGATCGAGTTCTCGGGGTTGGGCAGCAGGTCACGGGCGGCCCGGATGATCTCTGGGGTGGCGACGGTGGGCCGACCGCCGACCCGACCGCGGGCGCGGGCAGCGTCCAGACCCTCGCGGGTGCCGGAGACGATCAGCTCGCGGATGAACTCGGCGAGTGCGGCGAAGACGTGGAAGACGAGCCGGCCGCCGGGGGTGGTGGTGTCCAGGCGCTCGTGCAGTGAGCAGAAGCCGATCTCACGACGGCGAAGTTCGCCGACCATGTTCACCAGGTCTTTGAGGGATCGGCCGTAGCGGTCGAGCGCGGGGACCACCAGGGTGTCGCCCGGAGCGAGGAAGGCGTGGCACGCCTTCAGCTCGGGTCGCAGGTCGCCCTTGCCGGACTTCTTGTCGGCGAAGATCCGGCGGCACCCGGCGGCGGTGAGGGCGTCGATCTGTCGGTCGAGCTTCTGCCCGCCGGTGGAGACCCGGGCGTAGCCGATGAGGATCTCGGTGCGGTGGGCGGGTTCGGCGACCAGAAGATCGAAGGTGTCGGGCTCGAAGGGGGTGCTCACGCCCGGGATTCTGTCAGAAAACGGTGTTCCGAAGTTCTTGAACAGTCCCGGTTGTTGAAGGAGTTTTTGAAGACTCCGAGGGGCCGTCGGGCGGTCCGGCGGCTGGTCTTCGGAAAACGACGGTTTGTTGAAGCCTGCGTCCTGTCGGCGGCGCGCGTCTGAAAGTGTTCGGATGAGGGCTTGGTGGCCCCTGGGCATCAACGCGGGCCAACGGGTCGGCCTCGGACCACCGGGTTTCCCGGATCCGATCTTGGAGTGCACATAGGTTTCTTGCCATAAATGGTTTGTTATGCAAAGCTGATGGCATGACAGATGCATCAGTGCCCTCGTCGGGCACGCCCCGTGAAGTCCTGACAGGCCTCGGCGACCTGACCCGCAAGGTCCGGGCCGCGCAGCGCGGCACCTGGTTCCCCCTCCTGCTGCTGGGCGTGCTCACACTGGGCGGGATCCTGGTCGGCCGTTTCACCTTCAAGGTCGAGACCGTTGCCTGCCCGGCGAGCGAAGCCGCAGCGGGCGGCTGCACCCTGGTCACGCAGGGCTCAGCGCTCTACTGGCCCCTCGGGCTCGCCCTGGCCTACGTCGCGACGGCGTTCTTCTACATCCGCCGCTCCCGCAACCGCGGTGTCGGGACCCGGGTCCGGCCCTACGTCCTGACGGGGATCGTCCTGGTCGCCCTGGTGAGTGCCACCGCGCTCTGGAGCCTGCGGCACGGGATGGTGCAGCTCGGCGAGCGGCTCGACTTCTGGGGCCTGCACCTCGACCCCACTTCCGGGGTGACGAGGTTCCTCGAACGGCTCGCCGGGAACGCCATGGCCGTCGGGCTGCCGCTGCTGGTGCTGGCCTGGGTGGAGCGCAGCCGCGCCTTGCTGCTGCTCGCTGTGGTGTACCTGGCCATCGAGCTGGTGCCGCTGTCCACCGGCTGGGCGGGGATCCCGTTCACCTCGCCGTGGTCCGCTCTGCCCACCTTCGGCGTCCCCGGCACGCTTCTCCTGCTCGGCGCGCTCGGTTTCGGCCTGGCCGAGCTGTCCGGCCGGCGCAACGCGTCATGACCGATCAGCCCGAGCAGCACCCCGTCACCGGCCTGGACGACGTGGTCCACCAGCGCGTGCGTCTGGGCATCCTCACCGTTGCCCACCAGGCGCGCCGGGTCGAGTTCGGCTTCCTGCGCACGGCGCTCGGCCTCACTGCCGGAAACCTCAGCCAGCATCTGTCCGTGCTGGAGAAGGCCGGGCTGGTGGAGATCGAGAAGGGCTACGAGGGCAAACGCGCCCGCACCTGGCTCTCCCCCACTCCTGCGGGCGACCGCGCCCTGCGGGACGAGGTCGCCCAGCTCAAGCGACTCATCCACCAGATCGAGCACGGCAGCTCAGACCCGGAGTCCTGATCCGCAGCCCGGCGAACCGCGGTGAGCCGTGAGCGGCTCCCGCCGACGTCCGACGGACCCGGACAGCACGCCGAACACCGTCCGAGAAACCCAGGGAGGACACGTGACCATCACACCGGTCACCACGGCGGACGCGACGCGCCGTCGCTTGCTCGCGGCCACGCTGGCCGCGGGGGTCGGGGCCGCCGTGCCGATCAGCGCAGCGCGCCAGGCCTGGGCGGCTCCGGCCGCCCCCGGCCCGTCGCAGCTCACGCTGCCCAGGCCCACCGGGCCGCACCCGGTGGGCACGGTGGCGCTCCACCTCGTCGACACCTCGCGTCCGGATCCTGTGGCCGGCCCGGGGCATCACCGCGAGCTGATGGCCAGCGTCTGGTACCCCGCTCGCAAAACGGACGGCCTGCCGCGTGCTCCCTGGATGACCCGGGGCGCGCTGCGGGCGTTCCTGGCGGACGTCGGCTTTCCCCTGGACCCGGCCCTCGGCCCACTCACCGCCGCACACGTGGGCGCCCCCGTGCACCGAACGGGCCGCCGCCTGCCCGTCCTCGTGTACTCGCACGGCGCGGGCAGCCATCGCGGCGACCATACGATCATGGTCCAGGAACTCGCCAGCCACGGCTACGCCGTGGTCACCGTCGACCACACGTACGACGCGTTCAGCGAGTTCCCCGACGGCCGACTTACTGCCCCGGCAGACGTTCCGCCGTTCCTGGGGCCCCAGGACTACGCCACGGACATCCGGTTCGTGCTCGACGCCGTCGAGGCCATAGCCGCCGGGCACAACCCCGACGCCGACGGCAGGCCACTGCCCCAGGGGCTGCTCGGCGCCCTCGATCCGAGGCGCATCGGCGCGTTCGGCTGGTCGAAGGGCGGCACCGCCACCGCGCTCGCCATGCTCGCCGACCAGCGCATTGGCGCCGGGCTCAGTCTCGACGGCCCGATGCAGCCGACCATCACCATCGACCTGGACCGGCCGTTCATGATGATGACCGCCGACTTCACCCGGGCCGGCATGCCGGACGTCGCCGAGTTCTGGACCCACCTTCACGGCTGGCGCCTGAACATCCAGGCCGACGGGGCCATCCACAAGACGTACGGCGACGACGCGACACTGATCCCGCAAGCGGGCACGATCCTCGGCATGACGAGCCAGCAGATCCAGGACATGATCGGCACCCTCGATCCGACCCGGGCGGTCCGGATCCAGCAGGCCTACCCACTCGCGTTCTTCGACCAGCACCTGCGACACCGCCAGGGACATCTGCTCGACGGACCGAGCGCGGCCTTCCCAGAGGTGAAGTTCATCCCATGAGAAGCCGGCCGGCACCACCGCCAGGTCCTCGGTCGGGAACACCCCGAGCATCCGCACCGAGCCCCACAGCACCGCGAAGCCGAGCCGGTTGGCCGGGGACCGCTTCGAGCGGGCCGCCTCCAGCCCCGGCGCGTCCAGGCGGAAGAACTGCTCCAGCTCGCCGGGCGTCGGCTCGGCCGCGAACCGGCCGTAGCGGGAGACCTGATCGTCAGACAGGAAATCAACTGGCATGAGCCGGAACGTACGGCCGCTGACCAGCGCAGACAGCCCGGTTCACCGAACCGGAACCAAGATCGGCCCGTTGTCGCCACTGGCCGTTCCGATCCTCCTCAGAGGCCGTGCTGCTCCGCCAGGACGGCACGGCCCTGCTCACGGAGCTCGACGGGCAGGACTTCGACTTCGACGACGGCTGGCGCCTCTCCGGCACCGGCACCTGGCAGCTGACCGACCGTCAGGGCGGCCAGGTCGTCCGGCTCGCCCTGACCGCCCGGACCGGGGTCGAGCGCCGCTCCCCCGCCCCGGCAGCCGCCACCGCGTCCCCGGCCCCGCCCCCGGCGGCGTACGCGTGGTCCCTCCACGTCGGACGCGACCGGCAGGGCGGGGTCGGGCTGTTCTTCTTCACCGGGGACCCCGACGCCGGGGACGCCTACGTGCTGACGCGCGCGGTGCCGGGGCCGTAGCCGCCCGCCCCGGTCAGGTCCGGTCGAGGGCGAGCATGGCCGCGGCGACCTCGGGTGCGGCCGGGGCCGGGAGGGCGGTCGCGGCGTCGTCCAGGACCAGGAGGCGGGCGCCGGGGATCTCGCGGGCCAGGGCCTCGCCGTTGCCGAGCGGGAAGAAGCGGTCACGGCGGCCGTGGACGACCAGGGCGGGAAGGTCGAGCGCGGGGAGGCGTTCGCGCCAGCGGGGGGTGCAGTCGAGACGGGCGAAGACCGTGCCCAGCTGGTTGGCCAGGTGGACGGGGGCGGCCGCGCCGGCGGGGGTGCGGTCCCAGATCCGGGCGGCGGTGGACCGGGCGGCGGCGGGGTCGTCGCCGCGGATCTCCGCGCTGCCCGCCGCGAACTCCGCGACCGCCGCGCGGTCGGTCCAGTCCGGCCGCGGACGGGCGAACAGCCGCTTCATGGTCGGGCCGTGGTGGTCGGGCAGGTCGCCGTCGACCGGGCCGGGGGCGACCGGGCGGGTGCCGACCAGGGTCAGCGCCGAGAACGCACCGGGGTGCTCCAGCGCGGCCACCTGCGCGACCATCCCGCCGACCCCGACACCCGCCAGGTGCACCCGGCCCCCGCCGAACGCCCCGGCCAGGGCCGCCGCGTCGGCGGCGAGGGTGCGCAGCGTGTAGGCGGGCACCGCCGGATCGGCCGTCGCCGACTCCCCGCTGTCCCGCAGGTCGTAGCGCACCACCCGGCGCCCGCCCGCCGCCAGGCGCTCGCACAGCGCATCGGGCCAGGAGAGCATCGTCGGCGCCCCCACCAGCAGCACCGGCGGCGCGCCCCCGCCGCCGTCGCCGCCGAACACCTCGACGCCGAGCCGCGTCCCGTTCACCTCGACGGTGCTCATCGGACCACCTCGGCGAAGTCGTGGGCCGGGCGGGACGCCCCGGCGGCGCACCGGTCCCGGCTGGGGCTGTCAGTGATGATGCGGTTCATACCAGGTCGGACGGGACCCGCCGCCGGAACTCATCGCCCGCGCGGCGGGAAGTTCCGGCGGCGGGCCTCCGGCCGGGGCGGCCCGTTCCGTCACGGGTTCCGGGTCCGCCTCCGCAGCGCGAGGGCGGCCAGTGGCGGGGTCGCGGTCAGGAGCAGGCAGGTGGTGAGGGGGAGGTGGCCGAGGAGGGTACCGGTGAGGGCGGTGGCGGTGGAACTTCCGGCGTTGAAGGAGGAGTTGACCCAGGCTCCGGCCCGGGTGCGCTCGGTGGGGGCGGCGAGTTCGTCGGTGAGGAGGTAGGCGGTGGTGAGGGTCGGGGCGACGGCGAGGCCGGCCAGGGCGGCGACGGCGGTCAGGGCCGGGAGGGTGGGGGCGAGGGCGGTGAGGGCGAGGGCGGCGGCGAGGGCCGCGGTCAGGAGGGTGAGGCGGGTGGCGGCGGGGGCCCGCCAGTCGGCGGCGCCGAGGAGCAGCCCGCCGGTCGCGCTGCCCGCGGCGAGGGCCGCCTCGACCCAGGCGACGGCGGCGGGGTTGCCGTGGCGTCCGGCGAAGACCACCGCGAGCAGCGAGAACGCGGCCAGGCCCGCCCCGGCGCCCGCGGCGGCGGCGAGCGGCTGGCGGGCCCGGCCGAGCAGGTGCCGGGTGCCGGTGCGGGCGGGCGGGGCGGCCGTCCCGGTGGCGGTCACCGGGCGGGCGACGGCGGCCAGGGCGAGCGTCCCGCCCAGGGCGAGGGCGGCGCTGAGCAGGATTCCGGCGGCCGGGCGGGCGGCGGCGGCGAGCAGGCCGGCCAGCAGCGGGCCGGTGACGTACAGGAGTTCCTCGGCGACGGTGTCCAGGCTGTAGGCCCGGCGGCGCAGTTCGGGGTCGGCGGCCAGGACGCTCCACTGGGCCCGGGTGACCGGTCCGAGCGGCGGGGCGAGGGTGCCCGCGGCGGCGGCGAGGGCCAGCAGCACCGGGTAGGGGGTGCCGGGGCGCCAGGTGGCGGCGGCCAGGGCGAGCAGGACGGCCGCGTACCCGGTGGCCATCGGGGGCAGGGTGCGGCGCGGGCCGTACCGGTCGACCAGTCCGGCGCGGGTCGGGAAGAGCAGCACGCCGACCGCCGAGAACAGGGCCGTCAGCCAGCCGGCCCGCGGGTAGGAGCCGGTGCCGGCGGCGGTGGCGAGCAGCAGGGAGAGCGGGAGGGTGCCGTAGGAGAGGCGGCCGAACAGGGCGGCCGGGAGCAGCCGGGCGGCGCCGGGGGCGCGCAGCACGGCGAGGTAGGACGCGGACACGGTGGGGTGGTTCCTCAACGGGAGTGGCGCGCGCGGCGCGCCGGTGGACGGGGACGCCGGGGCGACCGCGGCGCCGGATGCGGCGGGCGGTCGCGGTGCGGGGTCCTAGTCGCGGGTGGGGAACACGCCGGTCATGCTACTCAACCCGGAGCCGGGCGGGCGGCGGCGGGCGGGCGCTCCGGGCAGCGCCGCGGGCCCGGGCGGCCGGGTGCGGCGGGGTTGCTGGCATCCTTCCGCCATGAGCCCCGACACCGAGCACTGGCAGCGCTGGATCGAGCCGCTGCTGGCCTTCCTCGCCGCCGACCCGTCCGACCAGTCGGTGTGGTCCCGCGCGCACCGGGTGCGGACGGCCGCGGTCGCCGAGGAGGCCGGGTTCGGGGTGCGGCTCGCGGCGGGGATGGCGGACCGGGGTGCCCTCGAACCCGCGGCCCTGGCGGACCTGGCGGAGATCGGACGGCGCTGCGACGAGGCGGCCCGCCGCGGCGGCCCCGGCCACTGGGCGGACGCGCTGGCGGCCGATCCGGTCTGGGACGAGGTCCGGGTCCTGGCCCGCCGGGTCCTGGTCGGCCGCCTCGGCGGCTGGGACCGGCCGCTGCCGCGGCGGGTGCTCCCGCAGGAGGTGTACGACTGAGGCCCGCCCGGAACGAACGGGCGGCGGGCAGCGGGCGGCGGGCGGGTCAGCTGCGGGTCTGGGCCAGGACCCGGGCCGCGTGCACCTTCCCGGCGTGTTCGACCAGGCTGATCAGGACGTCCTTGCCGGAGGCCCGGGCGCGGGCGTCGCAGGGCACCACGGGGGTGGCGGGGTCGAGGTCGAGGGCCCGGGAGACGTCCTCGGGGCGGAAGGCGCGGCTGCCCTCGAAGTGGTTGACGGCGACCACGAAGGGGATGCCGCGGTGCTCGAAGAAGTCGACGGCGGGGAAGCAGTCGGTGAGGCGGCGGGTGTCGGCGAGGACGACGGCGCCGAGGGCGCCCTGGGCGAGTTCGTCCCAGAGGAACCAGAACCGGTCCTGGCCGGGGGTGCCGAACAGGTAGACGGACAGGCCGTCGCGGATGGTGATCCGGCCGAAGTCCATGGCGACGGTGGTGGTGGTCTTGCGTTCCACGCCGCCGAGGTCGTCGACGTGGGTGCCGGCGGCGGTCAACTGCTCCTCGGTGCGCAGGGGTTTGATCTCGCTGACGGCCCCGACCAGGGTGGTCTTGCCGACGCCGAAGCCGCCGGCGACCAGGATCTTCAGGGCCAGGTCGGCGCTGTCAGAGGGCGCGGAGCCCATGGATGACCTCCTGGAGGATGTGTTCGTGCGGGAGCAGCGCCGGCGGGACGGGGCGGCTGACCCGGATGTGTTCGGCGTCGAGGAGGTCGCCGAGCAGGACCCGGACCACGCCGAGCGGCAGGTCGAGGTCGGCGGCGATCTCGGCGACGGACAGCGCGTTGCCCCGGCAGATCTCCAGGATGGCGGTCTGCTCGGGGCCGACCGACAGCACGGTCGGGTCGGGGACGTCGGTGACGACCAGCGCGATCAGGTCGAAGGGCTGTCCGGGGCGGGTGCGGCCCTTGGTGAGCGCGTAGGGGCGGACCATCGGCCCGGCGTCCTCGTCGTACCACTGGACGGGGCGGTCGGGCGGCGGCGGGTAGCCGAACGGGGTGCCGGGCAGGTACTCCCGGGGCGGGTAGGCCATCGGCCAACTCCCCTCCTTCTGCTGGGCTTTCGGGCCGGGCGGTGGGCGCGCGGCCTCGGTCAGTAGCCGCGCGGGGCGGCGTGCAGGTGTTCGCCGACCCGGCGGACCAGGCGGGCCATCTCGTAGGCGACCAGGCCGAGGTCGGCGTCGGGTTCGGCGAAGACGGCCAGGCAGGAGCCCTGTCCGGCGGCGGCCACGAACAGGTAGCCGCGTTCCAGTTCGACCATGGTCTGGCGGACCTCGCCCGCCTCGAAGTGGCGCCCGGCACCCTTGGCCAGGCTGTGGAAGCCGGAGGCGACGGCGGCCAGGTGTTCGGCGTCCTCGCGGCCGAGGCCGGTGGAGTTGCCCATCGGCAGCCCGTCGGCGGAGAGCATGACGGCGAACCTGACCCGGGCCGTCCGGGTGGTCAACTCGTCCAGGAGCCAGTTGAGTTCGCCGCTCTGGCGGGTGGTGCCGATCATCGGTAGCGCTCTCCTCTGTCGAAGTCGCCGCGGTCGGTGGCGGGGCGGTCGGTGGCCGGGTGGGCGTGGCCGCGCTGCCAACCGCGCTGGAAGGCGGTCATCGCGGTGCGGGCCTGTTCGGGGTCGCGGTCGGCGGGTCCGGCGGGGCGCAGCCCGGGGCGGGGCGGCTGCGGGGTGTCGCGCAGCTGCGGGGCGAGGCTGGCCTGCCGCACCCGGCGCGGGAGTTCGTCGTCCTGCCCGGCGGGGACGGCCGGCGAGGGCAGCGCCTGCACGGGCGGGCGCTGCGGCACCGCGGCGGCGGGCGGGCGCGGCGGCACCGCGGCGGCGGGCCGGGCGGGCGGCGGCGGGGCGAGCGGGGCTCGGGCCGGGGCCGGGGGTGCGGCGAGCGCCTGGGACAGCGGCCGCACCGTCGGCGGGAGTTCCGGCACGGTGGCCGACTCCCGTTCGTCCGGCCGGGGTTCGGCCCCGTGCAGGTCGAGCAGGTCGAGCGGGAGCAGCACGATCGCGGTGGTGCCGCCGTACGCGGAGGGGCGCAGCGCGACCTTGACGCCGTGCCGTTTGGCGAGCCGGCTGACCACGAACAGGCCGAGCCGGTCGCTGTCGAAGAGGTCGACCTGGTCGCTGGCGTCGATCCGCCGGTTGGCGTCGGAGAGCGCTTCGGGGCCCATGCCGAGGCCGCGGTCCTCGATCTCCAGGGCGTAGCCGTTGCCGACCTGTTCGCCGCGGATCTGGACCTTGGTGTGCGGGGGCGAGAACCCGGTGGCGTTCTCGACGAGTTCGGCGACCAGGTGGGTGAGGTCGGCGACGGCGGGGCCGGTGACGGCGGCGTACGGGAGGCGGTGGACGTCGACCCGGGCGTACTCCTCGACCTCGGCGACGGCGGCCCGGACCACGTCGGTGAGCGGGACGGGCTTGCGCCAGGCGCGGCCGGGGGCGGCGCCGGAGAGGATGATCAGGCCCTCGGCGTGGCGGCGCATCCGGGTGGTGAGGTGGTCGAGCTTGAACAGGTCGTCGAGTTCGGCCGGGTCCTCGGTGCGGCGCTCCATGGCGTCCAGCAGGGTGAGCTGGCGGTGCACCAGGACCTGGCTGCGGCGGGCCAGGTTGACGAACACGCCGGAGACGCCGGAGAGCACCTCGGCGCGTTCGACGGCGGCGGTGACGGCGGCCCGCTGGACGCTGTCGAGGGCGTGGTGGACCTGGCCGATCTCGTCGCCGCCGTGCTCGCGCGGCGGCACCTCGGCGTCCACGTCGACCTCTTCGCCGGACCTCAACCGCCGCATGGTGTCCGGGAGTTTGCGGCCGGCCAGTTCGAGGGCGGAGTTGCGCAGGGCGTGCAGTTCGGCGACCAGGCCGCGGCCGATCCGGACCGAGACCAGCAGCGAGCCGAGGACGGCGAACAGGCCGAGCAGCACGGTGGCGCCGGAGGTGGTGAACAGGCCGAGCGCGTACGGGTCGGACCGTTCGGAGGCGGCGGTGCCGGCCTGCCGTTCGAGGTCGGCCAGGGCGTGCGCGGTGGCGTCGGCGGCGGCGGCCCAGCGGGTGCCGGGGACGGCGGCGAGCGCGCCGCGCGGGTCGGCGGCGTCCAGCAGCGCCTCCTCGTAGCGGCGCAGTTCCTGGTACTCGGGCCCGCCGGTGACGGCGGCCAGCGCGGTGCGGTCGGCGGGGCGCAGGTCGGGGGCGGCGGTCTGCTCGAACTGGGCGCGGGCGTAGCCGGCCCCGACGATCTGCCGGTACTGGGCCTCGGTGAGCTGTCCGCTGCGCTGGGCGGCGCGCACCAGGGCGTCCTCGCGGGCGAGTTGCTCCCGGGAGCGGGCGAACTCGAGCAGCACCCGGGCGTCGGCGGCGACCCGGTGGTCCTGCAGCGCGGTGAGCGAGCCGGTGGCGGCGAGGGCCTCGTCGACGGCGGCGGTGTAGACGGTGTAGGCGTCGCTCCACGGGACGCTGCGGTCGAGCAGCCGGGTGCGCAGCGCGGGGAGGGCGGCGACGGCGCGGCCGAGGGTGTCGAGGCGGCCGGCCGCCTCGGGGCCGAGCCCCTCGGCGTCGGCGCGGTTGTAGCCGGGGGCCAGGGTGAGCGGGGCGGCGGCCCGGTCGGTGTCCTGGGCGGTGCTGCGCAGCGCGGCCTCCTGGTCGGGGCCCGGGGCGGCCAGGAGCTGTCCGGCGGCGGCCCGTTCGGCCTGCAGGGCGGCGACGGTGCGGTCCAGCGGGGTGCGCAGGGTGGTGTCGACGCTCTTGATCCGCAGCAGGTCCCAGACGTCGCCCGCGGTGGTGACGGTGGCGAACGCCCACAGCGCCATCACGGAGACCACCGGGACCATCAGCACGGCGACGATCCGGGCCCGGACGGTGCGCGGCCGCAGGCCGGGCCGGACGGGCGCCGGGACGGTGAGCGGGGTCTCGTCGGCGGGCGGCCCGGCGTGGGCGCCGCGCCGGGGCGCGCCGGGCCGGGTGCGGGCGGGGCCGCGCGGGGTGCTGGGGGCGGGCGGTCCGCTGCGGGAGGTGCCTCGGCTTGCGCGCATGGGTGTGGGGCGGCCTTTCACGGGGTCGTCGGGGCGGGCGGGCGGCGGGGCTCAGGCGGCGCGGCCGAGGTCCTCGACGGCGAGTTCGCCGGCCTCGCGGTAGGCGGCGCGTTCCTGCGCGGTCGGGGAGAGCGCGACGAAGGCGGCGGTGAGGAAGAGGAAGGAGCCGAGCCCGACGGCGAGCGGGAAGACGAACTGCATCGGGGTGGCGCCGCCGAGCCCGGTGCGGGCGGGCTCCATGTGGACGTGCACGGCGGCCATGCCGGTGTAGTGCATGCAGCTGACGGCGACGCCCATGACGAGCGCGGCGGCGGCCGCCGCGTACACGTTGCGGATGGTGACGGCGGCCCACAGCGCGGCGGTGGCGGCGCCGACGGCGATCAGGACGGACAGCGCCACCGTGCCGGCCTGGTAGCGCAGTTCGCCGTGGATCCGGACGGCGGACATCCCCAGGTAGTGCATGGCGGCGACGCCGACGCCGGTGGTGAGGCCGCCGAGCAGCAGGCTGCGGCCGCGGTGCCGGCCGTAGCCGACCACGAACACGCCGAGGCCGACCACGGCGATCGCCACCAGCAGGCTGAGGACGGTCAGCGGGACGTCGTAGCGCAGGTCGGTGCCGTCGACGCTGAAGCCGAACATGGCGACGAAGTGCATCGTCCAGATCCCGGAGCCGATCGCGGCGGCCGCGGTGAGCAGCCAGTTGCGGCGGGAGGCGCCGGTGGCGGACAGCGCGCGCAGGGTGCAGCGCAGGCCGAGGGCGGCGCCGACGCAGGCCATCGCGTAGGAGAGCAGCGGCGTCAGCCAGCCGAAACTGAAATGGTCCATCGATCCCATCGGGTGCCTCCTGCGAGGGGTGCGGGTGCCGCTCGCCGAGCTCTTGCGGTCCAGGAATCGTGGACGCTACCCAGAGTTGACGAATGGTCACCGGAAGATGTGAAAAGCACCACGCGTGGTGGGGGTTGTGTGCTCGAATGGTCCGGCGGCGCATGCCTCCCACCGCCCTCCCGCGCTCCGCGCGCCCCAGCGCACGCCCTTGCGCGCGCCCTTGCCGCCGCCCTCCGGGGGCCTCCCGCCGCACGCCGGATCGAACGCGCGCGCGGAACTGGCGTGCGGGTTGTCCTTCGGAGCCGCTACTCTCCGGCGAACCGTCGCGGGGCGCAGCGGAGTTCCGCTGCCGCCCGGAGCCGACGGCTCCCCCTTGCCGCTTCCCCGCGCGCCGTCCGCGTGCCCTGCCGGAGGAACTCCGTGTCCGTACCCGTCCCGCCCCTGTCCGCCGACCCGTCCGCGCCGCCCGCGGGCGCCGAGCCCGGCCCGGGGGGAGCGCCCGCCGGGCCCGGCTTCCACCCGGGCCCGTTCTGCCGCTTCTGCGGTTCGATGCCCGCCGTGCAGGCCACGGTCCGCGGCCACCAGGGATTCCTGGTGATGATGAGGTTCCTGCGCCTGCCCGGCCCGTTCTGCCGGGACTGCGGGACGGCGACCGTCCGGCGGATGACCGCGAACAGCCTGTGGCAGGGCTGGTGGGGCGTCGCGTCCATGGTGATCAACCCCGTCACCATGCTGATGAACCTGGTCACCTGGCTCAAGCTCCGGAAGCTCCCGGCCCCCGTCCCGGGCGCCCCGGGCACGCCCATGCCCACCGGCCGTCCGCTGTACCTGCGGCCGCAGGTCCTCGGTCTGCTGGTGCCGCTGGCGCTCGTCGGCGCGATCGTCTACAGCGTCCAGCAGGACCCGGAGTACGCCGCCGTCGGCGACTGCGTCCACAACAGCGGGACCACCTTCTCCCCGGACGTCTCGGTCGTCGACTGCGGCAGCTCCGACGCCGACTTCCGGGTGGTGGGCCGGTTCTCCACCTCCACCACCAGCGCCTGCAAGGCGGTCCCCGAGGCCCAGGTCGGCTACTGGGTGGAGAAGGGCAGCACCTCGTACACCCTGTGCCTGGCCCACCTCACCCACTGACGCCCCGGGCCGCCCGTCCCCGCACTCCAGCGCGGGGGCGGGCGGTCCGGCGTCCGCTCGCCGCACCGGCCGTCACCCACCTGCACGGCCTCGCCCCGACACGGTGAAACACCGGGTCGGGGCGTGATCCACCCGGCCCTGCCACCGCCTTCTGCAACGGCCCCACGGGGCAGAACGGCTAGGGCGCGCCGGCACCGCTCCCGCGGCCTCCGGCGGGGCTGCGCGGTGGGGCCAGGGTTCACAGGACGCAGAACTCGTTGCCCTCGGGGTCTCCCAACACACAGAACTGGACGTTCTGGAGTGTGAGAGATGGCAGCGGCATCTGTGCTGGTCAGGGGCTCGGAAGCTGATCAGTGGCAAGACGCGCTCCCCAAGTGGGACATGGAAGATGCGCGCAACCCCCTGTCCGGCACCGTGTTCACCGAGACCCTTCGGGGTGTCCGGTGCATCCGACTGTCCGTCCTCACGGACGAGACCACCAGCCCCGAGCGTCAGCGGGAGGCGTGCGACCACGTAGGCGCAGAGCTGCGGGTCACGTTCGGCGAGGGTGACGCACTGCGCGAAGCGGTGGACCTTGACGTCAGCGCGTCCAAGACCAGCCCGTGGGAGCGCCCGCAGCTACTCCGCTGGTTGAGCAACCCGCAGGCGTATGACGCTCTGGTGTTCTGGCGGTTCGATCGCGCCATCCGGTCCATGGGCCACATGTACGCCCTCGCCAACTGGGCACGCGAGCACCGCAAGGTACTCATCTTCGCCGAGGGTCTGGGCGGGGGTCGGCAGGTGTTCGACTTCCGCAACCCCATGGACCCCATGGCGGAACTCCAACTGTTCATGCTGGCTTTCGCCGCACAGTTCGAGTCGCAGTCCATCAGCGACCGCGTCAGCGGCGCACAGGCCGCCATGCGCAAGATGCCGCTTCGCTGGCGCGGCGGTGGCCGTCCGCCATACGGCTACATGCCCGCCCCGATGCCCGAGGAGTTCGGCGGCAAGGGCTGGACCCTGGTGCCCGATCCGGACGCCGTGGCGGTCATTGAGCGCATCGTCCGTGAGCTGCTGGAGGGCGCCACCGTGTCCGCCATCGCTGCGGGGCTCAACGCGGACGGCATCCTGAGCCCGCGCGATTACTGGGCCGACAAGATGGGCCGCGAGCGGGGCGGCAAGACCGGCGGGACCAAGGGCAAGCACGTGGTGCGGGAGACGTTCCAGTGGACCCCGGCGGTCATTACCCGGATGCTCCGTAATGAGGTGCTATTGGGCTGGAAGATGCACAACGGCGTGCCCGTGCGCGACGACCAGGGCAACCCGGCCATGTGCACCGAGACACCGATTCTCACCCGCGAGGAGTTCGACCAGATCGGCGCCGTTCTGGACGAACGCAGCATCAACAACAGCGACCGGTCCGACACGGAAGCGCTGTTGCTGCGGGTCATCCACTGCGATTCATGCGGCGGACGCATGTACCTCAACAAACAGGACGGCAAGCAGCCCACGTACAAGTGCAATTACCACGCCCGGGGCGACAAGTGCGAAGCGCCCGCGAACATCCGGGGAGACTGGGCAGACGAGTACGTGACAGCCGAGTTCCTGCGTCTGGTCGGCGGAATCCAGACCCGAACCACGGTGGTCGTCCCCGGCTACGACCCCGAACCGGAGTTGAACGCGACCGTGGCCGAGTTCACCGCGCACTTGAAGATTCAGGGACAGCAGAAGTCCAAGCACGCCGCGAACGAGTGGCAGAAACGGCATGACGCCCTGGACAGCCGCATAGCCGACTTGGAATCGCGCGAGAAGACCGAGCCGCAGCGCATCACCACGACCACCGGGCGTACCTTCGCCGACGACTGGAACACCGCCGACACGGCCAAGCGGCGCGGCATGCTCATTGACGCCGGAGTTCGCCTGAACGTCCGCCGGGGCACCCGTGGCGGGTGGCGCAAGCTCGACACCCGGCGCGTGGACTTCACCATGTCCGGGGAACTCGACCCGGCCGCCGAGGAACTGTCTGCATGGGATACCGCCACGGCTTCCGAGATGCTGCCCGCAGCCGCGTAAAGGCCCCATAGAGCCCCGTACAGCCCTGGTCGGCCCCCCGTGTCGGCCGGGGCTCTCTTGTGCCCGCAGACGGCCGCCTGCTGCCTCGGGCTCAGCCGGCCCCGGAGCGGCCGACAGCGGCAAGAGGGGTGATGGGTGGTGGTTCTTACCTATTTTTTTGAACACATAGAAAAAACTAAGAAAAAACAGAAACAGGACCACTCTCGCCACCCCGCCACCAGGACACGGCAATGTCCGCCCTTCCCTAGCGCCGAGGTAGAGCGGGCAAGGTCCGCTCCCCATACCTACCGGGAAAGCCCCGCCGTGGGCACTGACAAACGGAGAGAGAACCATGAGCGAGAGCTTGCACCGGGTCGGCTATCTGGACGGCCCCCGTGACAAGGATGCGATCCGCGCGGCCGAGTGGCAGTGGGACGCGCGCATGGAGAAGCTGGCCGCCCTCCGGGATTCGAACCCCGATATGTACGACCGCATGGGAACCACTGCCCGCATGTCCCTTGGCTACTACGAGAACGCGAAGAAGATTGCGGCTCAGTACGGGCGCGATACCACGAAGGGTGGCAAGTGATATGAGCGCCGAGATCGAGAAGGCTACCGAGCGGGTCGCCAAGCTGCGCGCACAGATCGATAAGGTATCCGGCCCGCTGGCTGACGCCGAGGCGCAGTTGCGTGCCGCCGAGGACACCGAGAAGGCCCGCCGGGCGGAACGTGAGATTGAGTACAGCCGACAGTTCGCCGGGACTTGGATGGGTCGGGCCGAGGAGGCCGCGAACTCGGGTGATGACGCCCGACAGCGGTTCTTTGACGCCCTGTCGGCGGAGCCCTGGTTCGCTGCGTATGTCGAGTACCGGGCCGCCAGGCACAAGCGCGGATACGTCATGA
The DNA here is from genome assembly GCF_003751605.1 of Kitasatospora cineracea. NCBI lineage: Bacteria > Bacillati > Actinomycetota > Actinomycetes > Kitasatosporales > Streptomycetaceae > Kitasatospora > Kitasatospora cineracea. Next base: position 583,545 of record NZ_RJVJ01000002.1, read on the forward strand.
CCGAAGCGCAGCGCGCACAGCGGACTATCGGTGAAGTCGTGACCGTACCCGAGCAGCGGTATTACGCGGCGCAGATCCTTGATGAAATCGTGGAGCACCTCGAAAAGGAGTCGGCGCAGCTCGCCGACGAATTCAATCAGAGTCTTGTGGCCCAGCGTGAAGAATACGTGGCCGCGCAGGGCGACTGAGCATCCCCGACTCGACCAGGGGGGTACTCCCCTCCATGGCCAAGGTTGATCGGCAGGGAGGGAAGAAACTCGCGCCGGAGCTGTGGCCATTCTTGGAACCCCTGAGCGCCGCCACAGCATGTGGGAGAGGAGACCATGGCCGACCGATACCGGCCCAAACCAGCGGCAATACGGGCCCGCGAAGGGAACCCGTCAAAGGCTGAGATCAGAGAAGGGGTGATTGTCCCTCGCGCCGTTCTTGCCGAACCTGATTGGCGAGACGTGTTCAAGGACTCGCCGGCCGCCGAAGTCCAAGCGGCCAATATCCGCTGTCGGGAAATGGCCTCGGCCGAGTGGCAGCGTATTGTGCCGATTCTCGAAGTAGCTGCGGGCCTCGGCGAGGTGGACCACTCGACCGTCAAGGATCTGTGCGTCTGCGTGGCCCGCATCGACCAGGCCGAGCGCGACCTGTCCGAACGCGGACTCATGGTCACGGCCGAGCGTGGCACGGTGAAGAACGGCGCCGCCACCATCGCAGCACAGTACCGATCCCAACTTGCACGCTACATCCGCGAATTGGGCCTGTCGCCGAGTGCTCGCGTGGCCATTGCGCCACCGGAGTCAGCAGACGACTCCGATATCTGGGACTGACCGGTCCCACCTTCCGCGAACGCCCCCGTCCCTTCCTCCCTCATCGGGTGGTTGGGGCGGGGGCCTTCTTGCGTTCCCGCTTGCTGCCCTGCCATCACTCGCCCCTTCCCACGTGCTCAGTTCGAGCTGGTGTTAGCCCGGCAGCGCTGGTCCTACTCTTACCCCATGGCTATGGCTGTCGATCCGGCGCTGTCTGTTGGTCAGCGCATCAAGCTTTTCAGGGAGCGCGCGGGCAAGTCCCGTGCCGTGCTGGCCGGGCTGGTAGGCCGCTCAGAGGGATGGTTGAAGGCAGTTGAGAACGGCCGCCTCCTGCCGCCGAGGCTGCCCATGCTCGTCAAGATCGCAGAACACTTGGCCATCGAAGACCTGTCGGCCCTGACGGGGGACGTGTCGATGCCCCGAGCATTGTTCTCCGGGGCGGAGCATCCGGCGCTGTCGGTGGTCCGGCGGGCCGTTGACTCGGCGCCGCTGGGCCTGGCGGGTGGCCCGGTCCCGAGCGTCAATCACGTTGCGGCTCAGGTGGCTGCGGCTTGGCAAGCTCGGGACTCCCGGGGCGACCACCGTACGGCTCTTGGGGACCTGCTCCCGGCGCTGGTATCTGCTGCCTCGGCCGCCGCATCGCACCCTGACTGCCCGGATCGTCGGCGCGCTGAGGTGCTGTATGCCTCGGCCCTGAATCTTGTCCAGATGTTCGCCGCCTACCAGGGGGATGGAAACCTGGTCTGGCGCGTGGCCGAGCGCTCCTTGGCAACCGCCCGAGCGTCCGGTGATGCCGTCGCCGTTGCGCAGGCTTGTTGGTTCCTGGTGGAGGCGTTCCGGAAGTCTGGGCAATGGGACAGCGCCCAGACGCTCACGGAGGAGGCTCTGCGGCTGCTGGGACCGGCCCGGGGTGATTCTCCGTCGCTTGCTGCGGCATGGGCAGATATGGCGTTCCACGCGGCCATTACGCACGCTCGCGCGGGAGAGTCGGGCGAGGCTTGGGGCTGGTTCGATCGAGCCGAGGAGGTCGCCAGGACCCTGCCGGTTGACTTCTGGCACTCGCCGACCTCCGCATCTGCGCGGGTAGTCCCGGTGCACGCTGTGACAGTGGCTGTCGAGCTGCGACAGGTCGGTACCGCCTTGCGGTGGGCTGACCGGCTGGCACCGGCAGAACTTCCTGCACGGCCGAGGCGGGCACGGCACTTGATCGAGGTCGCACGGGCATACGCCCTGCGGGGCGAGCCGGATTGGGTGGCGTCGCTGCTCACCGACGCAGTGGAGGCAGCGCCCGACACCGCCCGGTGGAACCACGAAACCCATGACTTGGTAAGGGGCCTGCTGGACGGTCCTCCGTCTGTTCGACCCGCCGCCCGTGACCTTGCAACCGCTACCGGGCTTGCCGCCTGACTGATAGTTAGGGGCACAAACTGTGCCTCTCGGCCGCCTTGAGTGCCCGTACCGTCCATGTGACGTGACGGGCACTCAGCGTTTTGGAGGCCGAATGAGCAGCATGCCGACCAGGGAACTCCCGTCGGTGCTGACGCACACGGACTGCCAGGAGACGAACCGGATCGTTACGCGGTTCGGGGGCTGGAAGTTGCGCCCGGATGACCCTCGGGCCGTTCCGGCGCGCTACGTCCTGTCCTGCGTGTCCGAGGACGAGGACGGCACCAAGTGCGGCGAGACGTCCCGGCCGAGTGCGGACGTGGGGGCCGTGGCGGAGTGGGCGCGCACGCACACGTGGCTCAACCAGGACCACCGGTCGTACAGCCTGGACGCTGCCTCGGTCCCGATGGTGCTGGTGCCCGAGGACGAACCGGCGTGAGCCGCAAGACCCTTGCTGCCTGCGCCCTGGCCGTGGCGGTCGCCCTCGGGCCCGCCGCTCTGGTGGTCGCCCTCGCCAGGCTCGACCCGTACGCCGCGCGTCGTTGGGTCTGGTGGTTCTTCGCCCTGGCAGTCGCCATGCTCGGCATCGTCTACGGCGGTGACTGGGAAACGTGGTGGCGCCGAAGACGTGCCGCCAGGCGGCCCCGGTTGCGGGTCACGGTGCGCCACGTTCGCCCCGGAGAGCCGCCGTGACGCTCGCCGCCGAGGTGTTGCCCACGCTGGCTGAGATCAGCGCGGGACGGCTGCCGGAGCCGCCCGAGACAGACGACGGGAACCCGTGGGCGGTCGGGGACTGCTGGCTCTACTGCGGGCGCACCTCGGTCCGCGTGCTCTGGCTCGGCTCGGTCACCGCAGCCGGCGGAGTCTCGGCCGGGCTTCTCGCCTGCGGCGACTGCGTATCGACCCTGCACCGCAAGGCAGTTGCTGCGATGGCCGCACGGGACAAGTCCGCGACCGAGCGCACCCACCGCGCTCGGCATGCGCGGCCCCGGTCGAGATGGGGCACCAGGGCTCAGCGGTAACCCGGCCCTCGACTCCCGGCGTTGCCTGCGTTGCGCCGGGCTGCACAACCCCCGCCCCGGTGACGGGACTTGGACGGCCCGGACGACCGGGGCGGGGTACAGACGGATCACGGTATGGAGCGGAGATGCGCGAGTGCCCCGAGGGCGCCGGACACGAGGTCGAGACGACCATGGAACCGGGTGCCTTGTTGAGCGGTCCGGGCGGGCCGGTCTGGCGGTGCCTGACGTGCGGCCGGTGGGGCGGTGTCATGACCGCCGAGTGGGCCGCGTTGTTCCCGGGCGAACCGGTGCTGTTCCCCCTGGGGTGGACGCGCCCCGGCGACTCGGCCCCGCTCCGCAAGGCACGTCCCCTCGGGCGCGGGTAGCCGCACCCCCACGAACTCCCGTTCCGGCGGGCGGGGAAGGGTCAACACCCCCGCCGGGACGGGCCCAACCCCCGCTCCGGGCACATCAACCCCCGTGCCCGGAGCGGGGCACAATCCCACCTTGCCTGTTCCCGCCCGGCAACAGGCTGGAGCGGGCAAGGTGGGTCCTTCGCACCTCCGAGCAACACCGAGACGTAGGAGGAAAGTTGAGCACCGCTACCGAACTCGCCCCCGCTGCCCCGTGGGGCATGGGGCGCATGGCGCCGTTGCGCAACGGCGAGCCGTCGCAGTGGCAGTACGCCGGGCTGGACCCCGCGACGCAGACCGGTCTGTGGTTCGGCGAGGACGGCACCATGAGCCCTGCCGAACTGGGCAAGCACGGCACGTCGGTGGGCACCTACCCGCCCACCCAGGTCGGCAAGGACGGCAAGGTTGACGGCGACTCCGGTCACGACGCGACGCAGGACTAGGAGGTAACGCCATGGACGGACGCCCGGTGCTGGTCTCCACCGAAGCCGAGGACCCGACCGCCGATCTGGTCATAGCGGAGTTGAACCGGCGCCGGGTGCCCGTCCTCCGGTTCGACCCCGGACGAGACTTCCCGACCCGCGCCACGCTGGCCGCTTCGATCACGGCGGACGGATGGTCGGGAAGTCTCACGGTGGGCAAGCGCACCGCCGATCTCTCCGGTGTCCGCGCGCTCTACCACCGGCGGCCGAACCCGTACACGCCGGACACCGATCACCAGGCCGACCGGTTCGCCGCGCAGGAGAACCGCCGGGGGCTGAACGGGGTGCTTGGCGCGCTTCCGGGCTGTCTCTACCTGAGCCACCCGCAGGCCATCGCCCGCGCCGAGTACAAGCCCGCACAGCTCTCGCTCGCCTCCCGCCTCGGGCTGCCGGTCCCGGCGACGCTGATCACCAACAACCCCGCCGATGCGAAGCTGTTCGCCGCCGCGCAGCCCACGATCTACAAGCCCTTGCATGCCGGGGCCTACCACGTGGACGGCGAACCCGCCGGTATCTGGGCGGCGTCGGTCGAGCCCGGGGAGATCACCGACGCCGTGAGCAAGTGCGCCCATCTCTTTCAGGCGCAGGTGCCGAAGTCCGGCGACGTGCGCGCCGTGGTAGTCGGGGATCAGGTGTTCTGTGCGCTGATCACCGCTCCTCCCGGGGTGCTCGACTGGCGCAGCGAGTACCGGAGCCTGATGTACGAACCCGTGGACTGCCCCGCGCCGGTACGAGCCGCTCTGCTGCGGTTCATCGGTGAGTTCGGCCTGCGTTTCGGGGCGTTCGACTTCGCCGTGACCCCCCAGGGTGAATGGTGGTTCTTGGAGTGCAACCCGAACGGTCAATGGGCGTGGCTGGAGCACGCGGCGGGCCTGCCAATCACGTCCGCAATCGCCGATCTTCTGGAGAACGGAGTAACCGAGTGAACGAGTCCGAAGGGCTGCGGGCGGTGCTGGCCGCACAGCTCAGGGAAGCGGGGGCGATCCTGACCGCCGAGTGGGAAGCGGCCGTGCTGGCCGTCCCGCGTGAGGCGTTCCTGCGTGACGGCTGGTTCGAGTACGACGGCGACGGCTGGTACCGGCCCGTGTCGCTGGAGAAGTCGCCCGAGCTGATCGGCCGCGTGTACGAGGACGACACGTTGGTGACGCAGCTCGCCGGCTGTGTGGTGCCCCGACAGGTCGAGGGCCGGTTGGCGCAGGTGCCCACGTCGTCTTCGACACTGCCCGGCCTGGTGGTCCGGATGCTCGAAGACCTGCGGGTGCAGCCCGGCATGTCCGTACTGGAGATCGGCACCGGCACCGGCTACTCAACTGCGCTGCTGACGCACGTCCTTGGCGACGACAAGGTGACATCAATCGAGGTGGACGCGGACGTGTCGGCTCGGGCGTCCGTGGCGCTGGGCGGACTCGGCTACTGGCCCGAGCTGGTGACCGGCGACGGGCTCGCCGGGTACGCCAAGGGCGCACCGTATGACCGGATCATCGCCACGTGCGGGGTCCGGACCGTTCCGGCCGAATGGATCGCACAGACCCGTCCGGGCGGCGAAATCCTGGTGACCGTGGGCGGCTGGATGAACGCCTCAGAGCTGGTGCGGCTCACGGTGGCCGAGGATGGCACGGCAACCGGTCCGGTGCTCGGCGGCAGTGTGTCGTTCATGCTCGCCCGCCCGCACATGCCCCCGCCACTCGGCATGCTGCCCGCGCTCGATCAGGGCGAGGCCCGTCCGGCGGGGATCGGCGCTGACGTGCTCGACCAGTGGGCGGTCCGGTTCGTGGCGCAGTTCGCGGCGCCCACGGCGCAGTACTTCGCCATGCCCCGAAACGGACGCACCGAGCACGTGTTGGTGGACGTGGACGGCGGGTCATGGGCCGTGGTGTTCGAGGACGGGGGCCGGTGGCTGGTCCGGCAGGGCGGGCCGGTCCGGCTCTGGGACGCGGTGGCCGAGCTGATCACCCGGTGGCGCGTTGCGGGTGAGCCCACTGGCGAGCGGCTGCGGATGGTCGTCAGCCCCGAGGGCCAGCGCATCGAGTGGGACTGATCCCGGAAGCTGGGTCCCTGCCCGGTAGGTCCCACGTACGACGATGCCCCGTGCGGTCTCTCTGACCGTGCGGGGCCTCTTGCATGCGCTGACGTGACGGTAAGCTCAGCAGAACTGGTAGTCACGTGTGTTGGGGTCCGCCATCACCACCCAGCTGCGGTCCGGCCCCTGGCCCACGTCCGCCGGGGTGGCGCCGAGGGCCAGCAGCCTGGCCACCTCCTGGTCGGTGGCGGCGTCGATCGGGCTGATGTCGAGGTGGAGCCGGTTCTTGCCGCCGCGCCCCTCGGGCACCCGGACGAACAGCAGGGTGGGTGGCATCTGCCGGGCCCGGACGTCTTCGGCGGTCGGCACCCAGGAGGCGATCTCGACCTTGTCCCCGCCCCGGTCGATCACCTGGAAGTCCAGGGCCGCGCACCAGAAGGCGGCCAGCCGCTCGGGGTCGTGGCAGTCGACGACCAGTTCGGTGAACCTGCTCGTCATGACGCTCCGTCCGGTGCCGAGGGGGTGGGCGGGAGGGGCTCGCGGCCGGGCGCCGCGGCCGCGAGTTCGTCGACGGTCCCGGACATGACCGTGCGCAGGTGGGCGGTGAGGTGCGGCAGCGGCCAGTCCCACCAGGCCAGGGCCAGGAGGCGGTCGACGTCGGCGTCGCCGTGGCGGCGGCGCAGCAGCCGGGCGGGGTTGCCGCCGACGACGCCGTAGTCGGGCACGTCGTCGACGACCACGGAGCCGGCGGCGACGATCGCCCCGTGGCCGATCCGGACCCCGGGCATCACCACGGCCCCGTAGCCGAGCCAGACGTCGTTGCCGACGGTGGTGTCGCCGCGGCCGGGCAGGCCGGTGAGGAGGTCGAAGTGGTCGGCCCAGGAGCCTCCCATGATCGGGAAGGGGAACGTCGAGGGGCCGTCCATCCGGTGGTTGGCGCCGTTCATGAGGAACCGCACGCCCTCGCCGAGCGCGCAGAACCTCCCGATGACGAGCTTCTCGGGCCCGTAGTGGTAGAGGACGTTGCGACGCTCGAAGGCGGTCGGGTCCACCGGGTCGTCGTAGTAGGTGAACTCCCCCACCTCGATCAGGGGGGAGGTCACCAGTGGTCGGAGCAGCACGACCCGGGGCTGGTCGGGCATCGGGTGGAGCACGGTCGGGTCGGCGGGTACGGGCGGCATCGGTGGCGGCTTCCTCTCCGGGCGGGGTCAGACCTGGTCGGGGCGTTCGGCCGCCTCGGGGCGTTCGGCCGCCTCGGGGGCGCCGAACCAGTGGGCGAGCGCCGCACGCAGGGTCGGGGCGGCGCTGTCGGCGGGCTCCCCGACGGCCGCGGCCCAGGCAACGTGCGCGTCCGGGCGGACCAGGACGGCGTCGGCGATGCGGTCCGCGGCGGTGGCGGTGGCGGTGCGGACGTCGACGCGGGAGCCCCAGTCCGCTGCCGCGCGGCGGAGGTCCGCGCGGTCGGCGAGGTCCAGGAGGACGGGTCGCGCGGTGGGCAGGAGGCCGCCCCTGCCCGCCGTCGCCGGGTCGGCGGACGCGGCGGGGCCGGGGAGGAACGCGCCGGCCATCGGGTGGTGCCCGGACGGCCCCGGCACCGGGTGGCGGACGTCGGCTCCGGCGACGAGTGCCGCGGTGCGGCGCAGCGGCTGTTCGTCGGTGAGCAGTTCCTGGACGAGCTCGCGGAGCGCTTCGGCGGCGGGGTCGGTTCCGCGGCGCAGTGCCACCTGGGCCTGGGCGTGGAGCATGGTGCGCGCGTTGGCGGAGCGCCGTTCGTCGTGGTAGCTGTCCAGCAGGCCGTCGGGGGCGCGGCCGTGGAGGGCGGCGGCCAGTTTCCAGGCCAGGTTGACGGCGTCGAGCATGCCCGCGTTGATCGCCACGCCGGTGGCCGGGAAGAGGTGGGCGGCGTCACCGGCCAACAGGATCCGCCCGTTCCGGTACTGCTCGGCGTGCCGGGCCTTGAAGGTGAACCGCGACAACCGGACCGCCTCGCGCACGGGGATCCCCGCGCCGAGGACGCGGCGCAGGCTGTCCTGGAGTTCGGCCGCGGTCATCGGGGTGTCGTCGTCGTACTCGTCGGCCTCCTCCTCGACGGTGTAGAGGGAGACCACGGGCGAGCCGGGCGATGCGCCGACTCCGAGGAGGCCGCGCTCCGTCCGGGTGAAGCCGCCGCGGACCGTGCCGAGGCCGGGGACGTCGAGGTCGCCGTTGCCGTGCACGGTCACCGTGTCGGGGAGGGTGACCTGGGCCAGCCGGTTGACCTCCGGGTAGGCGGTGCCGGGGAAGGCGATGCCGGCTCCGTCCCGGACGGGGCTGCGGGCGCCGTCGCAGCCCACCAGGTAGGCGGCGTCCACCCGGTACGGCCCCTCCGGGCCGAGCACCTCGACGCTCGCGCTCCGCCCGTCCTGCCGGACGCCGGTCACCCGGTGCCCGCGGCGGACCTCGGCCCCGAGTTCGGCGGCGCGTTCGTCCAGCAGTTCCTCCAGGCGCTGCTGCGGGAGGGGCAGGGCGCGCAGCGGCGGGTCGGCGAGCGCCGTCAGGTCGAGGTGGATGCCGCCGAACGGGAACCTCGGGGCCGGGGCGGGGCCGGGGCAGGCGGCCTCGAACCTCTCCAACAGGCCGCGGTGGCGCAGCAGTTCGAGGATCTGCCCGCCGATGCCGCCCGCCTTCGGGGTGTTCCGGCGGACGGCCTGCCGCTCCAGCACCAGGGGGCGCACCCCGGCCAGGCGCAGTTCGCAGGCCAGCATCAGCCCGGTCGGACCCGCGCCGACGACGATCACTTCGGTGTCCATGCACTCCCCTTACCGGCGCGACCCGCACCGGAACGGCACGTGTCGTGCCGGAAAGCAAAGTGCATCCTCCGCGACCTCGTCAAGTACGGCACGTGCCGTGCCGTTAGGATGAGGGGCATGACCGTTTCCCCCCGCGGCTCCGCCCGGACCGAGGCCATCATGCGGACCGCCCTGGAACTCGGCCGGGAGACCGGCTACGCGAAGCTCAGCATGGAGGCGGTCGCGGCCCGGGCGGGCGCGGGCAAGCACACCCTCTACCGCAGGTGGCCGTCCAAGGGCGCACTGCTCCTGGACTCCCTGCTCCACCTGCACGCGCCCGACCTCGACTACCCCGACACCGGCGACGTCGTCGCCGACCTGCGCACCCAGATCCACGCGGCCGTCGACCTCCTGGGCAACCCGCCCTTCGGCCCGTTGTACCGGGCCCTGATCGGCGAGGCCCAGCACGACCCCCGCCTCGCCGCCGACCTCAACGAGCGCTTCGTCACCCCGCAGACCGAGAAGACCGTCGCCCGGCTGCGGACGGCCCGGGAGCGCGGCGAACTGTCCCCCGCCTTCGACCTGGACCTGGCCATGGCCGTCCTCTCCGGCCCGCTCTACTTCCGGCTCCTGATCACCCAGGAGCCCCTGACCCACGCGTACGTCGACCGCCTCCTGCGCGCGCTCTTCGACGGCATGGGCGCCTAGAGGTCGCTGCAGGAGGGAGCGGCAGGGCGGCGCGGATCCCGCTCCGACCCGGTGTTTCATCCCGTCAGGGCGAGGTCTCGCCTCTCAGCACCCCACCCGCACAAGGGAAATGCCCCGGGGCCCGGACCGGCCGCCTTCCCGGACCGGCCGCCTTCCGGGGCGGGCCGCCTTCCCGGACCGGCCGCCTTCCGGGGCGGGCCGCCTTCCCGGACCGGCCGCCTTCCGGGGCGGGCCGCCTTCCCGGACCGGCCGCCTTCCGGGGCGGGCCGCCTTCCCGGACCGGCGTCCCCCGGCCCGGCGGGCGTCACTCCTGCTCCGGGCCGGGCCCCCGCCCGCCGGTGCCCTCCTCGTCCGACCCCGGGCCGTCCCGGTGGGTGAAGGCCAGGGCGCTGCCCACGACGCCGATGACGATCAGCGCGACGGCGATGCTGACCCCGCCGGAGTCCTCCCAGTAGACGTCGCTCAGGTTGATCAGGTTGGCGGTCTCGTCGATGATCAGCGCGGTGCCGATGCCGTAGGCCAGGCCCATCCAGGTCCGCCAGCGCGGCGAGCGCTCGACCAGGCCGAGGGCACCGACGACCATCAGGACGAGGATGCCCCACACGTAGTGGTGGAGGTGGACGCCGCCCGCCGAGACGTTCCCCACGCCGGCGGCGTCGATGTGGATCAGCCAGGTCAGCAGCCGCAGGAAGCCGAAGGTGAGGGTGAAGCCCCACCACGCGAGCACCAGGCCGCGGCGGGTGGGCGAGACCTCCCGCCAGTGGCGGGGGCGGCGGCCCCGGTCCGGACGGGACGACTGCTTCTGCTGCGGAGGTGCGTCCATCCGCCGACCCTAGGGCCTCCGCCGCCGGTCCGGCGGGAGGGCGCGCACCTTCCGGAGCCGGGCAGCGGGGGGGGCCGCCCGGCCCGGGTCGCGCTAGCGCGGGGTCAGGGAGACCCGGACCGGGCCGTGCAGTTCCAGGGTGATGCCCTGGCCGAGCGGGACGTCGTGGTCGACGGCGGTGACCTCGAAGTCGCGCAGCAGGACGGCCAGCGAGAGGACCGACTCCAGCATCGAGAAGTGCTGGCCGATGCAGGCCCGCGGGCCGCCGCCGAACGGGAACCAGGCGTAGCGGTGCCGGGCGGCCTCGCGTTCGGGGGTGAAGCGGTCGGGGTCGAAGCGCTCCGGGTCCTCCCAGTGCGCGGGGTGGCGGTGCGTCACGTAGGGGGCGACCAGCACGTCCGCGCCGGCCGGGATCTCGACGCCGCCCACCGTGGTGGCCGCGACGGCCCGCCGGCCGATCGAGGGGGCGGCCGGGAAGAGCCGCATGGTCTCCTTCAGCACCCGGGTCAGGTACGGGAGTTCGGCGTAGTCGGCGGCGGTGGGGCGGCGGCCGTCGGCGAGCAGGCCGGCGGCTTCGCGGTGGGCCAGGGCCTGCTGCTCGGGGTGCTTGCCGAGCAGGTGCAGGGCGAAGGTGAGCGAGGTGGCGGTGGTCTCGTGGCCGGCCAGCAGGAAGATCAGCACCTGTTCGCGCAGTTCGGTGGCGTCCAGCCGTTCGCCGTCCTCGCCGCGGGCGGCGGCGAGCAGCCCGAGCAGGTCGTCCGCCCCGCCATCGCCGCTCCCGTCGCCGCTGCGGCCCTCGGCGGCGCGGCGGGCGATGATGCCGTCGCACACCTCGTACAGCGCGCGTTCGGCGGCGAGCGCCTTGCGGTGTCCGGGCAGCGGCCACGCGCGGGGCAGCCGCAGCGGGGAGAAGCCGCGGTCGCGGACGAAGCCGTTCAGGACCGGGAAGGCGTGGTGGACGGTCTCGACCGCCTCCTCGACGTCCTGGCCGAACAGGATCCGGGCGACGGTGCGCAGCGCGAAGCGGTTCATCTCCTCGCCGAGGTCGACGGTGCGGCCGGGTTCGGCGGCCCAGCGGGCGGCCAGCGCGGCGGTCTCGGTGCCGATCGCGTCGGCGTACTGGTCGACCCGGCGGCGGGTGAACAGCGGCTGGACCAGGCGGCGCTGGCGCAGGTAGTCGGCGTCCTGGGCGGTGAGCAGGCCGTTGCCGAAGCTCTCCCGGATCTCGCCGTAGAAGACGTTGTCCTTGCGGAAGTTGGCGGCCTCGGTGGCCAGCACCTGCTGGGCGCCCTCGGGGGAGAAGACCATCCAGAGCTCGGCCCGCAGCCCGGGCGGCCCGGCCTGCACCCGGACCACGTCGCCGTGGTCGCGGTGGGCGGCGAGGTAGGTGCCGAGCGCGTCGCGCCTGAGGTCGAGCAGAGAGCCGATCAGCGGCAGCCCGGGCGGGCCGGGCACGCGGGTGGCGGTCATGGGATCCCCTCCGTCGGCGGGCGAACCCCCGTTCGGCGGCGGTTCGCTGAAACCGCGTCAGTATCCCCCGGCCCGGCGGACCGGCGCGAGGGCGCACCCGGCCGGGCCGGTGCGGGTCCGGTTCACCTCCCGCGGGGTGTTGAGGCATTGCACATGCAACCCTTAAGTTCGCCTTAAGGTCGCTTGTGCAATGAGACAGCAGTCCTGGACCCCGCAGCTGCGGCACTATGATCACCTGATCGCACCCCCACCCTCGCCCGCCACCACCCACCACGAACCGCCACCGCCCACCACGACCAGGGGAAACCATCCATGCGCAGCGTCAGACGACTCCTCGCCGCCTCCGCCGTCCTCGCCCTCGCGGCCGGCCTGACGGCGTGCAGCAGCTCCGGCAGCGGCTCCGCCTCGAACAGCTCCGCGCCCGCCCGCCCCGAGGTCAAGGGCACCGTGACGGTGTTCGCGGCGGCCTCGCTGAAGGAGTCCTTCACCGAGCTGGGCAAGCGCTTCGAGGCGGCCTACCCGGGCACCACCGTGACCTTCAACTTCGGCGGCTCCTCCGCGCTGGCCCAGAGCATCGTCTCCGGCGCCCCGGTGGACGTGTTCGCCGCGGCCAGCCCGGCCACCATGAAGACCGTCACGGACGCCAAGCTGACCGGCGGCGACCCGACGGTGTTCGTCCGCAACACCCTGGAGATCGCGGTCGCCAAGGGCAACCCGAAGAAGATCACCGGGCTGAAGGACCTCAGCGGCGTCAAGACCGCGCTGTGCGCCAAGGAGGTGCCGTGCGGCGCCGCCGCCGTCACCGCGCTGAACGCGGCCGGCGTGCAGCTCACCCCCGTCACCTACGAGCAGGACGTCAAGGGCGCCCTGACCAAGGTCGAGCTGGGCGAGGTGGACGCGTCGCTGGTGTACCGGACCGACGTCAAGGCCGACTCTGCCAAGATCGAGGGCGTGAACTTCCCCGAGGCCGCGAAGGCCGTCAACGACTACCCGATCGCCGCCCTGGCCAAGGCGCCCAACAGCAACGGCGCGGCCGCGTTCCTCGGCTACGTCGGCTCCGCGGACGCCCGCCGGGTGCTCACCGAGGCCGGCTTCCAGACGCCGTGACCCGGGCGAGCACCCCCCGTACCACTCCCGCACCACACCCCCGGGGCCGGCGGCGGCCCCGGGGGTCCGGGCGGGTCCCCGCCGCGCTGCTGCTGCCCGCGCTGCTCGGCCTGGCCTTCCTGGTGCTGCCGCTGCTCGGCCTGCTGGTGCGGGCCCCGTGGAGCGCGCTGCCCGAGCTGCTGACCGGCACCGAGGTGTGGCAGGCGCTCAGGCTCTCGCTGCTCTCGGCCACCCTGGCCACCGGCGTCGCACTGGTGCTGGGCGTACCGCTGGCCTGGCTGCTGGCCCGCACCGAGTTCCCCGGCCGGCGCCTGGTGCGCGCCCTGGTGACGCTGCCGCTGGTGCTGCCCCCGGTGGTCGGCGGCGTGGCGCTGCTGCTGGTGCTCGGCCGCAACGGCATCCTGGGCCGCTGGCTGGACGACTGGACCGGCATCACCCTGCCGTTCACCACCACCGGGGTGGTGATCGCCGAGGCGTTCGTCGCCATGCCGTTCCTGGTGATCAGCGTGGAGGGCGCGCTGCGCGCCGCCGACCCGCGCTACGAGGAGGCCGCGGCCACCCTGGGCGCCTCCCGGCTGACCGCGTTCCGCCGGGTCACCCTGCCGCTGGTCGCCCCGGGCATCGGGGCGGGCGCGGTGCTGGCCTGGGCCCGGGCGCTGGGCGAGTTCGGCGCGACCATCACCTTCGCCGGGAACTTCCCCGGCCGGACCCAGACCATGCCGCTGGCCGTCTACCTGGCCATGGAGTCCGACCCGGAGGCGGCGATCGCGCTCAGCCTGATCCTGCTCACCGTGTCCATCGCGGTCCTCGCCGGACTGCGCGACCGTTGGATGTCCACGCCATGACGAAGCCCGCCGCCCCCGCCCTGGACGCCGAACTCCGCGTCGCCCGCGGCACGTTCGCCCTGGACGTGCCGCTGGCCGCCGAGCCCGGCGAGGTGCTCGCCCTGCTCGGCCCGAACGGCGCCGGCAAGTCGACGGCGCTGCGCGCGCTGGCCGGACTGCTGCCGCTCACCGACGGGCACCTGCGCCTGGACGGCACCGCGCTGGACTCCCCCGCGGACGGCGTGTTCCGGCCCGCCGAGCAGCGGCCGATCGGCGTGGTCTTCCAGGACTACCTGCTCTTCCCGCACCTGTCCGCGCTCGACAACGTCGCCTTCGGCCTGCGGGCCCGCGGCCTGCGCCGGGCCGCCGCCCGGGCCGGGGCCCTGCCCTGGCTGGAGCGGATGGGCCTGGCCGGGCACGCCGGGCACCGCCCCGCGAAGCTCTCCGGCGGCCAGGCCCAGCGCGTCGCCCTGGCCCGCGCCCTGGCCGTCCGGCCCCGGCTGCTGCTGCTGGACGAGCCGCTGGCCGCGCTGGACGCCCGCACCCGGCTCGACGTGCGGGCCGAACTCCGGCGCCACCTCGCCGAGTTCGAGGCCGTCGCGGTGCTGGTCACGCACGACCCGCTGGACGCCATGGTGCTCGCCGACCGCCTCGTCGTCATCGAGTCCGGCCGGGTGGTGCAGACCGGCCGCCCGGCCGAGGTCGCCCGCCACCCGCGCACCGACTACATCGCCCGGCTGGTCGGCCTCAACCTCTACCAGGGCACCGCCGACGGCCGCCGGGTCACCCTCCCCGAGGGCCAGGTCCTCACCACCGACGAGGACCTGACCGGCCCCGCGTTCGTCGCCTTCCCGCCCGACGCGGTCACCCTGCACCGCCACCGCCCCGAGACCAGCGCCCGCAACCTCTTCCCCTGCACCGTCGCCGGCCTCGACCTGCACGGCGACCGCTTCCGCGTCGACCTCACCGGCCCGCTCCCCCTCGCCGCCGACCTCACCCCCACCGCCGCCGCCGACCTCGACCTCACCCCCGGCACCCGGGTCTGGGCCGCCGTCAAGGCCACCCAGACCCACGCCTACCCGGCCTGAGGACCCGGCCTGGAGGCCCGGCCCGGGGCCCGCCCGGCGCGGGCTACGCCTGCCGCAGCTCCCACTGCTCCTTCGTGATCTCGTACCGCACGCCCCCGTGCTCGGAACCCTCGACCGCCGCCATGTCGTCCGGCGTGGGGAGGCCCTCGACGAACGCCATCCCGAGCTTCTCCATGACGTTGCGCGAAGGGCGGTTCACGGTCATCGTCTCGGCCCAGACCATGCGCAGGCCGAGCTCGGTGAACCCCTTCGCCAGCAGCGCCCGCGAGACCTCGGTGGCGTAGCCCCGGCCCCAGGCCGCCCGGCGCAGGCGGTAGCCGAGTTCGGCCTCCTCGCGCGGGCCGCTGCGCAGCGGGCGCAGGCAGAACCACCCGACGAACGCGCCGCCGTCCTTCTCGTACGCGGCGAACAGGCCGAGGTCGTGGTCCCAGCGCTCGTAGCCGGCCAGGATCGCGGGGATGGCCCGGTCGCGGACCTCCTCCGGCGGGGTCGGAGCGCCACCGCTCAGGTAGCGCATCACCGCCGGGTCGCTGTCGAGCTCGATCAGCAGGTCCGCGTCGGTGGCGGCGAAGGGGCGGAGGGCCAGACGCTCGGACTCGAGGTAGGTGGTCATCCGAGGATCATGGCCGAGCGGGGCCGGACGATCCAGGGAATTTCCGGTCCGCGCCCGCCGCTCCCCCGGTCGTAATTCGTTGGTGCGAACAGATGCGTCGGCCCTAGGGTGGCGGTCGCGGGCGGCTCCGCGGCGTGCTTCCTTCTCCCTTTTCCGAAAAGAACCAGCGCGCCCCCTCTCCGCCCGCTTCTTCGTCTCCCGCCTCCCCCTGGGGGTTCCTTCCGCATGCCCCGAGCCCTCCCGGTGACGTTCGACGTCCGCGTCGACCTCGACCTCGGCTCCTTCCTGCTCCGCCGCCGCACCGCCGTCGCGGTCGACCCGGCCGACCTGCTGCCCGCCGCCGACCCGTGGAGCCGGCGCGGGCTGACCGCGCTGGACGCCGACCTGGCGGACCGCGGCTACCTGCCGACCGTCGAACTGCGCGCCGCGCTGGCCCGGTTGGCGCCGCTGCGGCTGGCCGAGCTGGGCGGTGCGCTGCTCGGCCGGATCGACCACCTGCTGGGCACCGACCGCGAGCACACCCCGCTGTTCCGCCGCTTCCCGGACGCGGTGCCGGAGGTCGCGCAGCTGAACCACAGCCGCCGGATGCGGGCGTTCCTGCGCAGCCAGCCGCACCAGCCGTGCGCCCGCTGCGGGCGGCGCGGCGCCGAGGTCGGCATCGGGCTGCTCGCCCCGTGCGCGCACCTGCTC
The DNA here is from genome assembly GCF_003751605.1 of Kitasatospora cineracea. Classification (NCBI taxonomy): domain Bacteria; kingdom Bacillati; phylum Actinomycetota; class Actinomycetes; order Kitasatosporales; family Streptomycetaceae; genus Kitasatospora; species Kitasatospora cineracea. The sequence goes on from NZ_RJVJ01000002.1 coordinate 599,735, forward strand.
TGCCCGGACTGCCTGGACGCGCAGGACGGCCCGCCGCACTGCCCGTCCTGCGGGACGGCGCTGGCCGTCCGCCCGTTCCTGTTCGGCGGCAGGCGCAAGGCGGTGCGCGAGCAGGCCCCGCCGCGCAAGGGGGACAAGGAGCCGCGGGAGCCGCGCGGCTCGGTGCTGCGCCCGCTGCGGCTGCTGAACGAGGACGAGACCACGGCCGCGCTGGCCGAGTTGACGGGCCTGCTGACCCGCCGGACGGCGCTGAACCCGCAGGACCGCGACGACCTGGCCGCCCTGCTGGCGCACGCCCCGGCGGACCTGGCGGCGCTGCTGCCCGCCGAGATCCCGGTCCGCGAGACCAAGGCGCTGGCGCTGGCCGAACTGCTGCGCCGCGAGGGCGGGTCGGCGCTGCCGGTGCTGGCCGAGCGGCTCACCACCGCCACCGACGTGCTGCGCCTGCTGTGGGCGCACTCGGGCGCCGAACCGGACCTGCTGCCGGCCACCGCCCGCCGGCTGCGGCTGCGCAACCTGCCCCGGCCGCTGCGCCGCGGCCTGCTGGGCGTGCTGGACGCGCTGCCCGCCGCCTCGCTGGCCGAGGACCTCCGGCGCCACCGCGAACCCTGGCTGCGCGTCGGCGAGTTGCTGCACCCCTTCGAGCACGCCAGCCGGTTCCCGTCCGCCGCAGCGGCGTTCGCGCTGCTGCGCGGCACCGACCTGGACGCCGCCACCGCCGACCCCGGCCTCGCCGAGCCGCCCGCCCCGCTGCGGGTGGAGCGGGTGCGCGGCCACCGCCGGCTGGCGCACACCGGTTTCGCCGCCCGGGTGGAGTCCCTGCTCGCGGTCGGCGACGCCCCCGGCGCGCTGGCCGAACTCGCGCACCGGCCCGGCGAGTTGGTGCGCCGCCTGCACCACCTGCTGCGGGTGCACGAGATCATGGAGCCCGGCGCGCCGCCGCCCGCCGGGCTGTCGGCGGCGCTGGCCCGGGCGCTGCCCGCGGTCGGCCCGGGCCCGCTGCTCGGCGCGTACGGCCGGCTGCGCGGGCCGCGCACCGCGGGCGAGCGGCGGCTCTACTTCCCGCGCGGGCTGGTCTCGTTGGCGTACGGCCGGGAGGACCGCGGCACCGTCGTCCCGGCCGCGCTGAGCGCCCCGGTGGTCGCCGCGATCGAGGCGGAGCTGCTCCGGCGGTCCGCCGCGACGCTGCCGGTGCGGCCCGAAGTCGCTTTGCTGGACGAGGCGTTGACGGGCATGGCGGTGCCGTTCGCGGAGCGTTCGGCGTCCCGCGCGCTGGTGTCGGTGCCGCGCGGCAGCACGCTGCCGCTGCCGCCGGGCGACCGGCTGCGGCTGTTCCTGCACTGGGTGCAGCCGGACCACCAGCGCGTCGACCTGGACCTGTCGGTGGCCCTGTACGACGCCGGCTGGAACTCCCGGGGCCGGTGCGACTACACGCGGTTGACGTTCGGGCGGCGCGCCGCCGTGCACTCCGGCGACTACGTCTCGGCCCCGCCGCCGAAGGGCGCCAGCGAGTTCGTCGACCTGGACTTCGCCGCGCTGGAGGCCGCAGGGGCGCGCTACGCGGTGATGGTCGTGTTCAGCTACAACGACGTGCCCTTCGACCGCCTCCCGGAGGCGTTCACCGGCTTCGCCGGGCTGGACGGCACCCGCCCGGGCGGCAGCCCGCTGTCGGCCCGGGCCGTCCGCCAGCGGATGGACCTGACGGGGGACGCCAGGGTGTCCGTCCCGCTGATCGTCGACCTGGCGGAGCGCCGCTTCACCTGGACCGACCTCAACACCACGGCCACCAGCGGCTACCACAGCGTCGCCCGGCACGGCGACACGATCGCCGCGCTGTGCGGCGACGTGCTCGACCACTTCGCCCCGGACCGGCGCGCCACCCTGTGGGACGTGGCCTGCGCCCGGGCCGCGCACGCCACCGGCGAGGTGCTGGTCCGCGGCCTGGACGGCACCGTCCGGCGGTGGCGGCGCGAACCGGCCGAGCCGGTGGGCGGGTTCGCCGAGCGGCTGCGCCTGCGGCACGCCCCGGACGGCCCGCCGGTCACCGGCCCGCTGCCCGAACTGCTGGCCGGGTGGCGGGCGTTCCTCGCCCTGCTGGACGCCGACCTGCCGGTGCCCCCCGGCCTCCACGGCGAGCTGTACCGCCTGCACCCGGGCCCGCTGGACGCCGCCCCGGACGCCCTGCGCCGCCTCGCCGCGGGCGACCTGGTCGCCACCCTCGCCCCGGCCCCGTGAGCCGGCGGCGCGCGCTCGCGTACAGTGGCGGGCATGCATCGCGGCGTCCTGCCCCCTCCCGCTCGCTGAGCGGGCGGCCGGCCACTTCCTGAGCCCGCCCGGGCCCGTCCCCTCCGTGGACGTCCGCCCCGGGCCGGTCGGTGCTGCCCGCTTCCGTGGCCCACCGACCATGACGGCTTTCCGGGAGTCCACCCGTGTTCTCGTTGCATTCCTCCGCCCTGCCCGCGCGGCGGGGCCTGCTGTACGTCGCCCTCGCCGCCACCGCCTGGGGCACCGCCGGGGCGGCGGCCGCGCTGCTGTTCCGGCACAGCGGCCTGGGCCCGCTCGCGCTGACGTTCTGGCGCTCGGTCGGCGGCGCGGCCGTGCTGCTGGCGCTGCGTCCGTTCACCCGCCGGGCGGGACGCCCCGCCGCGCGCCCGGCCGCGGGCCGGATCCTGCTCAACGGCCTGGGGCTGACGCTGTTCCAGAGCGCGTACTTCCTGGCCGTCCGGCACACCGGGCTGGCCGTGGCCACCGTGGTCACCCTCGGGTCGGCGCCGGTGCTGGTGGCGCTCGGCGGGCGGCTGCTGATGGGCGAACGGCTGGGCCGGGCCGGACTGGCCGCCGTCACCGGGGCGCTGCTCGGCCTGGGCGTGCTGGTGCTGGGCGGCTCCGGCGACGGCGACGGCGGTGGTGTCGAACCGGCGGGCCTGGCCTGGGCGTTGGCCTCGGCGGCGGGCTACGCGGCGATCACCGTCGCCACCCGGCACCGGGCCGCGCGCACCGGCGCCGCGGACGACCCGGCGGCCACCACCCTGTGGTCGTTCGCGGTCTGCGCGGTCTGCCTGTTCCCGTTCGCCCTGGCCGAGGGCCCGCTGCCGGCCGCCGGTTCGCTGCCCTCGACGCTGCTGCTGCTCGGCTACCTCGCCACCGTGCCGACCGCCCTCGCGTACGCCCTGTACTTCGCGGGCGCGGCGGTCATCCGGGCCGCGACGGCCTCCGTGGTCGCCCTGATCGAACCGCTCAGCGCCACCGTGTTCGCCGCCGCCGTCCTGGACGAACCGCTCACCCCCGCCGCCCTGCTCGGCACCGCGGTCCTGCTGCTCTCGGTGACGGCCCTGGCCCGGACCGAACTGCGCGCGGACTGACCGCCGGCCCGACCCGGGCAGCACCCGGGGCGAGCCCTCAGACGGTGCGGGGGCCGGGGTCGCGGTCGCGCAGCGCCATCGCCCGCTCGCGCCGCAGCCGGGTGCGCCGGTCCGGGGCGGGCGCGGCGATCACCCGGTCCAGGGCGGCCGCGGCCGGTCCGCGCCGGCCCGCGGCCAGCAGCGCCTCGGCGTGGGCCATGGCGTAGCGGGAGTCGGCTCCCCCCAGTCGTTCCGCGCGGGCCAGGTGTTCCACCGCCCGGTCGGGCCGGCCGCCCGCGGCCCTCGGCACCATCAGGTGCCACCGGCCCAGCACGTAGTGGGCCGTCAGGTTGTCGGGGTCCTCCCGCAGCACCCGCTGCGCGCCCGCGCGCACCCGGAGCAGGCCGAACGCCCTGAGCGGCAGCGGAGCGTCCAGCGCGCGCAGCCCGTCCAGTCGGACCGCGCCGGCCCGGACGGCGACGCTGCCCGGGTCGAGGCGGTGCGCGATGCGCAGCAGCAGGTCCGCCTGGCGGCGGCGGGTCCTGGGGCGGGGGGCGCCGACGCCGCCGGGTCCCCGTTCCAGGACGGTCCCGGCCAGGGCGCCGATCCGTTCCGCCGTGTCGGCCGCGGTGGGCGGCAGCGGGCCGGTGGTGCGTTCCAGGAGGGTGCCGACCGCGGCCCGGCCGCGTTCGGTCAGGTCCCGGATCCGGGCGGCGCGCGGCAGCGCGGGGTCGGGCCGCAGCGGTGGGCCGAAGGCGACGCGGATCCGGCCGGGGCGGGGCACCCTGCTGCCGACGGGCAGGACGCCCTGCGCGCCCCACAGCGCGGCGGGCAGCACGGGCACGCCGGCGCGGTCGGCGAAGCGGAAGGCGCCGTCCTTGAAGTCCAGCATCGGGGGCCGGGGGTTGCGGGTGCCCTCGGGGTAGACGACCAGGACGCGGCCCGCGCCGAGGACCCGGTCGGTCGTGTCGAAGACTTCCCGGGCCGGGCGGCTGCGGTCCACCGGCACGGCGCCGACGCTGTCGAACCAGGCGCCCCGCAGGCCGGTGAAGCTCTCCGCCTTGGTCAGGAACGCCGCCTGTTCGCCGCGGACCGCGAACAGCAGGGCCTCGTAGACGAAGTGGTCGGCGAAGCTGACGTGGTTGGAGACGAGCACGAAGGCCCCGTCGAGGGGGAGGTGCTCCAGCCCTTCGACCCCGGCCAGCCGGCGGCGCACCATCGGCCTGGACACCGCCATCGTCAGGTCGTGGGTCCAGCGTTCCAGCAGTGTCATGACCGGGCCCCGACGTGTTCGACGAGCTTCTCGATGCTGGTCAGGAGCAGGCCGTGGGTGCGGCTGAACTCCACGAGCTGCGGCAGCCGGGCCATGGTGCCGTCGGGGTTGACGATCTCGACGAGCACCGCCGCGGGTGCCAGTCCGGCGAGCCTGGCCAGTTCCACCGCGGCCTCGGTGTGGCCGCGGCGCTCCAGGACGCCCCCGTCCCGGGCGACCAGGGGGAACATGTGCCCGGGCCGGCGGAGGTCGTCGGCGCTCCCGCGGAGGAGGAGTTCGATGGTCCGCGCCCGCTCGTGGGCGGAGATGCCGGTGGTGACGCCGTGCGCGGCGGTGCCGTCGACGCTGACGGTGAAGGCCGTGCCCTCCGGGTCCTCGTTGACCGGCACCATCGGGGGCAGGCGCAGTTCCTCGGCGCGCGCGGCGGGGATGGCCGTGCAGACCAGGCCCCGCCCGTGGGTGATCATGAAGTTGACGGCGGCGGCGTCGGCGAACTCGGCGGCGACGATCAGGTCGCCCTCGTTCTCCCGGCCCTCGTCGTCCACGACGACGACCGCCTGCCCGCGCCGGACGGCGTCGACGACGTCCGGCACCTCGTGCAGGACACCGGCGCCGGCCGTCCCGGAGATCCGTTGGAGGCCCTCGTCGGCCGTGGAAACGTGAATGGTCATGACGCTCTCCCTGACTGATCCGGTGGCGGTGGCCACGGCCACACCGATGACGTGACGGCAGTGGCGGGGGACGGCACCGCCGCGGCACATCACCGCGTAGTTGGTGCACCACGGAGGGGGGTGCAGATCGACGAGCCGTGCCGCGCCGAGGCTCCGGCGGCCGGGGGCCTGCCGAGCCGCCCGACCACCGGAGCCTCGTGCGCGCGGGGCCCGATCGGCCCGGCCGTTCCGGTCAGAGCGGCCCGAAGAGCCAGTTGCCGCCGGCCTCCGGGTCCTCACTGGTGAAGTAGTCGGCGACGGCCGCCTGGAACTCCTGCGGTTCGAGGGCGCCGTCGCCGTTGCGGTCCAGGTGGGAGAAGGCGGCGTCGCTGACGTCGGGCGCCAGCCCGAAGAGGGTGTCCATGATCGTCCGGTACTCGTCCCGGTCGACGAGCCCGTTGCCGTTGGTGTCGCACAGGCCGAGCAGGGCCGCCGCCACCTCGATGGAGTCGGTGACGAGCCCGAGGCGGTCCGTGGCGATGGACTGCCGGATCCCGCGCTCGTACTCCTCCAGGTCGATCTCCCCGTTGCCGTTCGTGTCCATGTGGGCCAGGTGCCGGGTCCAGATCACGGCCAGGGCCTTGCGCAGCCGCTCGGCCTTCGGCCCGCCGGCGGGCTGTCCGAAGGCCGGGGCCAGGAGGTTCGGGAGCGCGGTGAGATCGGTCTCGCTGATCTCGCCGTTCCCGTCCGTGTCGAGCAGCCTGTGCATGCGGAGCAGCTTGGTCGAGAGCACGGAGGTCTGGGCCTCGATCGCCATGTTCTTTCCTTTCTCTACACGGCAGCAAGATCGTGTACGGATCATGTCCGCAGCGGCTGCCGCCCTCATTGTTCACCAGGCCGCGGGGCGGCTGCGTCTGCCGATGGAGTGATTCCGGCCGGGCCGCCGATGCGCCGACACCCCCTCAACCACGCCACCCGCAAGGCAGTTGACGAAACGTCAACCCTCGACTCCCCCGTCGCCGCCGGGCGCCCGGAGCCCGCACGGCCCCGGCAGCGGGGCGCCCGCGACGACATCGGCGAGGAAGGCGTGGCGCCCGCGCGTGGCGCGGCGCCCGCACGTTGGTGCGTCCACTATCTTTCCGACTGCGTCGTCACGCTCCGCAATCACCTTCTGCCGCTGCGCCACGCCGCCCCAGCACCGCCGCTTCCACCGGGAGGACCCCGATGACCACCCAACTGCCCACCACCGTAGACGGCGTGATCGCACGGATGGAGGAGATCGACGCCGAACTCGACCCCCGCGACGGGCTCGCCTGCTTCAACCGGGTGTACCTGAAAGTGACCAGGCTCGTGAAGGAGCACATCGCCGAGGGCACCTTCAAGGACCCCGAGTTCCTCGACCGGATGGACGTGCTCTTCGCCGGGCTGTACCTCAGGAACGTCGAGGCCGCCAAGGCCGGCCGACCGGTCGACCCGTCCTGGCAGCCGCTCCTGGAGCACCGCGCCAACCGGGTCGTCTGGCCGATCCAGTTCGCCCTGGCCGGGATGAACGCCCACATCGACCACGACCTCGCCGTGGCCGTCGTCGAGACCTGCAAGGAACGGCGCACCACGCCCCGGACGCCGCCCGTGCACGAGGACTACGAGAAGGTCAACGACCTGCTCGCCGGCGTCGAGGCGGAGATCCGGGCCGAGTTCGAGCTGCAGATCGTGAAGGTCGCCACCAAGCCCGCCGAGGACCTCAAGCACTTCGTCTCCGCCTTCAGCATCTCCTCCGCCCGCGAGATCGCCTGGGTGAACGCCAACCAGCTCTGGATCGCCGGCCCCCTCTACGCCAGCCGCCTCGCCGCCATCTCCGCGGGCGTCGCCGCCACCAGCGAGATGATCCTCACCCCGGTCGTCCCCCCGCCCGCCGCCTGAACCACCCGCTCCCCCGCGAGGCCGGGACGGCCCGTCACCGGCCCCGCGGGCCTGGACGAGCAGTTCCGGAAGCCGGCCGGCCTTGCTGGTTCCGCTCCGAGGCCCGGTGGATCCGCTTCGCCGGTGCCCGCCTTCGCGGCACGTCCCCGAACAGGCCCTCTCCGACCGGAAGCACAAGCCCGGCGACTTCGAGGAGACCACTGCCCGATCCGGGCACCCGCCGTTCCCGCCGCGGCCGCACCCGGTTCAGCGGCCGACCCGCCCGACCTCGATGCGCCGTCCCTCCGTGGTGGTGACCACCACGGGCACCCCGCCGGGGACCTGCCCGCGCAGGGCGTCCAGCAGGTCGCCGACGGGTGGGAGGTCGGCAGGAGTGCGGACGAGGACGGAGAGGGTGCGGGAGTGGGCCTGGACGTCGACGACCTGCGCGCCGGGGACGGCGGAGAGCCAGGCGGTGGCGGCAGCGGTGGTGCGGCCGGTCCACAGGTGCACCAGAACGGTGCCGGCGGTGCTGGCGGCCAGCAGCACCCCGACGGCGGCGAACAGCACCCCGACAGTGGCGTAGGCGCGGCGCGGCCCCCGGTCGGCCGTGCCCGCGCCGATGGCGGCGAACACCACCATGCCGGCGAAGACCAGCGCCAGCAGGTTGGAGACGAACAGCACCAGCGCCCCCAGCGCCAGCCACCACGCGCCCTGCCCGGCGCAGACGCCGACCACCACCAGCGGCGGCACCAGCGAGATCGCGATCGCCACGCCCGGCAGCACCGCCGCCACGTCCCGGCGGGCCAGCGCCACCGCGCCCGCGCAGCCGGTGGCCAGGGCGGCGGCGAGGTCGAGCAGGCCGGGCGAGGTGCGCCCGGCGATTTGACTGTCCGCCAGCAGGTCGTAGCCCGACGGGACGACCAGCGAGGCGAGCGCTCCCACGGCCACCACGAGGGCGACGCCGCCGAGCACGAACCACCCTGCGGTGCCGATCCGGCGTCGCACCGCGCCGAGCGCGATGCCCATGATCGGCGTGGACAGCGGAGCGATGATCATCGCCCCGATCACGGTCGCGGTGGAGTCGGTCAGCACCCCGCACGCCGCGATCACCGCGGAGAGCACCAGCATCGTCCAGAACGCCGACTGCTTGGCCCGCACGTCCCCGACCGACAGGTCCAGGTCTTCCTGGAGCTCTTCCGCCGACCGCCGCTGGTGCTCCGGCAGCACCCGCTCCCACAGTGAACTGGTCATCGGACCAGTTTCTGCGGCCGGGGCTCCGCCCCCTCGCCGCCGCGCCGCCCCGCCCGGGCCTGTTCCGGCTCGCCTGCGGCACCGCTCTGCCTGCGCAGGCTCCGGACCCTGCTCCGGGACGACCAGTAATTCCGCAGTAACGGCCGCTGTCTAGCTTTCGGGGCATCCCCCGCTCCCTCCTTGGAGGACCCCGATGCACCTGCCCCGACAGAACCGGCGCAGAACGGCCCTGTGGGCCACTGCCGCGCTGACCGTGACGGCCGGACTGGCCGGCGCGCCGCTGTCCGCGGCGACAGCCGCCCCCGCCCCGTCCGGCTCCGCCGCCGTCCAGGTGGACCCGGCCCTGACCAGCGCGGTGGCGGGCAGTCAGGAAGCCACGTTCTTCGTGGTGCTGAAGGACCGCGCCGACCTCGGCAAGGCCAAGGGCAAGGGCCCGCACGCGGCGAAGGCCCGGGCCGCGTACCAGGAGCTGCAGGACACCGCGCAGCGCAGCCAGGGCGCGCTGAAGAAGTTCCTGGACGAGAAGAGGGTCGGCCACCAGGACTACTGGATCGCCAACGCCGTCCAGGTCACCGGTGACGCGAAGCTGGTCGCGAAGCTGGCGAAGCGCGACGACGTGCAGAAGCTCGTCAAGGCGCAGACGTACCACGTGGACGACACGCAGGTGTCGGCCGCGACCGCCGCCACCGACGCGGGCGACGGCGCGCCCGAGTGGGGCGTCAAGGACATCGAGGCCGACCAGGTGTGGTCGCAGTACGACGCGCGCGGCGAGGGCATCGTGATCGCCAACGTCGACTCCGGCGTGCAGTACGACCACCCGGACCTGGTCGCCAACTACCGCGGCAACAACGGCGACGGCACCTTCACCGACGACTACAACTTCTACGACCCGACCGGGAGCTGCGCCACCCCCAGCACCCCGTGCGACAACAACGGCCACGGCACCCACACGATGGGCACCATGGTCGGCAAGAACGGCATCGGCGTCGCCCCGAACGCGAAGTGGATCGCCGCCAAGGGCTGCGAGTCCTCGCAGTGCTCGGACGAGTACCTGCTGAAGGCCGGCCAGTGGATCCTGGCGCCGACCGACCACAACGGCAACAACCCGCGGTCCGACCTGGCGCCGAACATCGTCAACAACTCCTGGGGCGGCGGCGACACCACCTTCTACCAGGACATCGTGGAGGCCTGGAACTCGGCGGGCATCTTCGAGGCGTTCGCGGCGGGCAACGACGGCGACGGCAGCACCTGCTCCACCGCGCACGCCCCCGGTTCGCAGGCCCCGTCCTACGGCGTCGGCGCGTACGACGTGAACGGGAAGATCGCGTCCTTCTCCGGCTTCGGCCCGTCCCTGGTGGACGGCTCGGCCAAGCCGAACATCTCCGCCCCCGGCGTCAACGTCCGCTCCACCTGGCCGGGTTCGCAGTACATGGCGGAGTCCGGCACCTCGATGGCCACCCCGCACGTGGCCGGTGCGGCCGCGCTGCTGTGGTCGGCCGCGCCGAGCCTGATCGGCGACATCGACGCCACCCGTGCGCTGCTCGGCCAGGGCGCCCGGGACGTCGACGACACCCACTGCGGCGGCACCGCGGGCATGAACAACGTCTGGGGCGAGGGCAAGCTCGACGTCCTCAAGTCCGTCGACCTGGCACCGCACACCGCCGTCAGCATCACCGGCAGGGCCACCGACCAGGCCACCGGCGCCGCGCTGCCCGGCATCGTGGTGCGCATCACCGACGCCGGGGGCGACACCCGCACCGTCACCACCGGCCCCGACGGCTCCTACCGCCTCGCGCTGGCCCCCGGCAGCTACGACCTCGCCGCCTCCGGCTACGGCTACGCGAACTTCCAGCTCAAGGGCCTGACGGTCGCCGCCGGGCAGCCGCAGACCGTCCCGCTGGCGATGACCGCCGTGCCGACGCACGCCGTCACCGGCACCGTGCTGGACGTCACCGGCAAGCCGCTGGCGGGCGCCGTCGTCGAGCTCACCGGCACCCCCGTCGCCTCCGTGGTCTCCGGCAAGGACGGCTCCTACAGCCTGGGCAAGGTCGCCGAGGGCAGCTACACGCTGACCGTCAAGCCCGCCCAGCCGGTGCTGTGCAACGGCGTGTTCAACGGCCCGCTGGCCGTCGCCGCCGACGTCGCCAGGACCGTGCGGACCCCGGCGCGCACCGACAACTCCGGCACCAGCTGCGCCCCGGCCGCCTACAGCTGGGTCAAGGGCGCCACCAAGGTCGCGCTCAGCGGCGACGAGGACGCCAAGACCGTCACCCTGCCGTTCCCGGTGACGTACTACGGGGTGACGTACACCAGCGCCGCCGTCACCACCAACGGCCTGGTCGACTTCCTGGAGCCTCGGATCGGCGACTACGCCAACACCGCGCTGCCCACCGCGTACAAGCCCAACGGTGTCGTCGCCCCGTTCTGGGACGACCTGACGCTCGACAAGAAGGCCACCGTCACCACCGCCACCACCGGCACCGCGGGCCACCGCACTTTCGCCGTGGTCTGGGACAACGTCCCGCTGGTCGCCGACAGTTCGAAGCGGGTCAGCTTCGAGGTGCTGTTCGACGAGGCGAGCGGCGCCATCACCTTCCAGTACCAGAACGTGCCCGGGGCGGGCTCCGGCGCCACCGTCGGCATCGAGAACCAGGCCGGCACCGACGCCCTCCAGTACTCCTTCGACCAGGCCGTCCTGACCAACGGCTCGGCGATCCGCTTCACCCAGGGAGCCAAGTGATGACCACCCACCGCAGAGCCCTCCGGCTCGCCTCCGGCCTGGTCGCCGCGGGCCTCGTGCTGACCGCCGCGCCGTACGCGCTGGCCGCCGACCCCGCCGCCGGGACCGACGGCGCGGTCAGGCTGACCGACGCCCAGGCCCAGGTCCTCGGCGCCCGGCTGAGCGCCGACGCCTACCCGCAGGCCACCGCCACCGACAGCGCCGACCCCGCCCCCGGCGGCGGTGACAGCACCGGCAGCGGCAGCCACCTGGACGAGCACGCGCCGGTGGCGTTCACCGCCGCCTCCGCCCTGGAGGGCGTGCGCGGCATCGCCGCCACCGTCCCGGCAGGCTCCGACGGCAGCTACTTCACCGTCCACAGCCTCGGCAACGTCCAACTGCACCAGGCCGACGGCAGCACCAGGTGGGCCCGCACCAACGCCTCGCTGTACGCCGACTGGCAGGTCGAGCCGCTGCGCCCCTGGGACACCGAGCCGTACCCGGCGCACATCCCGGTCGCCTACAACCCCTTCACCCCGTTCGGCGGCGACGCCGCCAAGGGCTACGACACCGCGGACCTGACCGGCGACGGCGTCCCCGACCTGGTGGTCTCCGCCTCGGTCGGCGGCAACCCGTACCGGCCGTTCACCTCGCCCGGATCCACGCTGACCTACGGCTCGTTCGTCACCGTGCTGGACGGCTCCACCGGCCGGACCCTCTGGTCGAAGCTGTACGCCTCCAGCACCCTCGTCCGGGTCGTCAACGGCACCCTGCTGGTCTCCGACGCGCCGCGCGACAACACCAGCGCCCCGCCCGCCGCCACCGCCACCCTGACCGGCATCCGGTTCGACCACGCCGACGGCAGGCTCACCCCCGCCAAGACCTGGACGTACGACACCGGCGAGGCAGGCGCGGCCTCCTGGGGCGACCTGGTCGACCTCGGCGGCGGCAGGGTCGCGATCTCCTTCGACCGGCGCGGCACCACCACCGCCCCCGGGCGCGGCACCACCTTCGTGCTGGACACCGCCGACGGCTCGCTCGGCTGGCAGACCGACAGCGACCAGTTCGGCCGCCAACTGCGCCTGGACGCGGACCGGGGGCGCCTGGTGGCCGTCGAACAGCCGGACTACACCCAGCAGGTGGCCTACTCCGTGGTCGCCTACGACCTGGCCGACGGCACCCGCACGGTGCTCGACACCCGGGTCAACGCCATCCCCACCACCCTCACCGTCGGCGACCTCGGCGGCAACCCCGGCGCCGAGTACGCCGTCGCCGAGGACACCTTCGACGCCAGCCTGTACGTCAACGCCAGCACCCTGCGGGTCCTGGAGGGCGACGGCTCCACCGTCCGCTGGACCAGCACCACCAAGCGCACCGGCGGCGGCGACGGCCCCAGCACCTGGCAGCTCGACGCGGTCGACGGCTCGCTGATCGCCACCTCCCAGGACGGCCGCGACACCGAGACCGCCGCCAACGTCTCCGGCCTGCGCTACGGCAAGCTCACCGCGTACAACGGCAGCGGCAAGGTCCGTTGGCAGGTCGACGGCACCGCCGCCTCCCCGCGCCTGCAGCAGGTCGACGGCGGCGTGGTGCGCACCGTCGACCAGCAGCAGAACATCCACACCTACAACCTCGGCAACGGCAAGCAGAAGAGCCTCACCCCGCTGCAGGGCGACCTCAACTACGCGGCCGCCGCCGACCTGGACGGCGACGGCAGGCCGGACGTCGTCGCGGGCGGCAGCTCCGACGGCGTCTGGGCGTACTCCGGCCCCTCGCTGCTCACCGGCACCCCCAAGCAGCTGTGGCGGGCCGCCGTCCCCGGCGAGGTGCACGGCGTCGCCACCGGTGACGTCAACGGCGACGGCAAGCCCGAGGTCGTGGTCGCCGCCGACACCGCCACCGTCGTCCTGGACGGCCGCACCGGCAAGGTCCTCGCCACCGTCGACGGCGGCGGGAAGTTCGTCCGCTCGGTGGCGCTGGCCGACCTGGACGGCGACGGCAAGCAGGAGATCCTCGTCCCCACCGACGCGCTGCGCGCCTACAAGGGCGACGGCACGGCGCTGTGGACGTACAGCGCCCCCGCGGGCTCCGGCGACGTGGTCTTCTCCGACGCGGTGGTCTCCGAGGGCAAGGTGTTCGCCCAGTACTCGGGCATCGGCGCCATGCGCAAGAGCGACTCCGTGCAGAACGGCGTCGCCCTGGACGCCGCCAAGGGCGCGCTGCTCTGGCAGGCCGACCCGAAGGCGCCCGCCGAGGCTGTCGACGGCAGGATCCACGGCGCGCTGCTCGACCACGCGGTCTACGCCTCGCCGAAGATCCCGTACGCCGACGGCCACGCCGTGGTCTACACCTGGCTCATCTCGGCGGTGCCCGGGGTCATCAACGGCGGCACCGACCTGGTCAGCCCGATGTCGGTCACCGAGATCCGCGACGGCCGCACCGGTGAGGTGCTGCACCAGAAGGTCGTCGGCGGCCCCTGGTCGCACGGCGACTTCTTCACCGGCGAGGACGGCGACGGCCTGCTGGAGATGGGCTTCGGCGTGCTGCGCCAGTACCTGGCGAACGGCGACGACCCGTGGACCTCCACCACCGCGCCGCTGCGCACCGCGCAGTTCATCACCGGCCCCGACGGGAAGAAGCTGCTGGTCGGCGGCGTCGAGGGCGGCCTCGCCGCCTACGACCCGGCGATCGTCGGCGACACGGTGCCCTTCCACTCCTCGATCGGCGGCGCCACCGCGCGCGGCGGCCGCAGCTACCTCGCCGTCGACCTGGACGGGGACGGCGAGGAGGAGATGGTCTCGCTCAACTTCGACGCCCTCGGCGTCAACCGGGCGGCCGAACTGCTCGGCGGCGGCGTGCTGTCGATCGACAACGGCATTCACCGGATGACGACGTACAAGCTCTCCTGAACCTTCACCGAACCCCCGTGGGACCATCCGAATGAGTAGGGGGGCCGAGTACCCCGCAGGCGCCGGCCTGCGGGGTGCTCGGCTCGTTCGTGTACTGTTACCGGCCTTATGGGCGCACCAGAGACCGACCGGACGGACACCGCACCACCCATGCTGCGCCTCTACCTCTTCAACGGATTCCGGGCGATCCGCGACGACGGGCCGCCACTGGTCGAACGCTGGCCCCGGCCCGGCGCCCGCGCCCTGGTCAAACTGCTCGCCGTCACCCCCGGCCACCGGCTGCACCGCGAACAGGCCATGGAGACCTGCTGGCCCGACGCCGACCCCGCCGCCGCCGCGGGCAGCCTCCGGGTCGCCCTGCACGCCGCCCGGCACGCCCTCGAACCCGAACTCGCCCCGCGCGCCACCTCCTCCTACCTCAAGGCCGACGGCGGACTCCTGCTGCTCGACCCCGCCGCCGTCTGGATCGACGCCGACCACGCCGAACAGGCCGCCGAGAACGCCCTCACCGACGGCCGGGTCGGGCAACTCGCCGACGCGATACGCCAGTTCACCGGCGAACTGCTCCCCGAGGACCGCTACGCGCACTGGGCCGAGGCCCGCCGCGCCCGGCTCGACCGGCTGCGCGAACACCTCCTGCTCCGGCTCGCCGCCGCCCACCTCGACCAGGACCGCCCCGAGGACGCCGCCGCCTGCGCCGAACAGGTCCTCGCCACCAGCCCCGCCGAGGAACTCGCCCACCGCCTGCTCATCGACGCCTGCCTGCGCCAGGGACAGCGCCGCCGCGCCCTGCGCCAGTACCACCAGTGCCGCGAAGCCCTCGACGCCGAACTCGGCATCCGCCCCGGCCCCGAGACCGAACGCCTGCACCGCGCCGCCCTCGCCGCCACCCCCGCCCCCGCACCCGCCGCCACCGCCCTCCCGGCCCGGCTGCGCAGCGCCGCCCGCGCCCGACTGCACGGCCGGGAAAGGGAGTTGGACCGCCTGCTGGCCCCCGCCGGACCCCCCGTCCGGCTGCTCACCGGCGAAGCGGGCATCGGCAAGACCTGCCTCGCCGCCGAAGCCGCCCGCCGCGCCGCCGCCGACGGCACCGCCGTCCTGTGGGGCAGCGGCCAGGACGCCGAGGACCACACCCCCTACGGCGTCTTCGCCGCCGCCCTCGACGGCTGGCTCGCCGAGCACGACCCCGCCGAACGGGCCCGGGTCGGCGCCGAGTACCCCGAACTCGCCGCCTTCCTGCCCTCGTTGGGCCAGGTGCCGAGCGGCGCCGCCCGCAGCCCCGAGGAGGAACGCGACCGCCTGTTCCGGGCCGGCGCCGCCCTGCTCGGCGACCTCGCCGCCACCCGACCGGTCCTGGTCGTCCTCGACGACCTGCACGCCGCCGACACCGGCTCCTACCAGCTCCTCGGCCACCTCGCCCGGCAGGCCCACGACCGCGGCACCCCGCTGCGCTTCCTCGCCACCTACCGCGAGGAGGAACTCCCCGAGGGCGACGCCCGCCGCCGCGCCGTCGCCGCCCTGCTCCGCCGGCAGCTCGCCGTCCGCGAGGAACTCGGACGGCTCGACGAGGCCGCCGTGCTGGCCGCCGTCCACGACGCCACCGGCCGCTCCCCCCACCCCGACGTGTGGGAACTCTCGCTCGGCAACCCGCTGTTCGCCCTCGAACTCGCCCGCGGCGGCGACCGCGACGCCCCCGGCCAGCCCCCCGCCGGAGTCCGCGACCTGGTCGGCGAACGCCTCGTCCGGCTCGACCCGCACGCCCGCCGCTTCGTCGAGGCGCTCTCCGTCGCCGGCGGCGAGGCCGCCCTCGCCGAACTCCTCGACGTCGCCGAACACGGCCTGCACCCGCCCGTCACCGGCGCCGCCGCCGCGGACGCCGTCGAACACGCCATCGCGGCCGCCCTGGTCGAGGAACGCCAGGTCGTCATCGCCGGCCGCGCCGAAGCCGGACTCGCCTTCCGCCACCCCCTGGTCCGGCTCACCTGCTACGACGGCCTCTCCGCCGTCCGCCGCCGCCAACTGCACGCCTCCTACGCCCAGGCCGTCCAGCGCCGCCGCCCCGACGCCGTCGACGCCCTCGCCTCGCACTTCACCCGCGCCGACGACCCGCGCGCCGCCGAGTACCTGCGCCGCGCCGCCGAACGCGCCGCCGCGCTCTACGCCAACGACACCGCCGACCGCTACTACCGCGACCTGGTCGCCCGCCTCGACGTCGACGCCGCCCGCGCCCGCCTCGCCCACAGCCAGGTCCTGCGCCGGATGGGCGAACCCGGCCGCGCCGCCGACGTCCTGCGCGCCGCACTCGCCGAGTTCCGGGCCCGCGGCGACCACGACGACGCCGTCGCCACCGCCGCCCACCTCGCCGAAGCCCTGTTCCGCACCGGCGAGCTCGACGAGGCGCTCGCCGCCCTCGACGCCCACCCGCCCACCGACCGCACCGGCCCCGAGGCCCGCACCCTGCACCACCTCGCCCGCTCCAACCTCCACAAGGTGCAGGGCCGCTACCGGGACGCCTACGAAGCCGCCCGCCGCGCCCAGGACCCCGCCGAACTCGTCCCCGGACCGAACGGCCAACTCCTGCAAGCCCGTTCGCACGCCATGCAGGCCATCAGCCTCGGCCTGGCCGGCCGCTTCGGCGAGGCCCGCGAGGCCGGGGACCGCGCCCTCGCCCCCGCCCAGGCCTACGGCGACCCCGTGCTGCTCGGCTCCGTGCTCTCCACCCTGCGCGAGAACGCCCGGCGGCACGGCCGCCTGCACGACGCCGTCCGCTTCGGCCGCCGGTCCCTCGACCACGCCCGGCAGTCCGGCGACCCCGTCGCCGCCGCCTTCGAACAGCTCAACCTCGCCGAACTCCACCTCCTGCTGGAGGAGAACGACACCGCCGCCCAGTACGCCGAGGCCGCCGTCGCGGGCGCCGACTGGGACGACGCCTGGTCGCTGCCCTACGCCCTCGCCGTCCTCGCCCGCGTCCTGCTGCGCACCGGCGACCGGGAGCGCGCCGCCGCCCTCCTGGAACGGGCCGGCACCGCCGGCGACGAACAGGCCCGCCACGAAGTGCGGCGCGCCCGCGCCCTGTTCGCCCTGCGCGGTGACGACCCCGCCGGCGCGCTGGCCGTCCTCGGCGCCGACGCCGCCGTCCGGGCCCCCGAACTCGCCGCCTACGCCCACCTCGCGGCCGGCCGCCCGGCCGAGGCCGCCCGGATCGCCGCCGCCGAGGCCGCCCGCGCCCACGCCACCGGCGAACGCCTCGCCGAGACCGAGGCCCTGATCGCGCACGCCACCGCCGCCGCCCGCCTCGCCGACCCCGCCACCGTCCGCACCGCCCTCACCCGCGCCGAACACCTCACCCGCACCCTCCCGTACCCCTCCGGCCACACCCGGGTCCTCGGCCTGCGCGCGGAGCTGGAGGACTGACGGCGGCCGCTGGAGACGCCGGAGAAGGGGGCAGCCCCCCGTGCCGGGAGGCACGGGGGCTGTGGGGCGGAGCGGTCGGGTCAGCGGCGGCTCCGGCGGGTGCGGGCGGTGGTGAGGAGGGTGCCGGCGGCGATGGCCAGGGCGGCGGCCATGCCCGCGTACCAGACCAGGGCGCCGGTGCCGGTGTCGGGCAGCGGGGCCGGTCCCGGGGTCGGGCTGGGGCTGGGGGCCGGGTTCGGAACGGTCCGGTCACGGGTGGAGCAGGCGGGGTCGGTCGAGCCGGGCGCGCAGTCGGAGTCGGCCGGACCGACGGCGGTGTTGGCGAGTTCCCGGTCGCCGGTGTCGGGGTTGTTGACGGTGACGGAGTAGGTGATCACTGCCGAGCCGCCCGCGGGCACGTCGCCGTTCCAGGACAGGACCGGGGCCGCGTAGGAGACGGCACCGGAGGTGGCCTTCGCGTCGCCGCCGTACGCGGCGTCATCCAGGTCGCCGCTCAGGTCGTCGGTGACGGCCGCGCCGGGGTAGTCGGCCTTGCCGGTGTTGGCCACCGTCACCGTGTAGGTGACGGTGTCGCCGTCCTTGACCGGGTCCTTGGCGTCCGAGGTCTTGGTGATCTCCAGGTCCGCGACGCCGTCGGCGGTGGTGCAGCCGGGGGCGCTGCGCAGCGGCGGGCAGGTGGAGTTGTTGGGGCCGGTGACGGCGTTGCTCAGCTGGTGGTCACCGGTGTCGGGCTGGTTGACGGTCACGGAGTAGGTGAGGGTGACGGTCTGTCCGGCGGGGACGCGGCCGGCCCAGGCGAGGACGGGTTCCCGGTAGGTGACGGTGCCGGAGGTGGCCTTGGCGTCGCCGTTGTAGACGGCGTCGTCCAGGGTGCCGCCCAGGTTGTCGGCGGCGAAGGCGGCCGGGTAGTCGGCGGTGCCGTCGTTGGTGACGGCGACGGTGTAGGTGACGGTGTCGCCGGGCTTGACCGGGGTCTTGGCGTCGGAGGTCTTGGTGATGGCCAGGGCGGCGATGTCGTCGCTGGTGGAGCAGGCCGGGTCGGTGGATCCGGCCCGGCAGTTGGAGCCGGTGGGGGCGACGACGGTGTTGGCGAGTTCCTTGTCGCCGGTGTCGGGCTTGTTGACCCGCACCGAGTAGGTGAGCGTGACGGTCTCGCCGGGTGCGACGTCGCCCGTCCAGGTGAGCACGGGGGCCGCGTAGGTGGCGGTGCCGACGGCGGTGCCGTTGGCGTTGACGGCCTTGGCGTCGTTGCCGTACGTGGCGTCGTCGAGGTCGCGGCTGAGGTCGTCGGTGAGTTGCGCGGCCGGGTAGACGGCCTTGCCGGGGTTGGTGACGGTCACGGTGTAGGTGACCTTGGCCCCGGGCCGGACGGGGGCGCGGCGGCTGTCGGAGGTCTTGGCGACCTGCAGCGCGGCGATCCGGTCGCGGGTGGTGCAGCGCGGGTCCTTCCCCCCGGGCGGGCAGTTGGAGTCGGCCGGTCCGGTGACGGCGTTGGCGAGTTCGTAGTCGCCGGTGTCGGGGTTGCCGACGGTCACCGAGTAGGTGATCGTCACCGAGCCGCCCGCTGGCACGTCACCCGCCCAGGAGACCACCGGCGCCGTGTAGCCGACGGTGCCGGAGCTCGCCTTGGCGTCGTTGCCGTACGTGGCGTCGTCCAGGTCGCCGCTCAGGTCGTCGGTGACGCTCGCGCCGGGGTACGGGGCGGTGCCGGTGTTGGTGACGGTGACGGTGTAGGTGACCTTGTCGCCCGCCTTGACCGGGTTCCCGGCGTCGGAGGTCTTGGCGATGGTCAGCTGGGCGATGTTCCCGGTGGTGGAGCAGACCGGGTCGCTGCCACCGGGCGGGCAGTTGGAGTCGGCGGGGCCGACGACCGCGTTGGTGACCTGCTTGTCGCCCTTGGCGGGCTTGTCGACGGTCACCGAGTAGGTGATGGTCACCGAGCCGCCCGCGGGCACGACGCCGTTCCAGGACAGGACGGGGGCGGCGTAGGAGACGGTGCCCGCACTGGCCTTCGCGTCGTTGCCGTACGTCGCGTCGTCGAGGTCCTTGCCGAGGTCGTCGGTGATCGAGGCGCCGGTGTACGGGGCGGTGCCGGGGTTGCTCAGGACGACGGTGTAGGTGATCTTGTCGCCGGGCTTGACCGGGTTCTTCGCGTCCGAGGACTTGGCGATCCTCAGTTCGGCGATCGGGACGGTCGAGGAGCAGGCCCGGTCGGTGGAGCCGCTCGCGCAGTTGGAGTCGGCCGGGCCGACGACCGCGTTGGCGAGCTGGTGGTCGCCGGTGTCGGGCTGGTCGACCGTCACCGAGTAGGTGATCGTCACGGTCTGGCTCGCCGCCAGGTCGCCGCTCCAGGTGATGCTCGGCGCCGTGTAGGAGGCGGTGCCCGCGCTCGCCCTCACGTCGTTGTCGTACGCCGCGTCGTCCAGGACCTTCGTCAGGTCGTCGGTGATGCTCACGCCGGTGCGGGGGGCGCCGACCAGGTTGGTGACGGTGACGGTGTAGGTGACCTTCTGGCCGGGCTTGGCCGTGGCGGTGTCGGCGGTCTTGGTGACCTTGATGCCGGTTGCGTCCTCGTGCGTCGTGCACCCGGCCTCGGTGCCGGTGGTGCAGTTCGAGTAGCCGTTGCCGGTGACGCTGTTGTCGAGCTTGCCGTCGCCCGCGTCGGGGTTGTCGACGGTCACCGAGTAGGTGACGGTGGCGCTCCGGCCGGCCGCCAGGGTGCCCGACCAGCTGAGCTTCGGCGCCGTGTAGGAGACGGTGCCCGTGTCGGCCTTGGCGTCGCCGTCGTAGGCGGCGTCGTCGATCACCTTGGTCAGGTCGTCGACGGCGGTGGCGTCCACCGGGACGCGGCCGGTGTTGTCGACCGTCACCGTGTAGGTGACCTTGTCACCCGGGTGCACGGTGCTGCCGGACGGCGGGGAGGCGGTCTTGGTGATCGTGTACTGCGGGACGGCGAACTCCACCGTCGCGCACTCGGGCGCCAGCAGGCCGACGAGGTCGGCGGTGTTCTCCGCGCAGTTCTGGTACGTGGCGGCGGTGGCGGAGGTGACGTCCACGCTCAGCGTGCAGGACGCCTGACCTGCCGTCAGGTCGCCGGCCAGCTTCACCGAGGTGCCCCCGGCGCCGGCGGTGACCTTGCCGTTGGTGCAGGTGGTGGCGGTGTTCGGGGTGCCCGCCACGGTCAGCCCTGCGGGCAGGTTGTCGGTGAACGACCAGCCGTCCTTCTCCAGCAGGTCCGAGGTGTTGGTGATGGTGAACGTCAACGTGGACGACCCGCCGACCGGGGCGGGCGAGGGGCTGAAGGACTTGTCGATCCGCGGGGTGACGTCCAGCACCCGCATGTTGTCGAACGCCGCGTCGTTGCCCGAGCCGGTGTTGGCGCTGTTGCGCAGGATGATCCCGAACTCGCTGCCGGTGAACAGGTACGGCTTGTTCGCCGTCGCCTGCACCACGTCGATCGGCGCCTTGGCGTCCGGGTAGGTGTACTCCTTGGCGCCCGGGTCGGTGCACGGGTTGAGCGGCACCGTGTTCAGCGCGATCTCGCTGCCGCCGGTGGTGAGGAAGAAGTTCTGCTGCGGGTCCGCGTACGCGCCGTGGTAGCAGACCGCGCCGGAGGACACGGAGGCGGTGAGGTAGTGGTTGGCGCCGGTGACGGGGATGGTCGAGTTGGTCTGCAGCTGCACGTCGGTGGGCGTGTACGTGCCGTCCTCGGTCCACGCGGCGACGCTGTGGTTCTTCGTCGGCGCGGCGTCACCGCTGTACTCGCCGATCGCGGTGGCCACGTCCGCCAGGGTGTTCCAGAACTCGTCGGTCTTGCACTCCGCCGGGACGGGGCCGCGCTCGTCGTAGTCCATGACCCAGCCGTTGCAGAACGCCAGCCAGGACGGCGAGGCGGTGTACGTCATGCCCGAGGCCCCCGTGTAGGCGGGCAGCCGGATCGGGGCCAGGCCCGCCGTGCCGTTCTCGAAGTCCTCGGCGTACACCACGACCGGATCGGCCGGCACCCCCGCCGCCCGGTGCGCACCGGGCCCGGCCGCGGACTTCGCCGCCGGTCCGCCGTGCCCGGACCGGTCCGCGGCCGCGACGGGGGCCGCGCCCAGGGCGCTCAACGTGAGGCCGAGCGTCACCGCCAAGGCCGGCTCCCACCACGTGCGCCCCCGACCACCTGCCGGTTTCAACCGAAGCATCCGGTGCCTCTCCCTCAAGACTGACAATCCGTCAAGAGGAACTCTTGCCTTCCCTTTAATGCCCCTTTATCCGCGTGGCCCTGACACGCGGAAACCGGCCCCGAACGGGCGCACCCGGGTTGCACCCGGAACCCGGGACTTCGAGGACGCCAAACGCGGGTTCCCGGGGACGGCGGCGGACCCGCTGGTCGAGGACGCCGCCGGGCGCACGGTGCGGGACCTTCAGGCGTACGGCTCCCTGTCGGGCGAGTGCCCGGACAGCGTGAACCCGAGCCTGTGGCGGCAGAGCCGGCTGGTCTCCGACCACGGCCTGTCCGAGGTCACCGAGGGGATCTACCAGGTCCGCGGCTTCGACCTGTCGAACATGACGATCGTGGAGGGCGAGCGCGGCGTCCTGGTGATCGACCCGCTGCTGACCGCCGAGACCGCGGCGGCGGGCCCGGCACTGTACCGGACGCACCGGGGCGAGCGCCCGGTGACCGGCGTGCTGGACACGCACAGCCACGCCGACCACTTCGGCGGGGTGCGCGGCGCCGTCCCGGACGTGTCAGGCCGCCGCAGCCTCGCGCGGGCGGAAGTCGCAGAGCAGCAGGGCCGAGTCGTCGTCCGGGCCGGTCCCGGTGTAGTCCTCGACGTCGGCGCGCAGGCGCTGCAGGGCCTGCTCGGGGCAGGGCGGGGCGAGCAGCACCGGGGCGCGGGCGGCCAGCGGGTAGAACGCGCCCTCGTCGTCCCGGGCCTCGGTCAGGCCGTCGGTGCAGAACAGCAGCCGGTCGCCCTCGTGCAGGGTCAGCGCGGTCGGCCGCGGGGCGGGCGCCCCGGTCAGGGCGGACAGCCCGAACGGCGGTGCCGGTTCGAGGACCGGGAGCAGCGGCGTCGGCTCCCCGGCGCGCAGCAGCACCGGGACGGGGTGCCCGTGGTCGAGCAGCACGGTGCGGCCGTCGTCGCGGACGTCGGCGAGCAGCGCGGTCACGAAACGGTCCCCGGAGGTCTGTTCCAGGACCGCCCGCTCGACCTGCGCGGCGAGGGAGGGCAGGTCCGGGGCGTCCGGCGCCGTGTTGCGGAACGCGGTCAGGACGACGGCCGCCGCGCTCACCGCCTCCAGCCCCTTGCCCTGCACGTCCGCGACCAGGATCCTCACCCCGCCCGGGACTCGGACCGCCTGGTACACGTCCCCGCCGACCCGGGCGGTCCGGTGCGCCGAGCGGTACGAACCGGTCAGCTCCAGCGGTCCCAGCCGGGGCGGCAGCGGCGGCATCAGCACGTTCTGCACCGTCTCCGCGACCGCCCGGACGTCCACCAGCTCCCGTTCCGCCCTGATCCTGGCCACCGACACCCAGCACGCCGCCAGTGCCGTGAGCGCCACTCCCGTCAGCGCCACCAGCACCCTGGTGTGCCCCCACACCCCGTCGTACACCGCCAGCAGGAGCACCAGGACCAGGCCCAGCGCCGCCGACCCCAGCACCGTCCGCGGCGTCCCCCGTCCGGCGGCCAGCGCCGGGCCGATCGCGAACAGCGGGAGCAGCCCGAGGTTCACCCCCAGCAGCGCGTCCCCCGTCGCCACCAGCGCCATCGCCGCCACCGGCAGCACCCACGGCTTCGACCACCACCGTCCCTGCGCGCGGCGGTCCGGTCCGTCGGCGGTCGGCGACATCTCGCTGCTTCCTCTCCTGTCTCGTGCGTTCTTCCGGTGGCGGGGCCGCCTCCCGGTGGACGGGCCCGGTTCGGGCGCGCCGTCCCGGTCGCGGGCGGGGCGCCCGCCACCAGGGGTTCCGGAGCCGAAGCTACCTGCGGCCCCACCGGTCCGGTAGGGCCGCAGGACCCTGACGAAAAGATGCGTCCTCGCCCGGGCGGCGGTACGAAAGGCCCACGGACGGCGCACCCGACAGCGGCGCGGCGTCCGCCGCACCGCCGCACCGCCGCACCGCGAGGAGAGGACACCGGGATGTTCGAGGAACGACGGGCCCGCCGCCAGGCCAACCGCGCTTTCGACCACGGGGACGGGGTCACCCGCTACCGGATGCGCCAGAAGGTCCTCGCCATCGGCGACGACTACTGGATCGACGACGACTCCGGCGACCACGTCTACAAGGTCGACGGCAAGGCCATGCGCCTGCGCAAGACCTTCCACATCGAGGACCGCGCCGGCCACCGCGTCGCCACCGTCCAGGGCCGCGCCCTGCGCGTCAAGGACACGATGGAGATCGAGGACGCCGACGGCCACCGCATCGCCATGGTCAAGAAGGCCCTGATCAACCCCCTCCGCGACCGCTGGCACATCGAACAGGCCGACGGCCCCGACCTCGCCGTCCACGGCAACGTCCTCGACCACGAGTACACGATCGAACGCGACGGCACCAAGGTCGCCGAGGTGTCGAAGAAGTGGTTCCGCCTGCGCGACACCTACGGCCTGGAGATCGGCCCGGACACCGACCACGCCACCGTCCTGGCCGCCGCGATCGCCATCGACGCGATGGCGCACCCGGGCGACTGACCGCCGGACGGACAAGTCGTCGGTGTAACCGGGCCGTTGATCTGCAGGCGCGGCACGACAGACCGTCAGCCGCAGTGGCCGACCGGACTCGTGCGCACCGCCCTGGCCGGCGCGCCCCTCCGACGGACGGGCCGGGAGCGGTGCGGCACGGTCGCGAGGACGCCTTCCCACCGTCCCCGGCAGCGGGAGCGCCTCCCCTCCTCCCTCCGGGGGGCCTGCCGGAGCACCCGCACCCGCCGGACGTACGGCCTTGACCCGATGCGCCGCCGCGTCGCGTCGGAGAGGGGCGCTGCCGCACGGGCGCCGCAGGCGCGGGGCGGGGCGGGTCAGCGGCGCGTGCCGGCCTCGGCGGCGACGGTGCAGCTGCCGGGGGCGATCTCGCTCACGCCCCGCTCGGGCACATGCACCCGGGCAGCCACGGCAAGCGCCTTCGGACGCGGTGCAAGGGCTCCCGCCTCTCGGCGGCCCCCGGCGTGCACACCCCGGTCGACTCCCGCGGCGAGCCCCTCGCCGTCGACTGCCGACCGGGCACCCGCTCCGGAAGGCCCCGCCCGCGCGGTCAGCGGGCGTCGACCTCGGGCCGGGGCAGCTCGTCCAGGTCGAGGGTGTAGGTGCGGCCGTCGGCCAGTTCGATCGGTAGCTTGCCCGAGCCGTACTGGTGGGTGTGGGCGGCGATGTAGCCGGAGCCGGTGGGCCGGGTGTGGACGACGACCTCGGCCGCGTACGGGTCGACCACCATGTAGACGGGGATGCCGTAGCGGCCGTACTTCGCGGTGCAGTCGTCGTAGTCCTTGCGCGCGGAGGAGACCGACACCACCTCGGCGATCAGCAGCACGTCCTCGAAGCCGTAGCGTTTGCCCTCTCGCTGTGCGCCCTCCCGCACGATCGCGAAATCGGGGGCGGAGTTCTCGTCGGCCGGGAAGTCGATGTACACGTCGGAGATGACCTTCGCGTGTCGGCCGAGGGTCAGGGAATCGATGTGCATCGACCTGATCGTGCGGGAGTGCTCTTCACTCCGCGGGGTCATGAGTACCTTCCCGTCGGTACCGAAGAAGACCACGTAGCCTGCGGGGAACTCGGTGTGCATGACCGCATCGACGCTCATCAACAGCTCCTTCCTGTCTCCTCTCAACGTACGGGTTGCCGCACTCCGCGAGGCGCCCCGGCGGGTGGGCGGTCCGGTTTCGGCGAATCCGGCCACCCCGGCTCACCCGTCCGACACAATGGCGGGTGTGACCAGCGAGAACGACCCGCGTGCGGGGGGAGCACCCGCCGACGAAGGTGATCGGGAGGAGCCGTACCGGCCGTTCGCGCACCTGAGCGCGGCGAACAGCGCGCTGTACCGGCAGGTGATGGGCGTGTTCGTCCGGGCCAAGCAGGAGTTCACCGTCCACCTGCGCCCGGAGGACGTGCACCTGGGACTGCCGCCGGAGGGCCGGCCGCCGCTCGACGTGGTCGCGGCCGCGCTGGTGCAGCTCGCCAGGTGGAAGAACCTGCGGGCCGATCCGGACACCGGCCGGGTCACCGCGCTGGAGGACTTCTACCGGGCCCGCAGCATCTACCAGTTGACCCGTGAGGGCGAGGCCGTCGAGGAGGCACTGGCCGCGTACGACGGGGCACTGGGGCGGCGCGGTGAGCTGCAGGCCGTCGCGCTGGCCGACATCGCGGCCCAGCTCCGGGCCGTGCTGGCCCTCGCCCGGCGGCCCGAACCCGATCCGGCCGTGGTGCACCTGGCGCTGCTGGCGCTGGTGGAGCGCTTCTCGGGGCTCGCCGAGAACGCCCGCGCCTTCATGGGGTCGCTGCAGCGGACGGTCGACCTGCACGAGGCCGAGGTCGAGGTGTTCCTCGCCTACAAGCAGCGGCTGATCGACTACCTGGAACGGTTCATCGCGGACCTGGTCACCCGGGGCGCCGAGATCGCCGAACTGCTGGAGGAGTTGGACGCCCCGCCGGAGGGGCCGGTCGGCCCGCTGCTGCGGCTGGCGGCCGAGCGCGAGGCCGAGGACGCGGCACCGGACGCCGCGGCCGAGGCGCTGGCCGCCGCCGAGGCCCGCTGGCAGGGGCGCTGGGACGGGCTGCGGGCCTGGTTCCTGAGCAGGCCGGGGCGTTCCTCACAGGCCAAGCTGCTGCGTTCGGCCGCTCGCCAGGCGGTCCCCCAACTCCTGGCGGTGGTCCAGGCGCTGAACGAGCGCAGGGCCGGCCGCTCGGACCGCTCCGCCGACTTCCGGGAGCTGGCCCGCTGGTTCGCCGAAGCCCCGGACGACGACGCCCGCCACCGGCTGTGGCGCTCCGCCTTCGGCCTGTACTCGGCCCGCCACCTGACGATCGACCAGGAGGCGCTGGCCGAACGGGAGGCCGACCCGGTGTCCGCCTCGGCGTCCTGGTACGACGCCCCCGGTGTGCGGATCAGCCCGCAGCTGCGGCGCACCGGTTCGTACGAGCGGCGCGGCCGGGCCCGGGCCGTGCAGGACCGCGGCGAGGCCAAGACGTACCTGGCCGAGCTGGCCCGCAAGCAGGCCGAACAGACCGCCGCCGCCCGCGCCCGGCTGGCCACCGGGGGCGAGGTGCGCCTGAGCGACCTCGGCGAGCTCGACCGGGACGCCTTCCGGCTGTTCCTGCTGCTCCTCGGCGACGCGCTGTCGGCCTGGCGCCCGGGCACCGATTCGGTCTCGGCCACCACCAACGACGGGACGATGGAGATCAGGCTGACCAGGCTGCCCGGCAACGGAACCGCCGAGATCGACACCCTGGACGGCACGCTGCGGGGCCCGGAGCACCTGGTCGAGATCATCGACCTCGCACCCGCGCACGAAGGGCCGTCCGCGTCCGAGTCACTGGAGGACGACCGTGCCTGACGACCGCCTCGGCGACGCCCTGGCCGCACAGCGGGCGCAGGAGGTGCGACGGGCCGCGCGGGCGCTGCTGAAGCGGCCGTTGCTGCGGGCCGGCGGTTCCCACGCCGACGACTTCCGGCTGGTCCGGCAGCACGCGACGGAGCTCCGCACCTGGTTCGAGCGCAACACGGGCTGGCCGCTGCTGGTGGACTCCGAGGTGGCCCGGCTGCGCCGCACCCCGGGCCGGAGCGACGACCCCACCCACCCGGCCCGGGACCAGCGCACCGGACTGCCGTTCTCCCGGCGCCGCTACGTCCTGTTCTGCCTGTGCCTGGCCGCGCTGGAGCGCGCCGAGCAGCAGATCGCGCTCGGCAGGCTGGCGGAACAGGTGGTGCTCGCCGCGGCGGACCCCGCGCTGGAACGCGCGGGGTCGTCTTCGCCATGGCCGACCGCGAGGAGCGCGCCGACCTGGTGGCGGTGGTCCGGCTGCTGCTGGGCTGGGGCGCGCTGGCCAAGATCGCGGGCGACGAGGAGGCGTTCCTCAAGTCCTCCGGGGACGCCCTGTACGACGTCGACCGCCGGGTGCTGGCCGGGCTGCTGGTCTCCCGGCGCGGCCCGAGCACCGTCCGCGCGGAGGGCTTCGCGCAGCGCCTCGCCGAACTCGACGCCGAAGTGCTGCCGGACAGCGACGACCTGCGCAACCGGGCGCTGCGGCACTCGCTGACCCGGCGGCTGCTGGACGACCCGGTGCTCTACCTGGACGGGCTGTCCGAGGCCGAGAGCGGCTACCTCGCCTCGCAGCGCGGCGCGTTGACCCGGCGGATCGGCGAACTCACCGGGCTGGTACCGGAGGTGCGGGCCGAGGGCATCGCGATGGTCGACCCGGACGACGACCTGACGGACCTGCGGATGCCCGAGCAGGGCACCGACGGCCACGTCGCGCTGCTGCTCGCCGAGCACCTGGCGGGCAGCGGGGCGACCGTCCCGCTGCCGGAGCTGCACCGGCGGGTGGCGGGCTGGGCGCTGGAGCACGCCGGGTTCTGGCGGCGCAGCGCGACCGAACCGGGTGCCGAGGCCGAACTGGCCGAGCAGGCCGTGGACCGGCTGGCCGCCCTCGGCCTGCTGGAACGGGTCGCGGCCGCGGACGGCACCCCGGCCGTCCGGGCCCGCCCGGCCCTGGACCGGTACCGGGTCGGCGAGACGATCCTGCTGGAGCCGGGCCGGCGCGCTCCCCGCAGCGCGGCGGGGAAGAGCGCCCCGAGGAAGGGCGCCGCACCGAAGAGCACGAAGGGGAAGAGAATCTGATGAGCACGACCGCCGGGACGGCGCTGCCGCTGCCCGGCCGCACCCGCTGGCAGCCGCTGCGGGTCGGCCTGGTCGACCTCTTCTACTACGACGTCGAGGAGTTCCACTTCCGCGACGGCCGGCTGCTGCTGCGCGGCAACAACGGCACCGGCAAGTCGAAGGTGCTGGCCCTGACGCTGCCCTTCCTACTGGACGGCGACCTCTCCCCGCACCGGGTGGAGCCGGACGCCGACCCGAAGAAGCGGATGGAGTGGAACCTCCTGCTCGGCGGCGAACACCCGCACCCCGAGCGGCTCGGCTACACCTGGATCGAGTTCGGCCGCCTCGACGAGGACGGCACGGCGCGCTACACCACCCTGGGCTGCGGCCTGAAGGCGGTCAGCGGTCGCGGCATCGCCCGGCACTGGTTCTTCGTCACCGACCGGCGGGTCGGCCCCGAACTGCGGCTGCTCGACTCCACCGGCGCCGCGATCGGCCGCGACCGGCTGGCTGAGGCCCTGGACGGCCGCGGCCTGCTGTACGACTCGGCCCGGGCCTACCGGCGGGCGGTGGACGAGGCGCTGTTCGGCCTGGGCGAGCAGCGGTACGCGGCCCTGGTCGACCTGCTGGTGCAGTTGCGGCAGCCCCAACTGTCCAAGCGCCCAAGTGAGAAGGCGCTCTCGCTGGCCCTCACCGAGTCGCTGCCGCCGATGGACCAGGCCGTGGTCGCCGACGTCGCCGAGGCGTTCCGCTCGCTGGACGAGGAGAAGGAGCAGCTGGCGGTGATGGTGGCCGCCGAGCGCGCCGCCAACGGCTTCCTCCAGCACTACCGCCGCTACGCCCGGGTGGCGGCCCGGCGCAAGGCCCGCGCGCCGCGCCTCCAGCACGCCCGCTACGAGACCCAGCGGGCCGAACTCAACACCGCCCAACAGGACTTCGAGGCCGCGGGGACCGCGCTCGCCGAGGCCGAGGACCGGCTGGAGGAGTTGGAGCGGCGGCGGGCCGGCCTACAGGCCCGGAACGAGGTGCTGCGGGCCGGCCCGGAGATGCGGGGGGCGCACGAGTTGGAACAGGCTCGCGAACTGGCCGACCGCACGGCCCGGGCCGCCGAGCGGGCCGAGGCGGACCGGCTCCGGGCCGAAGGCGAACTGGCCAGGTTCGCCGCCAGGTTCGGCGCCGCGAAGTCGCGCTCCGAGGCCGCCGAACGCGTCCTGGCGACGGCCGCCGGCACGGCCGGGGCGGAGGCCGCGGCGGCCGGTATCGGCCGCGAGCACGCCGACCGGGTCGACGGCCCGCTCACCGCGGGCGACACCCCGGAGGCGGCGCAGCGCGGCGCGGCCGATGCCGTCGAGCGGCGGCTCCGCTCGGTGGTCCTGGCCGAACGGCAGTTGGCGACCGCCCGGTCGGCTGCGCGGGAACTCGACGCGGCCCGCCGCCTCTTGGCGGAGTCGGACGGCGAACTGGCGCACCGGGCCGAGCTGCGGGCCGAGTCCGAGGAGGGCGCCGGGCAGGCCGGCCGGAACTACCTGGCGGCCGTGGGCGCGCACTTCGCCGGCTGTGCCCTGGTCCGGCCGGCCGATCCCGAAGGCACGCTCGACGAACTGGCGCACTGGGTAGAGACGTTGGCCGGGCCGGACCCGGCCCGGGCGGTCGCGCAGCGGACGGCGGAGGCCGTCGGCTTCGAACTCGCCCGGCTTCGGGCCCGGTTGGAGTCCGAACGGGGCGCGGCGGCCGAACGCCGTGACGCGCTGCGGGCCGAGTGGGCGGAGCTCCGGGCCGGGGGCCGAAGTGGCCCCCGCGCCCCGTACACCCGCGCCCCGGAGGCCCGGCAGAGCCGGGCCGGTGCGCCGCTGTGGCGGCTGGTCGACTTCGCGGACGGCATGACGGATGGTCAGAAGTCTTCACTGGAAGCGGCTTTGGAGTCGTCCGGGCTACTCGACGCCTGGGTCGCCCCGGACGGCAGGGTGGCCGCCGCCGACACCCGGGACACGCTGGCGGCCGTCGGCGCTCCGGTGGCCGGCCGGTCGCTGGCCGCCGTCCTGCGCCCCGCCGTGGACCGCGAAGACCCGGCCGCCGCCGCGCTCCCCGATGAGCTGGTCGCCCGGCTGCTGGCCGGCATCGGCCTGCTCGATCCCGGCGAGGAGCTTCCCGGGGACGGCAGTTGGATCGCCCTCGACGGGCGGTTCCGCCTCGGCGCGCTCACCGGCGCCTGGTCGAAGCCGACCGCCGAGTACCTCGGCGAGCGGGCCCGGGAACAGGCCCGACGCGCCCGACTCGCCGCCATTGACTCCGAACTCGCCGATATCAACGGTACGTTGGCTTCCCTTGAGGCGGATTCCGCCCGACTGGAAGCGGACCTGGACACCCTCGCCGCCGAACAGGCGGCCCTACCGGACGACTCGGCCCTGCGCGGCGCGCACGCCGCCGTGTCGGCGGCCCGCCGCGAGTACGCACGCGCCGCCGAGCGCCGCGAGGCGGCCGACCGGGCGGTCGCCGGGGCCACCGCCGCCGCCGACCGGGCCGTCGCCGAACTCCACTCTCTTTCCGAAGAGTTGGGACTTCCTGCCGCCGAGGAGGAGCTGCGCGAGGTGCGCGAGGCCCTCGGCCGCTACCGGGAGGCCCTGGCCGGCCTGTGGCCCGCCGTCCGCGAGTCCCGGGCCGCCCGGGCCGCGCTGGCCGCCGAGGACGGCGAGCACACCCGGGCCGCCGAACACGCCGCCGAACTCGCCGAACGCTCCCGCACCGCGGCCCGGGAGGCCGTCGCCGCAGGCGAACGCCACCAGGCCCTCGACGCCACGGTCGGCGCCGCCGTCGCCGAACTGCAACGCCAACTCACAGAGGTGTCCCTGGCGTTGAACGAGTGCAAGGAAGCGGAGGAGGACGCCCGCCGCGCCGAGAAGGCCGCCGACCGAGCCCAGGCCGCCGCCGACGCGCTGCGCGAACGGCTCCGCGAGGAGATCGAGGAGACCTCCCGCACCCGCGCCGAGGCCATCGAGGCGCTGCGCCGCTTCGCCGCCACCGGCCTGCTCGCCGTCGCACTGCCCGAGCTGGACGCCGGCGCCGGTTCGTGGGCGCCCGAGCCCGCCGTCCGGCTGGCCCGCTCGGTCGAACGCGAACTGGAGTCGGTGGACGACTCCGACCCCGCGTGGGAACGCGTCCAGAAGCGGGTCATGGACGAGCACAAGGACCTCACCGACGCACTGTCCCGGCACGGGCACACGGCCCCGGCCCGGCTGCTGGACGACGGCCTGGTCGTGGACGTGGTCTTCCAGGGCCGGGAGCACTCCGTCCCCGAGCTGGCGGTCGCCCTCACCTCCGAGGTCGCCGACCGGCAGCACCTGCTCTCCGCCCGCGAGCAGGAGATCCTGGAGAACCACCTGATCACCGAGGTGGCCGGCACCCTGCAGGAACTGGTCGGCGCCGCCGACCGGCAGGTCCTGCGGATGAACGAGGAGTTGAAGGACCGCCCGACCAGCACCGGCATGCTGCTCCGGCTGGTCTGGCGCCCGGCCCGCAACGCGCCCGCCGGCCTCGGCGCCGCCCGCCAACGCCTGCTGCGCCAGTCCTCCGACGCCTGGACGGACGCCGACCGCACCGCCCTCGGCGAGTTCCTCCAGGGCCAGATCGACCGGGCCCGCACCGACAGCCCCTCCGGCACCTGGCTCGAACACCTCACCACCGCCCTGGACTACCGGTCCTGGCACGAGTTCGGCATCGAACGCCACCAGCACGGCAAGTGGCAGTCCGCCACCGGTCCCGCCTCCGGCGGCGAACGGGTGCTCTCCGTCTCGCTCCCGCTGTTCGCGGCCGCCTCCTCCCACTACGCCTCGGCCGGCAGCCCGCACGCCCCCCGCCTGGTCACCCTGGACGAGGCATTCGCGGGCGTCGACGACGACTCCCGGGCCAAGTCCCTCGGCCTGCTCGCCGCCTTCGACCTCGACGTCGTCATGACCTCCGAACGGGAGTGGGGCTGCTACCCCCAGGTCCCCGGCCTGGCCGTCGCCCAGCTCTCCCGGGTCGACGAGATCGCCGCCGTCCTGGTCACCCGCTGGGAGTGGGACGGCCGCCACCGCACCCGGGTCCCCGACCCGGCCTTCCCCGCTGCCCCCGCCGACCCCGCTCCCGAGACCCTGTTCACCTGACCATGGACCTCCCCCGCCTGTGCCGCCTGCTCGGCAGCCCCGAACTCGCCTGGCTGCTCGACCGCGCCCGCCGCCGCCTGGAGGACGGGCACACCCTCGACGGCACCGTCACCCTGGCCGGTGCGAGCGAACCCCAACGGGCCGCGGTCGCCCGTCTGCTGGGCCGCCCAGCCCGCCCCGGGCGCTCGCTCTCCGTCTCCCTCGCCGCCGTGGACGCCGTGCTCCGGGACAGCGGCGCCAGCCCGGACGGCCTCGCCGCCGCCGTGACCGCCCTGACCGGCCCGGTGGTGGACCGCCGCGCCGAGCAGGCCGCGTCGGCCGCGGCCTGGCAGCGGGCTCTGGCCGAATTCGACCGCCCCGCCGTCACCGGCCACCCCGAACTCGCCGCCTGGCGCGCCGGGTTGTCCGCCACCGGGCTGCTCAAACGGCTCTCCGGCGGCGACCCGGCCACCGCCCGGCGACTCGCCGCCGACACCGTCCGGGTCCTCGCCCGCCTGCCCGCCGAGGGCCTCACCCTCCCCGTTCTCGCCGCCCGCTCCCTCGGCGACGCCCACGCCCTGGACCACGGCCGCCCGCTCTCCGCCCTCGCCCTCTCCGCCGTCCGGGCCCTCAGCCCCGGCGCCGACTTCCCGAACGGCGCGGAGGGCCGCCGGGCCGCCTGGGCCTCGGCCGGCGTGGCGCTGGACGAACTGTCCTCCCGCGTCCTGGTCCTCAACCTGCCCGCCCTCCCCACCGGCCCGGCCGGACGCCTGCTGGCCGCCGCCCGCGAGGACGGCGAGCCCTGTCTCCTGACGCTCCGTCAACTCACAAGATACTCACCGGCGTTCGACTTCGACGGACGCGCCGTCCACATCTGCGAGAACCCCGCGATTCTGGCCGCCGCCGCCGACACGTACGGCCCCGACTGCCCGCCCATGGTCTGCGTCGAGGGCACCCCCTCGGTCGCCGCCCGCGTCCTGCTCACCGCCCTCGCCGCCGCCGGCTCCCCCCTCGCCTACCACGGCGACTTCGACTGGGGCGGCGTCCGCATCGCCACCGCCGTCCTGCGTCTCCCCGGCGCCACCCCCTGGCGCTACGACACCCCCTCCTACCTCGCCGCCGTCCGCGACGGCCACGGCACACCCCTCACCACCGGCTCCCCCGCCCCCACCCCCTGGGACCCCGCCCTCTCCCCCGCCCTCGCCGAACACGCCCTGCGCGTCGAGGAGGAACGCCTCCTCGACCTCCTCCTCGCCGACCTCGGCTGACTCAGGAACTCATCCGCCGGTCGCGCCCGCCCCCAGCCCCGACAACCAGGACCGCCCGGTTCGGCTCCCCATGAACCAGCGCCATCTCCCGCACGCCCCCCCGGAGGCGCGGACCGGGCCGTCAACGCCCGTGCAGGGCGGGTCGGTCGGCGACGGACAGTGGCACTGCCGGGGGCGATCCCGCTCACGCCTTCTTCGGGCGCATGCACCCCGGCTCCGAAGGCACCGACGGGCGTTGATGCCCTGCGGTGACAGGCCGATGCGACCGGTGGACATCGGCCTTGAGCCGGGGCAGCTCGTCCGGGAGGAGGGTGTACACGCACCCGTCGGCCAGTTCGATGAGCAGCCCGGCCGAGCCATCAGGGTGCGCGTGCGCCGCGATGAACCCGGAACCGGCGGGGCGCGCTCGGCGCGGACAACGACCTCCGCAGCGCACGGGCCCACCACCGCGTGGACCGGCGTGCCGCAGCGGCCGCACTCCGTGCCGCAAGTCGTCGTGGTCCTTGCAGACGGAGGAGACCGACGCTCCTCGTCCGCTACGAATACCTCGCCCCTCCGCCCGCGCGCTCAGCGCCGCAACCCGCCCCGGCACCGCCACCGGCCCCATCGAGGCCGACAAGGCCGCCGACTCCCCGAAGGCACCCAGCCACCACGAACACGCGCGCCCCCACCTGCTGCGTCGCCCAACCGGGGCCAGGGCGACGCATCACGGACGCCGCAGGCGCACCGCGGGGTGGTCGGCGGCGACGGTGCAGCTGCCGGGGGCGATCTCGGTGAAGCCGGCGTCGCGGACCACCGGGAGGTGGCCGTCGGTGAGGGCGGGCCAGGCGGCGGCGGGGGCGGTGCGGACGGCGAGGGGGAAGCCGTCGGCGGCCCACTCGGCGCGCCGGTCGTCGTCCAGTTCCCACCAGGCGAGCTGGGCGGCGTGGCCGGTCTGCGCCATGGTCTTGCCGGCGCTCATCTCGAGGTCGGGGTTGAGCCAGAGCACGGGGCGGCCCTCGGGGGCGGGGCCGGGCGGTTCGGGGTCGTCGAGGTCGGTGCCGGAGACCTGGAGCTTGGCGAGTTCCTTGGGCCAGCCGTCCAGCGGGATCGGCGGGAAGACCCGCACCTCGGCGCCGTGCTCGCCGGTGACGGTGATGCCGGGCAGTTCGCCCGCCCTGCGCCACTCGCCGCCGCGGGCGCGCCGGACCACCTTGCGGATCCGGGCGTCCTCCCAGGCGGCGACCCGCTCGGCCCACTCGCCGTCCGGCTCGGTGACCCGGGGGTCGGCGAGCAGGGTGAGGACGGCGCGCGCCGAGGTCTCCAGCGCGTCGGTGCGGGCGGGCGGGTCGGTCCGCTCCAGCCGGACCACCAGCGGCAGGACGTACTGCGGGCGGGTGTCGCGGTCCTCGGCGTGCCCGCCCACGGCGGGGGCGGCGGGCTGCTGAGGGGGGAGGTCGAAGGGGGAGCTCACCCCCTCAGCATGCCAGTTCAGCGGCGGTAACCGCGGCCGGGGTCGCGTTCCTCGGCGTCCTCGTAGTCGAGGAACCAGCCCTCGGGGTGGGTGGCGGCGAGGAGTTGGTCGATCCGCTGGCCCGCGTCGAGGTCGCCGTCCTCCTCGTCCGGGCCGTAGACGCCGAACAGTTCGTCCGTGCAGCCGTCCCAGTCGTAGTCGTACAGGTCGGCGGGCAGGTCGCCCATCATGTCGGCGACCGACTCGGGCTGGGCGCCGAGCAGGGCGCGGGCGTCGGCCAGGGCCAGCCGCAGCGCGACGTCCTCGGCGGGGCAGCGGGGCAGCGGCCACTCGCCGATGGCGAGGTCGTCGGCGAGGTCGTCGAAGGCCCGGGCGAAGGCGCGCCGCCAGCCGCGGTGCAGGCTCCAGGTGCGCTGCTGGAGGCGGCCGAAGACCGTCCAGTCGCCTTCGTCGGCGACGGTGACGGGGTCGTCGCCGTGGTCGTCGAGGTCCTCGTAGGCGGCGTCGGAGAGGCTGATCAGCTGGGTGTGCAGCAGGCAGGCGGTGCGCGGGGTGAGGGTCCAGTCGCCGGTGTCGCCGTCGTCGTCGAGCGGGAACAGTTCGGCGAAGTCGGGGGCGAAGTCGTCGGTGACGCTGATCTCCAGGGTGCCGCCGAGCGCCTCGATGCCGGGCAGCGACGCCACCAGCCGGTCGGGGTGGAGCAGCGCGCCGAGGGCCGCGTTGGGGTCCTCGGCGACTTCGCGCAGCAGTTGGGCCCGCTGGCCCTCGGGGTCGATGCCGTCGAACTCCAACTCCTCGACGGCCGCCCGCGCGGCGGCCCGCAGCGCGGGCCAGTCGGTGATCCGCAGGCCCAGCACCACCGTGGCCTCGATCTCCTGCGCGCCGGACTCCTCCGCCGCGTGCGGCCCCTGTGGCTGATCGTTTCGCTCGCCCATGCGACAAGGTTGACAAACCCGGTGCCCGGTGTCCATCAGCTCCGGTGATCCGGTGCCCGCCGGCGGTGGCGCGCGGGCGCGGAACACGGCTCCCCGGCGCGCCGGGGCGGGCGGCGGGCCGGTCGGGCGGGAGGCTGGGGGCATGAGCGAACTCAACGACTTCGGCGGCGGGCAGGACCCGGCCGGCGGCGTGCTGGTGGTGACCACGAACGACGTGCCGGGACACCGGGTGGTCCGGGTGATCGGCGAGGTGTTCGGCCTCACCGTGCGCTCCCGGCACATCGGCTCGCAGATCGGCGCCGGCTTCAAGTCCCTGATGGGCGGCGAACTCAAGGGCCTCACCAAGACCCTGGTCGAAACCCGCAACCAGGCCATGGAGCGCCTGGTCGAACAGACCAGGGCCCGCGGCGGCAACGCCGTCCTGATGATGCGCTTCGACGTCACCGAGGCCGCCGACGTCGGAACGGAGGTCTGCGCGTACGGCACCGCCGCCGTCATCGAGCCCCTCACCTGACCCCACCCCCGCCCCACCCGACCCGGGCACCGCCGCGGGCCCCGGACGTCCGCCGCCCGGGGCCTGCCGCCTGCCGCCCGGGCGGGCGGGCGGGCGGCTACAGCATGACGAGCAGCTGGGTGCCCGGCACCAGCTTGCGGTTGACGGAGGTCGACTGGACGAAGACGGTGTACGACGGGTTGTCGCCGGGCTTCACGGTGCTCTCCGCGGCGGGCAGGCCGAGCAGGCCGCGGGCGGCCGGGCCGGCGAACACCCGGCCGGTCATCAGGCCGGTGGCCGGGTCCTTCTCGGCGACGGCGATCTGCTTGGCGGCCTGGATCTTCTCCCGCTTGGAGAGCTCGTAGTAGGAGCAGCCCGTCCGGTACGGGTGCCCGGCGCCGGTGACGAACTCCCGGATCGGGGCCTGCCGGTCGACCGGGACGAGGGCGTAGGCGGCGGTGTCCAGCGCGTCGAGGTTGGCCTTCACGTCGTCCGCGCTCAGGTCCTTCCCCATGGTGAACAGCGACCGGGTGCCGCGCACGCCCTTCTCGCGGCCGCGCAGGAAGCTGGTGGCGGCGGTCTTGACGGTGCCGATGGCCTCCTCGACGCCGCCGCTGGAGTCGGCGTCCCAGATGGCGATGTTGCCCGCGGGGAAGCCGTACTCCTGGGCGGTGCGCTTGGCCAGCGAGTTGGGCACCAGGATCGCCGACGTCCAGTGCTCGGGGAGGTCGGCCATCGCGCCGCGGATGCGGTCCATCCAGCCGCGCAGCGCGGCGGAGCCCTCGGCGGCCTTCATCCGGGTGTGCATCGTGCCGGTCTCCGAGTAGCCGGAGGCGTTCTCCTCGCCGTCGGTGACCACGACCTGGAGGAAGGAGTGCTCCCCGTAGCCCTCCCAGATGTTCTTCAGGTCGTCGACGGACTTCACGGCCGCCTCGATCAGCGCCGTCGCCCCGTTGTCGACCGCGTAGAGGCCCTTCAGGGACGGCAGGTGCTTGACGTCCATGTCCCAGACCAGGTTGTGCACTTCGTGGTCGAAGGCGTAGAGGCTGATCCGGGTCTCGTGCCCGAGCCGGTCGGACTCCTCCTGGAGCCCCTTCACGAACTCGTCCACCACCAGGACGAGTTGCGCCTCGTGCCGGCGCATCGAACCGGACTTGTCGACCACCAGCGAAACGTGGTTGACCTTGTGGTGGATCCTGTTCGCGGAAACGTTCCCGGAAACGTTCGCAGCAGCGTTCGCGGACATGATTGCGCCCCTTTTCCCACGCCCTTATCGGCGCCTTTTCCGGCGCCCCCTCCAGCGTTGTTCCCACACTACGGCGCCCCACTGACAATTCCGCCGGCCCCGACGGGCCGTCAATTCCGCGGTGCCGAACCGTCCGCCGTTCCGGGGAAATTCCCGACCGCCACCCGGGCGGTCACGTTCCGGAGGCGTCCAGGTACTCGGGCGGTCATCTCGTCGGCCGGTCCGAAATAACGATTGACACTGGTCAGGGCCCCGTACGACGCTCACTGCGCAGCCTTCCCCGGCACCCCTGACACCCTCCGACCCCCTCGACGCCTGGAGCCTCCGTGAGCACCGCCCTGCACCCGCCCGTCCGCCGGCCCGCGAGGGTCGCGTACGCCACCTGCCGAGGGGTGGAGGACGTGGAGGTGCTGCCGGTGCTGGCGGCGTTCGCGCGGGCGGGGGTGAGTGCGGAGGCCGTGTTCTGGAACGACCCGGGGGTGGACTGGGCGGGGTACGACCTGGTGCTGATCCGCAGCGTCTGGGACTACATCCTGTACCGCGAGGAGTTCCTGGCCTGGACCCGGCGGACCTCCGCGCTGACCCGGCTGGCCAACCCGGCGCGGGTGCTGGAGCGCAACACCGACAAGACGTACCTGCGCGCCCTGGCCGCCGCCGGGGTGCCGGTGGTGCCGACGCTCTGGGTGGCGCCCGGCGATCCGGTGGACGCGGTCGCGGCGGTCGACTGGCCGGAGCTGGTGGTCAAGCCGACGGTGTCCTCCGGCGCCCGGGACACCGTGCGCACCGCCGACCGGGCCGCGGCGCTGGCGCAGGTCGCGGCGCTGACGGCGGCGGGGCGGACGGCGATGGTGCAGCCGTACCTGGCGATGGTGGAGGACGAGGGCGAGACCTCGCTGCTGTACCTGGGCGGGGAGTTCAGCCACGCGGTGCGGCGCGGCCCGATGCTGGGCGGCGGCTTCGCGGACGTCGCGCGCGAGCCGGACGCCGACCAACTGGCGCTCGCCGAGCGGGTGCTGGCGGTGGCCGCGGAGCCGGGCGAGCTGCTGTACGCCCGGGTCGACCTGGTGCGGCTGGCGGACGGCTCGCCGGTGCTGATCGAACTGGAGCTGACCGAGCCCCGGCTGTTCCTGGACCTGTGCCCGGACGGCCCGGACCGGCTGGCCGCCGCGACCCGCTCCCTGCTGCCGGGGAACACCCGGTCGCGCCCCGGTGTTTCACCGGCGTGACTGTTGAACGTGCAAGCACCCGCGGGGACGGCCCCGTCCGCGAGGTCGACGCCCTGGTGATCGGCGCGGGCCAGGCCGGCCTGTCCGCCGCCTACCACCTGCGCCGCCGCGGCCTCGCCCCGCACACCGGCTTCGTGGTGCTGGACGCGGACGACGCCCCCGGCGGGGCCTGGGCGCACCGTTCCCCCTCGCTCACCATGGCGACGGTGCACGGCTTCCACGACCTGCCGGACTTCGAGCTCCCCGCCACCGACCCGGCCACCGAGGCCCGGGTCGCCGTCCCCGGCTACTTCGCCGCGTACGAGGCGAAGCACGCGCTGCCGGTGCTGCGCCCGGTGAAGGTGCTCGCCGTGCGCGAGCGGCCCGACGGCCGGCCCGACGGCGGCCCGGACGGGCGGCTGCTGGTGGAGACCGACGCCGGCCGCTGGGCCACCCGCGCCCTGCTGAACGCCACCGGCACCTGGACCCGCCCGTTCCTCCCCCGCTACCCGGGCCGCTTCGCCGGGCGCCAGCTGCACTACGCCGACTACCGCGGCCCGGCCGCCTTCGCCGGGCAGCGGGTGGTCGTGGTGGGCGGCGGCGCCTCCGCGGTGCAGGTGCTCTCCGAACTCGGCGCGGTCGCCGAGACGGTGTGGGTGACGCGCACCCCGCCGGTCTTCCACGAGGGGCCGTTCACCGAGGAGTTCGGCCGCGAGGTGGTCGCCAGGGTCGACGAGCGGGTCCGGGCCGGCCTGCCGGTGCGCAGCGTGGTCTCGGTGACGGGCCTGGGCCCGAGCGTCGCCTACCGCCGCGCCGAGGAGCTGGGCGTGCTGCACCGCCGCCCGATGTTCGACCGCCTCACCGAGCACGGGGTCGCCTGGGGCGACGAGGAGCTGCCCGTCGACGCGATCGTCTGGGCCACCGGCTTCCGGGCCGAACTCACCCACCTCGCCCCGCTCGGCCTGCGCACCCCGGGCGGCGGCATCCGGATGGACGGCACCCGGGTCGCCGACGACCCCCGCATCCACCTGCTCGGCTACGGCCCCTCCGCCTCCACCGTCGGCGCCAACCGCGCGGGCCGCACCGCGGTCAACGAGGTGCTCCACCTCCTGCACCCCGCCCCGCAGCCCGCCACGGCCTGAGGGCCCCGGAACCCACCCCCGTCACCCCAGCCGCTCCAGCGCCGTCCGTGCCGCCGCGCACAGCTCCTCGTCGACGGCCATGGTCGTGCCGTACCTCCGCTCGGACGCCAGCACGGCCCGCAGCGGCGGTGCGGCTCCGGCGGCGGCGGGGGTGCCGATCTCGCCGAGGACCCGGACCGCCTCGATGGTCGGCCGTCCGGCCTCGAAGGCTGCCGGCGGGGCGAGTGCGCGCAGCAGGGCGGGGACGGCGGGGGCCGGGTTGCCGGTGATCCGCCACCAGGCTTCGGCCGCGCCGACCCGGCTGAACTCGCCCGGCGCGTCCAGCAGTTCCCGCACCGGTTCGGCGGATCCGGCGGCCAGGGGGCCGAGTTCGGCGAGGTAGCGGTAGACGGGGCGGCCCAGTCCGGCGCGGGCGGCGGCGCCGACGACCTCCAGCGCGAGGGCCGGGTCGCCGGTGACCCGCCAGTGCGCCCGGGCGGCGCTCTGCGCGCCCTGCCACGGCC
The DNA here is from genome assembly GCF_003751605.1 of Kitasatospora cineracea. Lineage (NCBI taxonomy): Bacteria > Bacillati > Actinomycetota > Actinomycetes > Kitasatosporales > Streptomycetaceae > Kitasatospora > Kitasatospora cineracea. The sequence continues at coordinate 640,356 of NZ_RJVJ01000002.1, forward strand.
GGCCCGTTGCGAGCCGGGCCAACTCCCCTGCCGTGCAAGCTGCTTGCGGGCCGATCTCGCCCAGCGCCTCGGCCGCCGCCCGGGCGGTGGGGGCGGGGGCGTCCAGCAGGGCGGCCAGTTCCGGGACGGCGGGTGCGGCGGCAGCGCCCCAGCTCCGGGCCGCCCGCAGCGCCTCCGTCAGGCCGAGGACCTCGGACGGCCGGGGTCCCGTCGCGGCGGCGAGAATCCCGCGCACGGTGGGGAGCAGGTCCGGCGCCCAGTCCGGTGGTGGCCCGCCGATGTCCCGTGCCCAGTAGGCGCCGAACCCGTCCCGGTAGTGCGGCAGCGCCCGCCGGTCGCCCAGCCGGACCAGCGCCGCCAGGGCGCCTTCCCGGACCCAGGAGCCGGCCTCCCCCGTCTCGGCCAGGCGCGCCAGCTCCTCGGCGTACGGGGCGGCCGCCCGGCCGGCGCCGGTCAGCAGTTCCCGGACCTGGTAGCCGTGTCCCTCCCCCGCGTCGAGCACGGTGCGCCAGTGCACCTCCGGGGGACGGCGCCGGCGGCGCAACTGCTCGGCGGCCACCGCGACCGCGACCTGCCGCTCCGCCTGCCCGGACCGCCCGGCCAGCACGGCGACGAACCGGTCCGCCGCCCGGGGACGGTCGCGCAGCGCGGGACCGAACGGCCCGGCGGGCGGGTGCGGCGACGCGCACCACGCCCCGGGCACGCCCGCCAGCCGCGCCGCCGACTCACCGAGCCGCTCGCCCCCGTCCCCCTCGTCGCCCTCGTCCGGCAGCGCCAGCAGGGCCAGGGCGGCGGCCAGCCGCACCCCGGGTCCGGGATGGTCCAGCCACGGCCGCAGCCAGGCGACGGCCCGCTCCCCGGGGCCCTGCGCGCCGACGGCCGTGAGCAGTCGGGCCAGCGTCTGCGGTGACGGCTCGGCCTCCGCCCGGGCCTTCAGTGCGGCGGTCGCCTCCGGGCGGCCGGGGCGCAGCACTTCCAGCAGCCGGGCGGCCAGCCGCCTGGTCTCGGCCCGTTCGTCCCCGAGCAGGCCGACGGCGCGTTCCCACTGGGCGGCGTACAGCGGCGCCAGCCGGGCCCGGTCGGCCGGGTGGGCCTGCGGCAGCCGGGCGGCCCGGCTCACCAGGGCGTCCAGCAGGCCGGTCCGGCGGGCGCCGGTGAGCTGGTCCAGCAGGCCGAACGACTCGGCCAGCAGCCGGGGCAGTTCGGGCGAGCCGTCCCACCCGGGGAGCTGCGGCCGGTCCTGCTCCCGGCTCCGGCCGGCGGCCGACTCCCGTGCCCGGTCGGCCGGTTCGCCCGGCGGCTGCTCCTGCGTCATGATCGACAGCGTAACCGGGCGGTCGACAGCGCAACCGGGCGGTCTGCGGCTCAGCCCGGGGCCACCAGCTCCCCGACTCAGCCCGAGGTCGGCGGCTCAGCCCGGGGCCCCCGGCTCCCCGGCTCGGCCCGGGACGTCCGATGCCCCCGCGGGCCCGGCTGCCGCAGCGAAGCGGGAGGCCAACGCGGCCACCGCCTCGCGGAGTTCGGGGCCGTCCAGGATGCGGAACGGGAACGGGACGGCGGCCAGCCATTCGCCCGCGTACATCGCCGGGTTGCGGGTGCTGCCCTCCAGCAGGCAGCGTTCGCCCGCCGGTTCGAGGCGGCCCATGGTGGGGCTGATCCAGGGGGCGACCCGGTCGAGCGGGGCGTCGAACAGGACGCGGGTGCGGAACGCCCAGCCGGTGCCGAGGTGGTGTTCGAGGACGGCGACGGGGTCGAGGCCGTCGGGCGGGTCGAACGGCACGGTGGTGCGTTCGGCGGCGCGGACCCGGTCGATCCGGTAGGTGCGGACGGCGTCGGCCCGGTGGGAGTGGCAGAGCAGGTACCAGCGGGAGCGGCGCACCACCACCGCCCACGGGTCGACCTCCGCCCGCCACTCGCTGCCGCCGGCGCCGCGGTAGGTGATCACCGCCCGGCGGCGGGCCGCGATCGCCTCCACCAGGGTGCTGGCGACGGCCGGGTCGGGGTGCGCCGGGTACGGGTCGGGAGCGGCGGCGGCGTGCGCCCGCAGGGCGGCGGCCTGCCGTCCGATCGGTTCGGGCAGGGCCCGGACCACCTTGCCGAGCGCGGAGCCGACCAGGTCGTCCGGGTCGGTGGCGGCGGGCCGCCCGTCCAGCACCGCCATGACCAGCCCGAGCGCCTCCTCCTGGGTGAAGGCCACCGGGGCCAGCCGGGCGCCGCGCCCGAGCCGGTAGCCGCCGTACGGGCCGCGCTCGGACTCCACCGGCACCCCGGCCTCGCGCAGGACCGCCACGTAGCGGCGGGCGGCCCGGTCGGTGACCCCGAGGCGTTCGGCGAGCTGCTCCGAGGTCACCCCGGGCCGGTCGCGGAGGATCTCCAGCGCGCGCAGCGCGCGGGCGGTCGGACTGGTCGAGCTGGTCGGGTCGGTCGGATCGGTCCCTGTGGTCGGCACGTCCGACAGCCTAGGGAACCCCGGGCGGGCCGATTCCCGATGGCCGGGAATTCAGGAAGGATTTCGTCCGGAACCCTCCCTAGCATGGGCACTGACCTGCTCGAACGGGCTGCGGCGCACGACGCCCGCGGCCCCTGTGCGCAAAGGGGTTCCCCTCATGGACGTCCTGTTGATCGGTGGTCTCTGGCTGGACGGCAGCGCCTGGGACGCGGTGCTCCCGGCGCTCGCCGAGCGCGGCCACCGCCCGGTGCCGCTGACCCTGCCCGGCCAGGGCGACGGCCGTTCCTCGGCCACCCTGGCGGAGCAGTTGGCGGCCGTGGTGGCGGCCGTGGACGCGGCGGCGGGCGAGCCGCTGGTGGTGGCGCACTCGGCGGCCTGCACGCTGGGGTGGATGGCGGTGGACGCCCGCCCGCGGGGCGTCGCGGGGCTGGTGCTGGTGGACGGCTTCCCGCACGCGGACGGGCAGCCGTACGCGGAGTGGTTCCCGCCCCGGGACGGCGTGGTGACGTTCCCCGGCTGGGAGTCGTTCGAGGGGCCGAGCAGCGCCGACCTGGACGAGGAGCTGCGGGCCCGGATCGCCGCGAACGCGGTCCCCGTCCCGGCGGACGTCGCGCTGGCGCCGGTCCGGCTGGCGGACGAGCGGCGCTACGGCGTGCCGGTGACGATGCTGTGCGCGGAGGCGTCGCCGGAGGACGTCCGGGGGTGGGTCGCGGCGGGCGCGGCCCCGGAGGTGTCCCGGATGGAGCGGATCGAGTACGTCGACCTGGACGCCGGCCACTGGCCGATGTTCAGCCGGCCCGCCGAGCTCGCCGCGCTGATCGACGCGGCGGCCGCCCGCAACTGACGCCGCCCGCCCCTGACGTGCCGCCCGCCCGCCTCCCGCTACCGGTCGTAGTCCACCGTCACCCGGTCGGAGACCGGCCGGGCCTGGCAGGTGAGGACGTAGCCGGCCGCCAGTTCGGCCTCCTCCAGGGCGAAGTTGCGCCGCATCTCGACCTTGCCCTCGCAGACCAGGGCCCGGCAGGTGCCGCAGACGCCGCCCTTGCAGGCGAACGGCAGGTCGGGGCGGGCCCGTTGGGCGCCGTCGAGGATGGCCCGGTCGCGCGGCAGGGCCAGGGTGCTGGCGCGGCCGTCGAGGACGAGGGTGACCTCGCTGGCGGCGGCGTCCGGTTCCGGTTCGGGGTGCCGCTGCTCGACGATGCCGTCCTCGTCGTCGTCCGCGTGGAACAGCTCCTGGTGCACCCGCCCGGCGGGGACGCCGAGTTCGGCCAGCAGCTGCTTGGCGCCGGTGACCATCGCGTACGGGCCGCACAGCCACCAGTGGTCGACGGCGGGGGTGTCGACCAGGGCGGTCAGCAGGGCGGCGACCCGCTCGGGGTCGAGGCGGCCGCTGAGCAGTTCGGCGTCGCGGGTCTCCCGGGAGAGCACGTGGACGAGCTGGAAGCGTTCCAGGTAGCGGTCCTTGAGGTCGGCCAGCTCGTCGGCGAACATCACCGTGTCGCTGCGCCGGTTGCCGTACAGCAGGGTGACCGTGGAGTCGGGGTGGCCGGCCAGGACGGAGCCCGCGATGGAGAGCATCGGGGTGATGCCGGAGCCGGCCGCGAGCAGCACGTGCGCGCCGGGCACGGCCGGGTCGGCGGTGAACGCCCCGGAGGGGGGCAGCACGTCGACGGTCTCGCCGGTCTCGGCCTCGCCGACCAGCCAGTGCGAGAACAGCCCGCCGGGCACTTCGCGCACCGCGATCCGCAGCGGTCCGCCGACCGGGGAGCAGAGCGAGTAGGAGCGGCGCTCGTCGGCGCCGTCGACGATCCGGCGCAGGGTCAGGCTCTGGCCGGGGCGGAAGGCGTACTCCTCGGCCAGGTCGGCGGGGACGTCGAAGGTGACCGCGACGGCGTCCTCGCAGAGCCGTTCCAGGGTGCCGATCGGCAGCGGGTGGAACCGCGGGCGGCGGACGGCCATCAGATCTCCTTGATCCGGTCGAAGGGTTCGCGGCAACTGCGGCACCGCCACAGCGACTTGCAGGCGGTGGAGCCGAACCGGGAGAGTTCCTCGGTGTCCTCCGACCCGCACTGCGGGCAGGCCACCACCCGCCGGGTGGGGCCGAGTTGCAGCATCCGGTCGGGCTGCCGCATCCCGCCGGGCACCGGCGGGGCGATGCCGGCCGCAGCGAGCTTGCGGCGGCCCTCGGCGCTGATCCGGTCGCTGGACCAGGGCGGGTCGATCCGCAGCCGCACCTCGACCCGGTCGAACCCGGCGGCCCGCAGCCGGCGGGACACGTCGGCGGCCATCTCGGCGATGGCCGGGCAGCCCGAGTAGGTGGGCGTCAGCCAGGCGGTGACCGCCCCGTCGGCCTCCTCGACGTCGGCCAGCACGCCCAGGTCGGCCAGGGTCAGCATGGGCAGTTCGGGGTCGGGCACGGCGGCGGCGACCTCCCGGGCCCGCTCCGACACGGTGCTCACCACGTCGCCCCCGGGTGCGCCCGGGCCACCACCTGCAGCTCCGCGAGCAGCGGCCCCAGCGCCTCGGTGTGCACCCCGTGCCGCCCGGCCCGCCCGTCCACGTACGCCCGGCCCGCGGTCTCGGGGACGGGCAGCGTCGCCTCGGCCAACACCCGTTCCAGGGCGGCGAGTACGGGGGCGCGCAGCTCCGCCGGGTCGACGCCGAGCCGCAGTTCGACCTCGTGCGGGGTGAACAGCTCCTCCAGCCACGGCCACAGCACCTCCAGCGCGGCGAGCATCCGCCGGTGCGACTGCTCGGTGCCGTCGCCGAGCCGCACCGTCCAGGAGCTCGCGTACTCCCGGTGGTACGCCAACTCCTTGGCGCCGAGCGCCGCGACGGCCGCCAGCACCGGGTCGGCGTGGTGGGCCAGCCGCCGGTACAGCTCCTCCCGGGCGGTGGCGAACAGCAGCAGCCGCACCACGCACTGCGCGAAGTCGCCGTTCTCCAGCTCCACCAGCCGCACGTTGCGGTAGTCGAAGTCCTCGCGCCAGTAGGCGAGTCGGTCCTCGTCGCGGCCGCTGCCGTCGAGCTGTCCGGCCCGGGTGAGCAGTCGGCGGGCCTGGCCGAGCAGGTCGAGGCCGAGGTTGGCGAGCGCCACCTCCTCCTCCAACTCCGGTGCCCGGGTGATCCACTGGATCAGCCGCTGGGAGAGCACCAGCGCGTCGTCGCCCAGCATCAGGCAGTACGCGGCGAGGTCGGCCGGGTCGATCCCGGCCGGCGGCGCGGCGTCCACCCCCAGCAGCGGATCGGCGAACCCCGTGCCGTACGCCCAGCGGGCCTCGCCGTCCGGCTCCGGGCCCGCCTCGGCCAGCGAGAGGTACACGTGTTCGTCGGTCATGTCGCCTTCCCTGCCAGTTCGTTGACGGTGCGTCAGATGTGCGGGACGTCCTCGGGGATCGGGTAGAACGTCGGGTGCCGGTACACCTTGTCGCCGCTCGGCGCGAAGAACGGGTCCTGCTCGTCCGGGCTGGACGCGGTGATCGCGTCCGAGCGGACCACCCACAGGCTCACCCCCTCGTTGCGCCGGGTGTACAGGTCGCGCGCCGCGAGCAGCGCCATCTTGTCGTCCGCCGCGTGCAGCGACCCCACGTGCACGTGGTTCAGCCCCCGCCGGGGCCGCACGAACACCTCGTACAGCGGCCAGGAGGCCCGCTCCCCGCTCATCCCGAACTCCCTTCCCGTGCGGCCCGCTTGGCCGCGTACGCCGAGGACGCCTCGCGCACCCAGGCGCCGTCCTCGTGGGCCGCCCGCCGCCGCTCGATCCGCTGCGCGTTGCACGGGCCGCCGCCCTTGATCACCTGCTGGAGCTCCGACCAGTCCGGCTCGCCGAAGTCCCAGCTGCCGCGCTCCTCGTTCCAGGCGAGCGCCGGGTCGGGCAGCGCCACGCCCAGGTGCTCGGCCTGCGGGACGGTCATGTCGACGAAGCGCTGGCGCAGTTCGTCGTTGCTGTGCCGCTTGATCCGCCAGGCCATCGAGCGCTCGCTGTTGGGCGAGGCCCCGTCCGGCGGGCCGAACATCATCAGCGACGGCCACCACCAGCGGTCCACCGCGTCCTGCACCATGGCGCGCTGCGCCTCGGTGCCGGCCATCAGCGTCATCAGCAGCTCGTAGCCCTGCCGCTGGTGGAAGGACTCCTCCTTGCAGATCCGCACCATGGCCCGGGCGTACGGCCCGTAGCTGCACCGGCACAGCGGCACCTGGTTGCAGATCGCCGCGCCGTCCACCAGCCAGCCGATCACGCCGACGTCGGCGAAGGTCAGCGTCGGGTAGTTGAAGATCGACGAGTACTTCTGCCGCCCGTCGATCAGCTTCTCGGTCAGTTCCGCGCGGTCCACCCCGAGGGTCTCGGCCGCCGCGTACAGGTACAGCCCGTGCCCGGCCTCGTCCTGCGCCTTGGCGAGCAGGATCGCCTTGCGCCGCAGCGAGGGCGCCCGGGTCAGCCAGTTGCCCTCCGGCTGCATGCCGATGATCTCCGAGTGGGCGTGCTGCGCGATCTGCCGCACCAGCGTCGCCCGGTACGCCTCCGGCATCCAGTCGCGCGGCTCCACCCGCGCGTCCGCGGCGACCACCGCCTCGAACCGCGACTGCGCCTCCGTGCTGGCCTCCATCGCCCACCTCCCGACTGACCGTTCGGTCGGTTCCATTCTGTACACAGGGACCGGGCGGTGGCAAGGAGGTCGGGACCCGGTGATCGGGACAGCCGGCCCGGTGACCGGGGACAGCCGGAGGCGGCGGCCGGGGACAGCCGGAGGCGGCGGCCGACGACCGGGGCCCGGGGGACGTGCCCCCGGGCCCCTGGTGCGGTCGGCCGCCGCCTCCGGTCGGCCCTCAGCGTTCGCGCAGGCGCGGCAGCGGCACCGCCAGCAGCGCGGCCAGCAGGGCGATCCGCGGGCCGAGCTGGTCGACCCGGAGGTGTTCGTGGCGGGCGTGCGGACCGGCGCCGACCGCGCCGAGGCCGTCCAGGGTGGGCAGGCCCCGCGCGCCGGCCAGGTTGGTGTCGCCCGCCCCGCCGGCGGGGGCGCCGTCGAGGTGCTGGCCGAGGGCGGCGGCCAGCGAGCGGACGTGGCGCAGCAGCGGGTTGCCGGTGCGTTCGGGCCAGGCCGGGCGGCTGGACAGCACCTCGGTGCGGACGTCCGCGCCGGGGCGGGTCGCGGTGAGGTGGGCGAGGGTGTCGAGGGTGCGGCGCTGGGCCTCGGTGGTGGCGAAGCGCAGGCCGAGTTCGGCCTCGGCGTGCCCGGCGATGACGTTGGCGCGGGTGCCGCCGTCGATCCGGCCGGTGTTGAGCTCGGTGCCGGGCTGGCGGGCCAGGCCGCGGACGGCGATCAGCTGGTCGACCAGCTCGTCGATCGCGGAGAGGCCGTCGGCGGCGTCGAGGCCGGCGTGGGCCTCGCGCCCGGTGACGGTGAGCCGGACCCGGGTGGAGCCGCGGCGGGCGGTCTTCAGCCGGCCGTCGGGGTGGCCGGGTTCGAGGCCGAGGACGGCGGCGGCGCCGCGCAGGTGGCGCTCGACCAGGCCCCGGCCGTCGGGGCTGCCGATCTCCTCGTCCGAGACGATCACCATCCGGACCGGGCGGTGCGGGCGCTGCCCGAGGTCGGCGAGCAGGGCGAACGCGCCTTCCAGCAGCGCGAGTCCGCCCTTCATGTCGAGGATGCCGGGGCCGCTGAGCCGCCCGTCGCGCTCCTCGACCGGCCAGTCGGCGAGGGTGCCGACCGGCCAGACGGTGTCGTGGTGGCCGACCACCAGCAGGTGCGGGAGGTCCTCCTGCTGGCCGGGCCAGTCGAGGACGAGGTGGTCGCCGTGTTCGCAGGGGTGCCGGACGGCGGTGGCCCCGGTCGCGGCGTAGCCGGCGGCGAGCTCTTCGGCGAGGGCGTCGAGCCGGGGGGCGTCACCGGAGGGGGATTCGATCCGGGCCAGGTCGGCGCAGCGCTTGCGGACGGCCGCGGTGAGGGTGCGGGCCCGGCTGGCGAGGGTGCGCGGCAGGCCGGGCAGGGCGGCGGTCGGGGTCACCGCCGGTGTGGTGGCGGGCAGTTCGGCGGCGGGGGGCGCCGCTGCGGTGGCGGCGGCGGTGTCCGCGGCCGCTGTGGCGGGTGGTTCGGTGGTGTCCGCGGCCATTGTGGCGGGGGCTCCGGCGGTCGCCGCGGCGGACGTCCCGGTGGGATGCGGCTCGGGGGCCACGGTATGCGGACTCACCGTTCACCTCCGGCGGGTCGCGGGGCACTCGGCGGTATCGGCGGGGCGGGCGTCCAACGGCTCCTGCCCGGGGTCGGGCTCGGTCGCGGCGTACGGTACGACCTGGGGCTGGGCAACACTGTGTCCTCCTCGCTCGGTCCACGGCTCCGGCTCGGCCCGGGGCTCGGGGACATCGGTCTTCTGTTCCTCGGCACGGGCGGGCACCGTAACAGGGGGCCGATGAGCGAGCCTAGAAGATTGGTTCGCCTCGCTGCGAGGTGGCCTGCCGCTCAGCGCGCCGCGGCGGGTCCGGGTGCGTCCTGCTCCCACCTTGGACCCCCGGGGGAGGTTCGGCAGCGCGAATCGCCCACGATCGAGCGAACCCCGCCCGATGGGTGACCGTGAATCAGCCTTTGGTACCAGTCGGGGAGTCCGCGGCCGGACGCGCCGGAGCCCCCGCCGCCGCGCCGAGCGGGGGCAGGGGCTCCGGGCGGGCCGTGAACGGCCCGGTCAGTCACGGGACTTGCCGAACACCAGCCGGTAGGCGATCAGCAGGACGAGTGCGCCCGCGATCGCGGAGATCCAGGTCGGCAGGTCGAAGAAGTGCACGTTCACCGACTTGTGCAGGATCTTCGAGGACAGCCACCCGCCGATGAAGGAACCGGCGATGCCGATCAGGGTGGTGACGATGATGCCGCCCGGGTCCTTGCCGGGCAGCAGGAGCTTGGCAACGGCTCCGGCGAGGAGCCCGAGGATGATCCAGCTGACGATTCCCATGGCCTTTTCCTGCCCTCCGTCGCGGCGGGCAACCTCCCGTGCCCGTTCACCAGGGGTGACGCGGGTCTCCACCCGCCCGGTTCCGGCCACCGGCGCGACGGGTCGTGCCGGCGGTGCGGCGGGTCGTGCCGGCGGTGCGACGGGTCGTGCCGGCGGCGCGGCGGCGGGTCGGCTCAGCGGGCCCGGGGCAGCGGCACCGCCTCGGGGCGGTAGCGGACGGTGGTCGCCATCCAGTGCAGCAGCGCGTGCGC